>NZ_JBEZMM010000047.1:0-59252 GCF_040652715.1 Streptomyces sp. NPDC048196 | reverse complement strand
CCGCGCCACCAACTCCCGCGAACACACCTCACCCGCCAACACCAACGTCGACAGATCCGCCAGCTCGTCCTCCACACCGCTCGGCAGCGACGCCAGCACCGACGCAGGCAACGTCACATGAGAAACCCGCCCCTCCCGCAACACACGCCCAAGCCCCTCACCGGACAACCCCTCCGAATCCGGAACCACCAGCGTCGCACCACCGGTCAGGGCCATGGCGATTTCGGAGACCGCCGCGTCGAAGCTCGGTGACGCGAATTGCAGGATCCGGCTCTCCGCCGTCACTGCCAGACGCTCCCGCTGGGCCGAAGCCAGGGCCGCCAGTCCACTGTGCGACACCACAACGCCCTTGGGGTGGCCCGTCGAACCGGATGTGTAGATCACGTACGCCGGGTTCCGCAGGTGCGGCGGCGCGGTGCGTTCGGCTTCGGAGAGCGCGTGCCGTGGCAGGGTGGCGAGCGCGGCGATGATCTGGTCGTCGTCGAGAGCGACCTGTACGGCGTCCGAGTCGGGAAGGGCCGCGAGGGTGCTGCTGTCGGTGAGCAGCATGGCGGGCCGGGCGTCGGCGAGCAGAAAGGCGATCCGCTCAGCCGGATACTCGGGGTCCACGGGAAGGTAGGCGCCGCCCGCCTTGAGGACCGCGAGGAGTGCCACCAGCAGCTCCGGAGAGCGAGGGAGCGCCAGCGCCACCAGCGACTCCGGGCCGACGCCGCGTCGCGCCAGCCAGTGCGCCAGTTGGTTGGCCCGCGCCTCCAGCTGGCCGTAGGTCAGGCTTACGTCCTCGGACACCACCGCGATGGCGTCAGGCACGCGGGCGGCCTGGCGCGCGAACAGCTCGGGCAACATTGCTTCCGGCGTCTGCGCCGGGCCGGTGTCCTCTCCGGCCAGGAGACGCTCGCGCTCGCCGGGCAGCAGGATTTCCGTTCCGCCGACCGTGGTGCTGGGATCGGCGGCGGTCTGTTCAAGGACCCGTATCAGCCGCTCGGCAATCTCCGCTACGACGGCCTGGTCGAAGGCGTCCGTCCGGAAGAAGAAGCGCAGCGTCAGCCGGTCGCCCGACTGGACGGCGAGAGAGAGGGGGTAGTGGACGGCTTCGCGGAGGGTGACGTCCATCTCGAGCCCTGGATGCGCCGGATTCACCGGTGTGCGGTCGTGCACCGGGAAATCGCCGAATACCACGCTGGTGTCGAAGTGACCGCCGTCCGCGGCGAGGAGGCCCTGGATCTCGGCCAGCCCGAGATGGTCGTGCTCCAGCAGTCCGAAGCGCTGCTCCTGGATGCGATCGAAAAGGTCCCGCAGGGAGTCGTCAGGGAGCAGCCGTGCCCGTATGGGCACGGTGTTGATCAGCATTCCGAGCGTGTTCTCCACTCCCGGTAACTCCCCCGGCCGACCACTGACGGTGGTGCCGAAGACCACGTCGTCGCGGCCGGTCAGCCGGCCGAGCAGCACTGCCCAGGCCGCCTGGAAGACGGTGTTGAGGGTGACATCACTCCGTCGGGCCTGGTCTTTCAGGCGTGCGGTGAGCTCCTGCGTCAGCTCCAGGGTGACGTCGTGGGAGTCCGAGCCGGCGGCGGCACCCGGGCCGACCCCTGCGAGGTAGGTGGGCCCCTCCAGGCCCTCCATGACGGCACGCCAGGCGTCCCGAGCGGCGGGGCGGTCCTGGTCCGCCAGCCATGCCAGGTAGGAGCGGTACGGGAGCGCCGCCGGCAGGCCGGTGTTGTCGCCGTCGTGCGGCTGGGACTGGAACAGCTCCCGCAGGAGCAGGGTCATGGACCAGCCGTCCAGTACGAGGTGGTGGTGAGTCACCAGGAGCCGGTGCCGTCGCGGATTCTGCCGGATCAAGGTGAATCGCAGCAGGGACGGCGCCTCGATGTCGACGCCTTGGGCCCAGTCTTCGCCGGTCAGTTCCGCGCAACGGGCCTCGGCTGCCGTCGGTGCAAGGTTGGTGAGATCGTATTCGTGCCACTGGAGCGGCGCGTCGCGCCGGATCACCTGGATCGGCTCGCCGGACTTCCGGCTCCGGAAGCTCGCGCGCAGATTTGCGTGCCGGCTCAGCAGACCGGCCGCGGCGGCGCGTAGCGCCTCAGCGTTCACCGTCCCGCTCAGCTCGATGGCGTACTGGGCGACGTACAGGTTCTTGGCCGAGCTCTCAAGCCGTGCGTGGAACAGCAATCCCTCTTGCAGCGGGGAAAGCGGCAGGATGTCCTCGATGATCGAGGGGGTCTTCGTCATGCTGTGCTAACTCCCTACCGGCCGTTCAGCTCGGCTTCGAGATCGTCGATCTCGCTCTGGCTAATGGAGGACAAGGCAACGTCGGACGGCGTGAGCCCGATAGTTCGCGGTCGGTTCGCGTGAGCGGCGAGAGCGCTGAGCATGCCCAGCCACGCCTCGGCCAATTCGGGTACCTCAGCTGCGGCCGGTGTGCCGTCCGCCCAGGTCAGGGTGGTGGACAGCGCTGCTGCGCCGCCGTGTTCCATGGGGCGGTCCCAGGCCACCGCATGGGCCTCGACGTGGTGGGTCATGGGCAAACCGTCGGCTGTGTCCGGCCCGATGCCGTACGCGGGATCGACCGGCCATGTCCTGCCCTGGCCGTGGGGGAAGTGCCCGAGGTAGCTGAACTTCAGCAATGGGCGGGGAAATGCCGCCAATTCCGCGCCTGTTCGCGCATTCAAATGCCGAAGGAGGCCGTAGCCGAAGCCGTGGTCAGTGATACGCCGCAGCTGCTGCCGTATCTGCCGCAGTGCCCGGTCCGCCGCGGCACCGCCACGGTGGATGCCACCCCAGTCAAGGTGCTCCAGGGGGAAGGACACGGGGTACGGGGCCGCGAACCGGCCGAGGGTACGGGCAGGGTCCGCGCCGCTCCGGAGGACGGTACGGCCGTCGCCTTCGAGATCGACGGCGACGGTTTCGCCGCCCGCTGCCTTACGGCGCTGTTGCCGTTCCGTGACCGCGAGTACCAGTGCCGCCAGCAACAGGTCACCGGTCTCCATGCCGAGTGCGGCGGGCACCGTGGTCAGCAGCGCCTGGGAGAGATCGGCGGGCAGTATGACCCGGTGTTCCCCGCCCCGGACCAGGTCCTGCCGCTGGGCCGGCGTCCCGGACTCTGCGGCTGTGGTCCCGGCCGCCGCACGTGTCCAGGCCGCCAGCTCGGCGGTCCGCTGCGGCTCTGATGCCTCCGTCGCGAGCAGCTGCGACCAGTTCCGGTAGGAGAGGCGGCCTACGGCGGGACGCGGCAGGGCACCCCCTGCGGCCAGCGCGTTCCACATCGTGCGCAGGTCAGCAAGGAGAATGCGCCATGATTCGCCGTCGATGGCCAATTGGTTCACGACGAGCGCCAGGCGGCCGGTGCGCTGTGCGCCCCGGTCGAACCACACCGCCTGAACGACCACTCCGTCCTTGAGGGACAGCCGGCTTCTGGCAGCGGCAATGCCCTGCGCGACGAGCTGCGCCAGATCCGCATCGTCGGCGCCTCGCACGTCGACCGGAGTGAGGCAGACGTCCGCGGCAGCGGCGCCGACCGGCAGAACAGTCGGATGCCACGGCTCGGCGTCGCTGGTCTCCACGCGCAGCCGGAGCGTGTCATGGCTGTCCACCAAGGCCTGTAACAGGTCCAGGAGAGCGGCCCGGGTGAGTCCGGCTGGCGCGCGCAACACGAGCGATTCGCTGTGCCGGTCGAGGGAATCGGCACAGCCGCGCATCTCCTCCATACCCGGCGTTGGGCGAAGGCGTCCCCCGAGGTCCGCTTCGCCGTACTCCTCCGGAGCCGTGTCCAGCAGCGACGAGAGGGCGGCCAGTCCGGCCAGGCTGCGCTGCTGGAGCACATCACGGGTGGAGAGTGACAGACCGGCCTGGCGCGCCAGGCCCACCAGTCGCACCGCGGCGATGCTGTCGCCGCCGAGGCTGACGAAGCCGTGCTCGGTTCCCACCATCGGTACGTCGAGCAGTTCCGCTACCAGTCGGCAGAGGATCTCCTCCTGCCGGGTGCGGGGGGCTTGGCCGGTGGCGACGCGACTCAGGTCGGGCGCGGGCAGCGCGCGCCGGTCCAGCTTCCCGTTCGCCGTCAGGGGAAAGGCATCCAGGGGGATGAACGCTGCGGGCACCATGTGCTCCGGCAGGCTCTTGCCCAGGTACGCGCGCCAGCCATGGGGGTCGGCGGTGCACTGCCCCCTCGGCCCCGCCGACATGACGACGTAGGCGACCAGGCCCGTGTTACCGGAGCTGGTTTCCCATGGCAACACGACCGCCTGGTCGACGTCTGGATGACGGGTCAGCGCGGCTTCGATCTCGCCGGGTTCGACACGGAAGCCGCGTATCTGGACCTGAGCGTCGGCACGGCCCACGAACTCCAGCTGTCCGGCGGCGGTCCGGCAAGCGAGATCGCCGGTCCGGTACATCCGCTGGCCCGGCTCGAAAGGAGAGGCCACGAAGCGGCCTGCGGTCAGGCCGGGGCGGCCCAGATATCCGCGCGCCAGCCCCGGTCCTGTCACATACATCTCGCCCACGGTCCCGATAGGAAGGCGTTCGAGGCGGGGGCCCAGGACATGGATGGTGAGGTCTTTCAGAGCGGTCCCGATGGGACTGCGGTCGACCGAGCCGGGTGTACGGCTGTCCAGTTCGGCATGCGTGGCGTGTACGGCGGCCTCGGTGATGCCGTACATGTTCACCAGCACCGGGGCGTCGTCCGAATGCCGTACATACCATTCGGCGAGTCGCCGCATGTCCAGCGTCTCACCGTCGAACACCACAAGGCGCAAGCTGAGTTCACGCGCTCTTTCCGACTGTTCCCGCTCCGCCTGCATCAGCTGGTAGAAGGCGGATGGTGTCTGGCTCAGCACTGTGACCCGTTCCGCCTCGAGCAGGTCGAGGAATTCCCAGGGCGAGCGGGTGACTTCGTGGCTGACGACAACCAGGCGTCCGCCGTACAGCAGCGGTCCCCACATTTCCCACACCGAGAAGTCAAAGGAGTAGGAGTGGAACATCGTCCAGACGTCGTCGGGCCCGAATGCGAACCGGCTCTCAGTTGTGGAGAACAGCCGCACCGCACCGTGGTGTGACATCACCACGCCTTTGGGCTTACCGGTGGAACCCGAGGTGTAGATCACATACGCCGGGTGGGCCGGCGACGCCGGCCATTTGCGGTCGGCGTCGGTGGGGTCCGTGTCGGGCTGCCGGTTCAGGGCTGCGGCCGTCGTTGGCGCACCGAGGTCCAGACATAGCGCCTTGCCCACCCGTACCTCGCTGCCGGTACTCCCGGTCACCAGCACCGCGGTGGGCCGGGCGTCGCTGAGCAGGTAGTCGATCCGGTCGGCCGGATAGGTCGGATCGACGGGCAGGTAAGCGGCCCCGGCCTTGACCACGGCAACGATCGCCACGACCATTTCCAGTGAGCGCGGCAGGACGATGGCGACGATGTCCTCCGCGCCGAGGCCCAAGCCGATCAGGTGGTGCGCGAGGCGGTTCGCCGCACGGTTGAGCTCGTCGTAGGTCAGGCGTTCGCCGTCGTGGACCACCGCCACGTTGTCCGGCGCACGGTTCGCATGGATCTCGAATAAATGCGGAAGGGCGTGCTGCGCAGTCATATATCCCCCGTAGCAACAAATGCCCCCGAAGTATCGGGTGTGCGTGAGACCGAGTCCCCGTTTCAGGCAAGCTCATTCAGAGCTGGCCTCAGTGACGTCTGGACTCGGGCGCTAGGCGCCGCTGTTCTCACTCATAGCGTTTTGCAGACTGACCGGCCGCATATCGCTCCAGTGTGTCTCGACATAGTCGAGACAGTCCTGACGGCTCGTATTCTCCAGCACGACCTTCCATCCCTCCGGGACGTCGATCGAAATGGGCCACAGAGAATGCTGACCTTCATCATTGATCAGTACCGAATAGTTCTCGTCAGGATTCTCGAAAGGGTTGGATGCCACGAAAATACCCCCCAGGGTCGCTTCTCCCGGAACGTCTAAAAGGCCCGGGAGAACAAAGGCTGTCGAGCCTTCCCGTAACACTTTCCGAAAACGGGAGGCTACTAAGAGTCCAAGAGGCGACAGACCACACTCCCGGCGGATGCGGGCATGTGGACGCAGCCTCATCTAATGCATGAACCCGTGCGTTGGCGCTCAGCGGGAACACTAGTCGAACATCAACTCGCTATGCAATGACGAACGTTGACTGAGCACTCGGTATCCCGACACGTTCCCGCCCCGCCCCCGCGAAGCCCGCTCCATTCACTGAAGGTCTTGTTCGAGGTCAGGATGATCGAGCCATTTTCGTAGCTCTTGGAGATCACCTGGAAGACGAGGTTGACTTCGGCTTGCTTCAGTGGTTGGTAGCTGAATTTATCAACTACACAGGGACTCGAAGCCGCAGGTAGGTATGAGGTTTGCTGTTGAGACGGCCGACTTCGGCGGCCCCGAGTGGGCGGGCCATGTCGTCGGGGTCGTGAAGTAGATGGAGGACCCAGCCCGGCAGGCGGCGACCGACAGCGCGACGGCGGCGCGGGTCTTGCCGACCCCGGGCGGCCTCGGTAAAGCCCCCGCGTTGGCCCTGGTCTCGATGAAGGCGAGGGTAGCCAGGTCTTTGATCTTTCGGGGGTCAAGTTCAGGCTGGAAGGTGAAGTCACGGGTCCAAGACCATATTCAGCCGCCCTCCACCAGCCTGACCCAGGCCAGCAGCAGGCCGCCCCACCGTTGGTCTTCAACTCGTCAGAAAGTGGGCCTTCATCCGTACGTGACTGTGCATGTTCGCGAGCACGCCGTCAGGTGGCCATGTTCATCTGACGTGGAGCATCCACGACCGACCGCCCGCCGAGGAGTGGCACTTCGAAACGATGATGGTGCACGCGGCAGGCCAGGACATGCAGCATCTTGCCGCTGAGATCATGCACTTCTTCCCAGCTAGTACTCCAGCCGTAGATCGTGATCAGACGTCGTGAGACGCTGCCCTTCGTGATCGCCAATCTGTGGTGTGTGGTGTTGGACTGTGCCGATGTCCTTGAGCTGTCCCGGTTCTACCAGTCGCTCCTCGGCGGCGTAGTGAACCAGCCGGATCCGAGGTGGTCGCTCGGCGACGGCTGGGCGACGCTCCACACCGACGGGCTCGTGCTTGCCTTCCAGCGGGTGGAAGACCATCAGCCACCACGGTGGCCGGACCCCGCTCGGCCCCAGCAGTTCCACCTCGACCTGGGTGTCAAGGACCTGGAACGAGCCCAGGAAGACGTCCTCAACCGGGGTGCCACACTGCTCGACGAGGGTGACGGAAAACGGAGTTGGCGCATCTTTGCCGACCCGGCGGGTCACCCGTTCTGCCTCGTCCGGGACTGACAGGGAGCCACCGAAGGGGTACTGCCACCGGTGATCATCGTGAGTTGTGTGGACTGACGACGAGACGGTGGCCGCAGGCCACAGCATAGAACCCGCCCGATTGGCGGGAGGCGTTCGAGGTGGCCATGAGCCGGATCGCGGGCCGGTTCAGCCGTGACGAACCCCGCCTGCGGGCCGGGCGGTTGGTGCTGGGCCGGCTGTCGGACCTGCCACGCAAACACTGCCGGACGATCGCGGAGTGGGCCGGGGAGGCCAGCCCGCACGGCATTGTCAACGGGTTGGGGCCGCACCCATCGTTGATCTAGATATCCAGCGGCGTTGGTCTTTCCCTCATCGTCCCCATGGTGCTTCCAGCCGCCAGGGGGGATCGGACGAGGACTTGAGGGAGGGCTCCAACGGGCTGTGGATTCCTGGTTCAGAACCTCGGCGAGAAGGCCTCGACCAAGAAGACCGCCGCGAAGAAGGCACCGGGGAAGAAGAGCTCTGGTTAAGCGCCCTGCATCGCCTCCCTGCCTGGCACCTCCGCGCTTCTCCTGCAGGCGGCTCTTCCCCACAACTCCAAGGACCGGCTGGAATGGTGGCGCGACCGTCGCCGCCACCGCGAACGACTCGCCCGCACCCGCCAGGTGCTCTCTGCGGTGCCCGAGAGGAACGCGAGTCGCGGGGGCTGTCGTCGAGGACCTGGGGGTGCACCGCGGGCGCGGCCAGCTGCGGGTTCGGGTCGTCGGCTGCGGACACCGGCCGCCTGGACGTCGCCCCCGACGCCCCTCGCCACCGCGGCCCACTGAAGCAGCAACTGCAAGGATCACGGCCCTCAGCTGACAGGGCCACTGTGAACGCCCTCGAGGACTTCCGTGCCGTAGCGACACGGTTCGACTACGTGCTTATGTCTTCCAGAACATGGTCGCCGTCGCGGCATCCGGCTCTGGCTCCGCTCGTATGGAGCCCCGCCCCGGGCCAAGACTGCCGATTGCCGGCAGTCGCTGCGCCGGGGCGCAGCACGAGGAAGCCCCGCGGCGAGTGAGCGGCGCCGCCGACCCTCCAGCGCACCCATCCACCGACCACAACGCCACCAACTCCCTGATCGTCGTAGAGGGTGTATAGGAGGGTTGTCGGGGTTTTACCGTGCTTACCACCGCAGGTCACCACGACATCCCAGAAGTGTTGCGCAAGGCCTGTGACAAGGCCCGATGCAAGGACCGGTGAAGGCACTGCGCAAGGCTCCTCGCGTGGTCGAATGCCAAGCACAGGGTCCCTTAGCGGGCCCTTCTACGGGGCCCTCTACTGGGCGCTGCAGCGGGCCTCGTAGGGGGTCCTGTTGCGTGTGCTGGGGGAGCGAGCGGAAGACGGCACCTCAACACCGATACTGCTGGCCCGCTCCCGCCACGCCTTTCGTACGGTCCCTTGAGCGGTACGCGCGGCCCGGTGTTGGCGCGGTGGCCCAGCACGTCGCCGAACGCGACCCAGCCACGCGTCGTCGACGCTGACTCCCTGTGGCGTTCGGCGCCGTGGTCCAACTCATCGTGCTGGAGCCGGGTCACCACAGGCTCCAGCGAGTCGGACCGGATACCCGGAGGCGACGTCGAGCATGTCGGCGTCGACGGCCGGGGCCGGCCGCCGTGGTGGCCATTCGCCGCGGCGGTGCAGACCGATCAAGGAGCCGCTCGTGGATGAACTCCCGCTCGACCTCCGCCATCGCGGTCAGTGCAGGCGCTGTATCTGAGCGAGCAGCCGTGCCTGTTCGCGCTTCAGGGACTCGAACGAGCTCCGTAGGTAGGTGTCCAACTCCTCACGCGGGAAGTTGCCAGCAATCGACACGTGATCGTCGAGCTGGGCGGAGTCGAACCCGTCTTCCTGCCAGCGGGCGATGATGGGTTCATAGCAGGCCACATGCGCGCACAGCTCCTTCAGAGGCTCGGGGATGGTGTCCTCGCGCAGCAGATCAGCATGGGAGACGATCGTTTCGACCATGCGCCGGTTGAGCGGCATGAAGACCGTTAACATCCATAAGCGCCAGGTGGCAGCCTGCTCCGCCGTGGCAGGGGCCGACAACGTCCACATGGTCCCGTGCCTGGCGGCAAACGCGCGCCAGGCACGGTCCCCGGCCTCCGACTGCGCATAGAGCGGACCGTAAAGCTCGCTGAGCTGGCGGTTGACCCGATCCAGGTGATCCTTGCGACGTGCCAGACGCAGATTCGTCAGGTAGGTCGCCCCGTAACCGGTGGCCGCCAGGAACACTGTGACCACCAAAGGGACCACAACACTCAGCTGCATGAGCCACAAGCTACGCATGGTGGAACAGCTGTGCACGCGAAACCTTGACCTTGCACGGTTATCGCCGCGACCTCTGTTCCGGCTCGGACGTCGGGAGGACCAGGACAACGGCCATCACCCGCTTTGGAATCGCAAGGCGCAACAGGGACAGCTGCCTCCCACGGGAGAACGATGATCAGACCGGGTACCCGCGCGCCGCCCGGCCGCCGGCCCTATCCCCGGCCTCACCTCAACCCGTTACTCGGCACGGAATCGGCCGTGGTGGCCCCCGCCTACCCGGGTAGACCGTTCCGCCGGAACGCTCCTGGATTCGCCCACCGCTCCCCGGTGGCCTCCTGGTGAACGCCGCGCCGCACATCTCCTTGCTCCTGAGTTGGGACAGAACCGGCCCCTCGGCGCCGGACCTCCACCCGCGCTGAGCTGGGGGAAGAGCCGCAGCCTGCCGACATGCCCCCGCGCATCATCTTCCACACTGCGGCCTGCCGTCGTGCCAACCGAGGGGCGTGGCTCTGCCGGCAACGTCATGCCGAAAACGCAGTCCACCATCGGACACCGCGCCGGCCAGGAAGCCCGATAGGGCGCCAAGTACGCCAGCGCCCTGCACAAGCACACCGCGGGGCCTGTCCGCCTCGAGGCCAGGTCCTCCAATTCCTCGCCCGCCACCTGGACGAGCGCATCTTGGATTTCTACGCGAGAACTGGAGTCCTTCATCGACGGCTTCAGGAGTCACTGCAACCTGTCCTCCTGATCAATGTCGATGAGTTCAGGCGTCGCCGTCACGGCCCGGTTTCGCGCGCCGTCGTCCGGATGATGAGGTGGCACGGTGACTAACCACGATGCAGCCTCGGCTGTCCGCCCTTTGACACTGGCTTGGGTGAGCCGGCACCTGGAGGCCGGCGAACGGATCGTCAGAGCTGAGGCGCTGCACGGCGGCATCACTGCCGAAATGCGGAGGCTGGTCATCGGCACGCCAGGCGGAGGCACCCGTGACCTGGTGCTGCGGAGTTTTGTCGATCCGTTCTACGTGGGCCACGCTGAAGATTAGCTGAGCAGGGAGGCTGGCGCTCTGAACGTGCTCGCGGGGACCGGCGTGCCGGCTCCGGAAGTGGTCGCGGTTGATCCGACCGCCGCGTATTGCGAGTATCCATCGCTCCTGATGACACATCTGCCGGGCCGGACGGTCCTCGACGGGTTGCAGGTGCGTGTCCCTCTGCTGGCCCGGCAACTCGTGGCGATCCACGCGCTGCGCCCCGCCGAGCGGCCCCGGGAGTATGTGGCGTTGACGACCGCCGATACCGTCGTGGTTCCTAAGTACGCCGACGCGGCGGCATGGGCCGCGGCGATCGACGTGATTCGCAAGCCCGCGCCGCCCTATGAAGGGCGATTCCTGCACCGCGACTTCCAACCCGGCAACGTGCTGTTCCATGTCCCGTCCCCAAGCCCGGCAAGTGCACAGATCACCGGCGTCGTCGACTGGGCAGCGACCTCCTGGGGCCCAGCGGACCTCGATGTCGCGCACTGCTCCACCAACCTCGCGCTGCTGCACGGCCCGGCGTGGGGAGTGCGGTTCGCTCAGGCGTATGAGGAGGCCGGTGGGGTGCTGGCTGCGGCCGCGAGCGAACGGCTGTACTGGCGGGTGCGAGACGGGCTGGCGTGCTCAGAAGAAGTGCAGGTGGTGACACAGGCATGGCGGGCGGCAGGGAGGACAGAGCAGACGACGCGAGCCGTGGAGGAGCGGCTGGATGCCTATGTCACCGCCCTGATGGACGCGCTGGGCTGAGCCAAGGCGGTCCCGGGCGCGCGTCCCCGACTTCTTCTCGCAGGCCACGTTCAGGGCTGTGGGCTGGTCAGCGGTCCAGTCCACGGTGTTCTCGTCGTCGACGGCGGTGTAGTAGTTGGATTCGTTCTCGAGGCGGTGGACGCTGATGGCGTGTGCGACCTGCACAGCTGCGTCCAGCTCTGCACGGCCGCGCACTACCAACTCGCCCGAGCCCAGCGTGCGGCCGGCCTGCCGGATGTCCCGCCAGAGCTCCCGTCTGTGACCGCGCGCACGGCAGTCACAGCAGCTGCGGTGAACGTCACTCACCACGAAGTCCGCCTCTAGCGCGCGGCTTGCCTGGCCACCGCAGTGTGCGACCTGATGGCCCTCCTCGACGAGGCTGACGAAGCGATGTACCAGCCTACCGACACCAGACGTTCGAACAGGTCTACCACTTCGCCTCTGTCGGCATGAATTCGTCGGACGTTCAGTTCTCGACGCGCTTCCAGGGGCTCGACACCAGGCCCGGGAGCCTGTGCTCGATGCGGTGCTCCCCCTTGGTGTACCCGGCGAACGGGCCGTGCGCGCTGCGCAGCTCGGTCATGCAGGGACGGTAGTGGTCCCGGTGCCAGACGCTGGGCCGGTGTAGCCGCACGATGCGGGGTCGGTCAGCTCCTGCCATGCCAGCCACAGGGCATGTAGGTGCGCCACGGCGTCGATGTGCTCCATCCACAGATGGCATCACCGGGCGTCGGCCGACGGCTCAGCAAGGTAGCCGCGGTCGAGCACTCCCTCCACCCGGCAACGGTGAGGGTCCACGCGGTGGTCGCGGAGGATGCGGTCATGCTCTGAGGGTGGCCCAGATCCGACAGCGTGTTGCCCTGCCGCGGCTGTCTCGGTTTCGTCACTGCCCCGCCATCACCCAGGGCGGGGCCCAAGGATGCGGGCATGAACATCATCACGTTGGCCGCAGGGCACGTCGGGGACGTCGGCAAGAAAGTCGGCTTCGACATGAGCGACGGCTGGGGAGCCGTCATCGCTGCGGTCGCTACGGGCGTCTTCGGTTTGGTGGTCGGGATTCTTGCGTACAAGGCCGGCCGTCGTCAGGTGAAGGATCAAGCGGCAGCAGACCACAGGGCGTGGCGCCTGCAGAACCGTTTCGACGCCTACCGTGGGCTTTTGGTGACCGCTGATGCCTTCGGTGAGGAGATGGACCGTTGGCGCATCCCCACCACACGCAACACGGCGGATCTGGGCAGGGCGTTGAACGCGTTGGCGTCTGCTGAGGTAGCGGTACGGCTTGCCGGCCCTGTGGAGATGCATGGGCCGGCGCGTGCTGTGTTTGCTGCTGCGGGTGCGGTGTATACCCGGTGCCGTCGGCCTGGTCAGGTGTTGCCGCAGGTGTTGCCTGTGTCCCCGCGGGAGTGGGCGAATCTGTCGCAGGCGTTTCTGGATGCGCAGAAGGCGTTCGTCGCAGAGGCTGCGAAGCTCCTGGACAACGGGGAAGTCTAGTCTCAGTTGGTCCAGGTGGTGGTGAAGCCGGGGCCGAAGGTGACCATCAGGCCGCGCGGGTGGGACGGCGTGGGGGCGGCGTAGGACGTCGGGCCCGGAGACGCCGCCGAGGTTCCCGGTCTCGGCCATGCTTGCCCGGGAGTGGACGAGCTGATCGAAGGCAAGGCCGAGCCCCTTCTCGACCGCGGTGAAAATAGCCGGCAACTGTCCAACGACCGCTGCCGCCAGACACCGGCCTCCAACCGCCGGCTCGTAGGACAGGCGACGAAACTCCCAAAATCGAACACGCGACCCCTTCCTTTCTGTGCCCCTAACTCGGGCACGATGGTTGGTCATGCCGGTCGCTTCAGTCGCTGGGGAGTGTGGCTGAGTCGGCCGGCGCGTTCGTCGGTCAGGCGTCGCAGCGCGCGGGCCCGGGTGGCGTCCAGAGCACGCTGCCGCGCCGCAGCCGCGATGGCCGGGTTCAGCCGGGATGGCGCGGCCTGGCGATGCGCCTCGATCGCGCGGCGGTAGCCGTCCGACGGCTCCGGCGCAGCACGGGCGCGGCCGGCTGCGGTCCGGGTCGTCGGCTGCCGTGGCGGGGTTGTCCTTTACGGGTGCGGGCGGCAGGACGTGCAGACTGCGGACGGTCGCGCCCGGTACCTGCTCGTTGGCGGTCGCGATCAACTTCGGCGTGCTCCAGCGCAGGTTCGTGCCGTACGCGGGGGCGTCGGGGGCGACGTCCAGGCGGCCGGTGGGCCGCATCGAACTTCACGGCATAAACGTGCCCGGCGAGCTCGGGCGCGGCCGCGGCGAGGATGGTCTTCCACCGGGCGAGGACGCGGCCGCCGGCTGCCGGCTGCCGGGGCGACCATGCCGCGTTCGGTCATCATCATGCCGATCGCGGCGCCGAGCCGGAGCGGTTCGCGGCCGTCGCGGCGTACGGCCGCGCCGGTGCGCCGCTTCGGCTTCGCCTTGCAGGCGGCGCCGTTCTTCTTCGCCGCCTGCCGGGCGGCGACCAGGGCCTGGCGCGCAAGGTCGACCCCCGCTCAGCTCGCCGGTCATGCGATCACCGCCCCGGTCGCCGGCAGGTCTGCCCTCCGCAAGTCACCGGCCAGCTTCCGCTGCTGCCCCGCCTGCCCAGGACGTTCACCCGCCAGCACGGCTACCGGCTCGCCGCCCGCGACTTCCCCGAGTGGGCGGACGTCCTCCAGGCCGTCGAGCGGGTCCGTGTCCGACGCGGTCTGTCCGCGGGGTGGTGCGAGAGCGTGGTGCAGATGATGCGGCTGGCGCTGGCCTCCCGGGAGGCCAGCGAGCAGCTGGTCGACGACTACGTCGTCGCCGAGCTGCCCCGGATGAGGCCAGCCGTCGCCGAGGTCCTGCGGGAGGCCAGGCTGCTGCGGCGTTGACTCGGCTCCGGACTCGCCCACAACGGCTACCGGCGTGAACGCCGGCGCATGGTCTCCTCCGAGCACTGCCTGGCCTGGAGCGGGGAGGCCAGGCCGCTGTGTGACTCGTGCCGGGAGTGGGCTCGTCAACCGGACCGGGAGAGTGGCCCCTGCCTGCGGTGCGGCCGCACCTGGTCGCTGAAGGACGGACAGTGCCGGTTCTGCCACCTGGTGCTCAACGAACACGTCGGAGACGGCCCGGCGGTCGAGCAACTCTGGTTCGGCGCCGGCCTGAGTCACGGCCTCTACACGAAGCAGCCCGGTGACTACAGCCAGGGCAGCCGCAAGAGCCGCCGGCGGGAACTGGAGCGTCGCGAAAAGCAGACCCGGCAGGCCGACCGTCGGCTGTCCCCGCACTTGATCAACCCACACCAGCCGCAGCTGTTCCCGCCCCCGGCGCGTGTCTGGAAGCGAGCCCAGCACACCCAGCTGCCGTCGATGACACCAGAGGCTGAGCAACTCGTCGCTGATTTCTGGCAGTTCACAGCAGACCAGCACTGGACCACCCCGTCTCGGGACATCAACGCCAAAGTCCTGCGGCTTCTCGTCGCCTGGCTCGGTATCGACGCCCCCTCCTCGAAGCCGACGTCCGCGCCGTCACCAGACTCGGCCCGAACTGGTCAGGACGTCGCGTCGCAGCCTTCCTCGACCAGCGCGGCCTGCTCGTTCCCCTGGAGCGGACCGATCCGGAGCAGGCCGCGCTCGAACGGCTCCTGCAGGGTGTCCCCGATCACCTGCGGGACGAGGCGGACGCCTGGGTCCGCGTGCTCCGCGGAGAAGGCCGCAAGCCTTCCCTCACGATGAACTGGGCCACCATCCGACGCTATGCGCACTTCAACGTCCCGGCCCTGCAGCAGTGGGGCCAGCGGGTCAGCAGTCTGCGTGAGATCACCCAGAAGGACATCGAGGACATACTCAGCAGCCGCACGGGAGAACAAGCCCGTTCCCTCCACGCCAGCCTGCGATCGCTCTTCCGCGCGTTAAAGCGCGAGCGCGTGATCTTCCGCGATCCAGCCCGCGGTGTCTCCGTGGCCTCCACCGTCAACGCACCCAGGCGCATCCCGTCAGACCGGCTCGTGGGTCTGCTGGACAAGGCACCGACCGCTATGGCGAAGGTCGTCGTTGCGCGCATCAGGTGCACGGGGACGGCAGCTTCGTGTGCCTCATCGAGCAGCCGGTCGATGCGGAGCGTCCGGGGCTGGATACTTCGACCACATCAACTTCCTCGGCCGCTACGCGTTCTTCCGCCCGCAGGAAACCGGCCGCAGGCCGCTGCGCGAACCCTCGGCACGCGAGGAGGACAACGTCCAGCGGGAGAAGCGCCGATCCCGCGAGGGAAGGGCTACGCGCGCGGGTGGCCGCCCTTGCGAAGGCCACGGCCGGACGGGGACGGCGTTTTCCGACGGCCGTGGTGGGACCGCACACCGCGCGGTCCAACGCTTCACCGGATGAACTTCACCTCCGGGAAGGCCTGGCTCGGGCCGTCGAGGAGGTGTCCTCTGCGGTGCCGCAGGTACTGGTCGAAGAACGCGAGCGGGTAGGCCTGTTGGATCCGTACCGCCCGGGCTGGATCGAGGGTGCCGATCATGTCCTGGATCTGCTGGTCGGTCATGCCGAGGATCTTGCCCGCTTGCGGGATCAGCGCCGCGTCGTCGCCGTACGACTTGTGGACGGCCCCCTCGGCCTGGACGTTCAGCCGCCAACCGCGCAGATGCCTCCAGAACTTGGCGACGTCCGGCATGCCGGCCCGGGTGAAGTCGGCGGTCATCATCATGAACGGCCGGTCCAGATCGGCGGTGATGGTCGGCTGCATCGGGCCGTCGATGCTGAGTCCGGCGCGCACGCGCTGGTCGGCGAGCATGGTGAGCGCGGTGGCGGTGGCGCCCTTCGACCAGCCGAACGCGCCGATGCGCTGCGGGTCGAGGGCACCGAGCAGGCCCTGGGGCAGGGTCTTGCCGTCGACGTCGGGGCTGCGCCCGGCGGCGAGCTGCTCCACGCAGTCGAGCAGGAACCGCAGGTCCGCGGCGAAGTCCCTCGGGAACATCGGGGGGAAGTCGGCTGGGACGAGCACCCGGCCGTCGGGGAACTCGGTGAACGTGTCGTAGGTGTGGTCGACGGTGACCACGGCGTAGCCGTGGCTGGCGAGTTCCTGCACCATGATGGTGTGGTCGCCGCGGTGGCTGCCCGCGCCATGCGAGTACACGATGACGGGCAGACGGTGGCTCGCCCGGTGCACGGGCGCGCCCACATGCCCGGCGGTGAGCGGGCCGAGGGCGGGGTCGAGGGGGAAGCCGACGGCCGCCAGGAACGCCCGCAGCGCGCCGTCGGTCATCCAGGGAGAGCGCGGCAGGTTCTCCGTCTTGCAAGCGGGGTACCAGACGCCGGCCATCAGCTCGCGGTGGTGCCCGGGACCGGCCGCGGGTCCGGACGTGAGGTGTCGATGAGGTGGAGTGGCACCGTGCCCACCGGGTACGGTCCGGTGGGCGCAGGCAGGGTGAGTCGGGCCGGTCCGGAGGCGGTAGGAGCCGCCCACGCGCGGGATGCCGCGCCGAGCGGCACGGTAGCCCCGAGGCCGGTGATGAGCGCTGCCGCGAGTATGCGACGGCGCGTCATGTCCGTTCGGGTGGTGACCGATGTCGTGGTCACAGGTCTTCCCCAGTCTCTTGGATGGTGTTGGGCATGCTGCACGCGTGCGCCGCGACCAGCGCGAGCCGGTCGCGGCGCACGGAGGATTCCCGGGCGATGCCGGTTAGGGCTGTGGGTCTGAGCTGCCCTGTTCGATCTGCTGGATGAGCCGCTTGAGTTGGCTGACTTCGTCACGGAGGGCCTGGGCACCGGCGGGGGTGAGGGAGAGCCAGGTGCGGGCGCGTTTGCCCTCGTAGCCCTTCTCGATGTCGATCAGTCCGGCCTTCTCCAGGGTGGCCAGGTGCTGGCTGAGGTTTCCGGCGGTGAGGCCGAGCGTTGTCCGCAGGAAGCCGAATTCGACACGGCGGGCCTGGTGGGCGACGGTGAGAATGCCGAGGCGGACGCGCTGGTGGACAACGTCGTCCAGGCCGTTGACGGGGTGCTGGTCGGTCTGCTCGCTCATGAGCGGGCGCGCTTAGCGGGCAGCTCGGCCAGACCGAAGCCGAGGGCGCCGAGCAGGAGGAGGATGCCTTGGACGCCGTAGTGGGGCAGGGATGACCAGGGCGAGGTGTAGGAGATCCCGGCCCAGCCGTCGGTGAGCGGCACCAGATCGATGGCCAGGTACACGGCGGTGAGCAGCAGCAGGGCGCGGCTGCGTTCCACCCAGCACAGCACCAGCAGCGGTAGCCCGATGGTTGTGGCGTTCCCGATGAGGCGGTGGAGGAGCACCGCCGCCCTTGAGGCGGGGTCGAGGTGCAGGCCCCAGAGGTCGAGCGGCTGGCCGGGCTTCGGCATTCCGTGGCGGATGGCCCAGAGCGTGGTGGCGGTCACCAGGCCGCCGAGGACGATCCCGGTGAGGATGTAGGGCCGGACCGGGGTGTCTACGCCGCGGTTGCGGGAGCGGCGGATGTAGAAGAACGCCGTCGCGGTGTAGGCCAGGGCTAGCCCGACGGGCCAGTAGACCGGCGAGCCCTGCGTGACCGCAGTGCATCCGGTGCCTGCCGTGGGGTCGCCGGCGGGGCAAGGAACGGACTCGATCCTGAAAGTGAGACGACTCGCCACGATTGCGCCCAGCGTGAGCATGCCGAACAGCAGGAGGGGGAACCATGCGCCGCGCTGTGCGGCACGGACCCGCCGGATCAAGTCACCGAGGCCGGCGAGGACTTCATGAGGCGTGCATTGCGAGGGCACCGATGCGTCTGTCACGCAGTCAGCTTTGCATTACAAACTAGTTATTACAAGAGACGTCCGTGCGGTCGCTTCGACCCCTGTCTGCTGACCCTGGAGGTCAACGAGGGCGCCGTTGAGGTGAGCAGCACCACCCTGCCCGCGATCGGGGCGACGGATCCCGGCCTAAGCGGTTACGTCGACGCCATCCCAGCCCTCGGCACAGGATGGGGAACCACCTGCTTCGACCTGATCCACTCCCCCGCCGGCGTCGGACACCGTCGCGCCGGACAAGTCCTCAGCTGTATTCATCAGCGCCCAGATCCGCTCGCATCGCCGCGTGCACGCGGGCCATGGCATCGAGGTACGGCTGCATATGCCCGCCGCCCTGAGGGTGGTTTCGGTTTGGGGCGGGTGTGCCCTCGATGACGAGGTCTCGCAGATCTCGAGCGTGCCTGTCGAATTCCTTGGCGGGTGTCAGCACCGGCTGAGGGGCCAGCACTGCAAGTTCGTATCGCGCGGCGTAGCAGGCGGCGTAGGCGGTGAATGCACGGCGACCAGGTTCCTCATCGGACAGGTCGGAGGCCAGGTGTCGCCGGCGACGGTATGCAGGGTCGTCCAGAGGCTGCGGCCCCTCCTCGCCCTCGAGCCGGTCTCACGCCCTGCCGATGCCGCGGACCGGCTGTGGATCGTGGACGGCACACTTGTCCCGGTCCGTGACCGCAAGGTCGGTGCTTCGAGCCGCAACCACTGGTCTCTGCGAACGTGCAGGTCATCATCGACGCCGACACACGCCTGGTCGTGGCCACCGCTCGCCCAGCCCCAGGCAACAAGGCTGACGCCCAGGTGTGGCGCAACTCCGGCCTGCCGCAGCAGTGCCAGGGCGTCACCGGCTCGGCGACGGCGCCTATATCAACACCGGCCTCGTCGTCCCACACCGCAAACCCCCTGGGCGGGAGCTGCTGGCCGGCGAGGAAGAAGACAACGCCGAGCATCGCCGGGTCCGTGCCCGCGTCGAGCATGCCTTCGCCGGCATGAAGCACTACAAGATCCTCCGCGACTGCCGCAACGCGGAGACGGTCTCCATCACGCAGTCCAGGCAGTAGCACACATGCACAACCTCGCCTTGACCGCATGACCCAACAGCCACCCAACCCGGTCAGACCTGCCTGATCACGGCCCTCTGCAACACGCTTTAGGACGAAGTAATCCCTAGCCTTCGGCGTTCAGCGCTCGCCGGGCAGCGAGCTGAAACTCGCTGCCCGGGGCTCGCTTCGCCTTAGCGGCTTGCCTATAGCGCGCGTCGCAAGCTTCGATCTGACCTGTTCCTGCATCGCGTGCGGCCTTATGCCAATCCATCCCCGCCCTTCGGTCCATCTGCTGTTGCCGTCGTTGTTGAGCGGTCTGACTCATCGCGCTCAGCCAGCCACCGCCCAAGCCTCCTACGGTGCCGATCATGGCACCGATAACTGCCGCCACCCTTGCGTCCATGAGTTGGCATTGAAACGTCCAGCGCGTGATGACACCAGACCAAGTAGAGCGGACGCACATCCAACTGCTCGGTCTACCTGAGCACCTCGTCCACCTGCCGCGCGTGCTCAAGACGCCCGGCAACACCACCGCCAAGCAGAAGGACACCCGATGAACCACCGTCGCTTCCGCCGCTGCGGCCAGGCACCCGGCGCCCTCTCCCCCGAGGACCAGGCCGTCGTCGATACTTTTCGCGCGATGCTCGCCGCCTTGCGTATCCCAGCGCCCTGGGCACCAGGCCGTTAGCAGGACGTCGTCATCAGGGTCGGCCCGTTCGTTGAACGCGTCCACCCCCGGCCAGGCGACGACCACGGCCCCGACCTCATCGCCTCGCCCTGGTTCCACCCCGACACCCCGCACGCCGCGGCCTACGCCCGCCGCTAGACCCGCAAGCGCTGGCTGCGCTGTGAGACGAGCACGATCCTCGATCACGGCCACTACCGGGTCACCCGCTCGCCCACCCTCGCCGCCCGCACGGCAGCCGCCGGACAGCTCGGGCTCCTTCCCGAGACCGACCTCGTCCGCACCGAGCCGCCTACCCCACCGCGATCGGCTCAGGGCCGCGCCACCGCAGCCTCGCTCCACCAACTCCGCTTTCCTGAACCTGAAGAGGGTGAAGATGCTCTTCCTTGTTCGTCACGCCGAATCGATTGAGAACGCCAGCAAGTACACCGGCTTCTACGAGAACCCCCGTCCGTGGACCGGGCCGGCCGCGCATGCCCTGTCCCGGGGCATTGTCGGCCTGACGCCCCGCGGCTTCCTCCAGTGCCTGTGGCTGCGGCAGACGCTGCGGGACCTGACCGGACCCGACCCGACGATCCGCACCTCGCAGTACCGCCGCGCCCTCGACACCGCCGCGCTTGCTCTGCCAGGCCTGCCCTACGAGGTGACCGCGCTCCTCAACGAGCAGCACTGCGGCGCAGCCACCTACATGACCAAACAAGAGCTGTACGCCACCTATCCCGAGGGGTCGGAGACCGGCAGACCCGCAAGCACCTGTGGACGCCCCCCCCCCCGGCGCCGGCGGGGAGTCCCTCGCCGGCGGCGTCCTGCGGCGGGCCACGGCGTTCGTCGACGGACTGCGCACCGCGTCCGCGGCGGATGTCGTGGCGTTCACGCACCACACCGCGATCCTCGCGCTGCGCGCGGTCCTGGAGCGCCGGTCGGTGACCGAAGTGGTCGACGAGGCCCGTGTGCGCAAGACACCCAACGCCGCTGTCCTGGTCTACGAGCAGGTCGACGGCCTGTTCCACGTCCGCGGCACCGTGCAACCGGACTGCTGAGGAGGCTGCGGCCATGAACTTCCTGTACATCAACGGGCCCGTGCACAATGGCCCCTTCACCTTCGCCGAACGGCCGGGCAAGGCGGCCGGCCTTCGCGCGGCCGCAGCACTCAACACCCTCCTTGACGCCGGGCCGGCCCCGCATCTGTGGAACACCGTCACTCTGGCCGGGGACCTGCGCCACCGTGACGCCCCCGACCGCGACACCGTCGGCCGGCAGGAGCGGGAGGAACACGCGATCGCCGCCAAGTACGCGCCGGGCGCGGCCCCGGCCGGTGGCGTCCTTACCGACACCGCGCCCGTCGTGGCCGCCCTCGCGCTGGAGATGACCGAACGCCTCCTGCAGGACGGTGTCCTGGCGGTCGCTCCCGTCCCGGTCCATCTCTGCACCCGCTGCGGCCACATGGCTGGCGTCGTCGCCCACACCTGCCGCGCGTGCGAGCACCCGAGCTTCCGTCCGCAAACGCGGCAGTTGCTGGTTTGGGACAGGCTTCCCGGCGCACCAGTGCTCGCCCGTGATGACTTCCACGCCCACCGGGCCAGGACACCAGGACATCTGCTGTCCGTCGCTCAGAACGTCCCGGAGCGGCTTATCCTTTCCCGCACCCGTGACCACGGCATCAGCCTCGCACCCCTCGGGCTCGACGGCCTGGTCCTGGACCCGCGGGCCGGCGTGCACATCGCCGTACTGGCCGCTGCTGCCCAGTCCAACACCGGACAGCCGGTGATGACGATCACCGAGAACGCCGCGGCGAACGTCGCTGCCTACGGAGCCCTGTTCCGCAGGCACAACGGAACACGGCTGCGGTACGCGGTGCACGGCCGCATCCCGTACGACGACACCGCGGCGCTGCAGCGGCTGTGCGAGGTGCACCGCGTCAGCCAGGCGCTACGAGAGCTGTTCCTCACCTGGTTCCTGCCGCTGTGCTCACTGCACATCCGAACGGGCATCACCGCGGCACAACTCCCGGCCCTGCTCGAATTCTGCCGCCGCGCCCACCTGGCCCGGCCGGACACACCCGGGAGTGACGGCCTCGCCGAACTGCGGCGCCGCGTCGCGGCGGGTGATATGCGCTGGGTCATGGACGTCCGGACCCTGTCCCGGGCCATCCCCGAGTACCCGGTCATCCATTCCCCGGAGGCGATCGCCGAAGTTACCAGCATGCTCGCGCCGGGCGATCGCCGGCGCTGACCGCGGGCAGGGCGCCTTCCCGGAATCGGGGACCATTGGTGCAGCCCTTCGCGCTGAGCGGTTAATCACGACTCGATTATCACAGCGCTGTTATATTAGCGCTGTGACACCTTCGGATCCCACAGCGCTACCCGACCCATGGCACTCCCTGCATGAGCTTCTGGCAGTTATGGATGCCGAGATCGAGCAGGTCTACGTCGAGCGTGGCATCGAGGGGGTGCGGCCGCGGTTCGCCTATCCGCTGATCCGGCTCGCCCACACCGGACCACTGACCATTCGCGAGCTTGCGCAGTCGCTGGACCGCTCGCACTCCGCGATCAGTCAGACCATCGCCGCCATGCGCAAGGAGGATCTGGTCACCTCCGAGCCAGGGCCTGACGCCCGCACCCGGCGGATCGACCTGACCGAGCGCGGCCGGTCGCTGGTGCCGTTCCTGGAGGCGGAATGGCGCGCTACCCACGCCACGGTCGCCGAGCTGGACAGCGAGATCCCGTACGCGATGACCACCGTCGTCGAAGAGGTGCGGCGCGCGCTGGCGCGCCGGTCGATGCGGCAGCGTGTCCTCCACCACCTTGTCGAGCCACCGCGATGAGGGGGCGTGTCCGTGTCCGGTTTCTCGACGCCCGCCCGCTGCGTAGCAGTCAGCCGTTTCGCGACCTGTGGATCGGTACCTCGGTCTCTCAAGTCGGTGGACAGATAGCCAATGTGGCGGTGCTGGCCCAGGTCTGGGACCTGACCGGCAGCCCGGTGGGCACCGGCGCCATCGGGCTCGCCACCGGCCTGCCGATGGTGCTGTTCGGGCTGCTCGGCGGCACGTTGGCCGATACCGTTGACCGCCGTGCGGTGGTGCGGGCCACCACCTCAGGCCAACTGCTGGCCGCTGCGGCGCTGTGTACCCAGGCCCTGGCGGACAACCGGAACGTGCTGCTGCTGCTCGCCCTGGTCGCCATGGGGACGAGCTGCAGCGCTCTCGGAGCTCCTGCCCGGCGCACCTTCCCGGTCCGGCTGTTGCCGGGCGACCAGGTCGCGGCCGGTCTTGCGTTGACCAACGTCTCCTTCCAGGCAGCGATGCTGGCCGGGCCCGCGATAGCCGGGCTGATCATCGCCCGCTGGGATTTCCCTGCCGCATACGCAACCCAGGCCGCGGCCATGGTCGTCTCGATGCTCGCGGTGATCCGCCTGCCTGCCATGCGGCCCGAAGGCGCCGACGCGGCAGGCGGCAGGCGCCGGCCGGAGCGTGGCGGTTGGCGAATCGTCCTGCGCCGCCCGACGCTGTGGGGCTCGATGGCCACCGACCTGTCCGCAACGCTGCTCGCCATGCCCATCGCGCTCTTCCCGCTGGTCAACGAGATCCGCTTCGGGGGTAACCCGCAGACCCTCGGCCTGTTCCTCTCGGCCGTCGCGGTCGGGGGGATCACGGCCGGTCTGCTCTCCGGTACGGTGACGCGCTGGCGCCGTGGCGGCCTGGTGCAGCTGTCCGCAGCCGGTATCTGGGGCCTGGCCCTTGCCTGTTTCGGTCTGGCAGGGCCGTTGTGGCTGGCGCTTGGATGCCTGGCAGTGGTGGGCGCTGCCGACACCGTGTCTGTCGTCACCCGCAGTGCCCTGGTCCAACTGGAGACCCCGGACGCGTACCGGGGGCGGGTCTCCTCGGTGGAACACGTCATCGGTGTCGCGGGCCCCGAACTCGGCAACTTCCGTGGTGGCCTGTTGGCGTCGGTCACCTCCGCCTCCTTCTCCCTGGTCTTCGGCGGACTGTCCGCCATCCTGGCGATCGCCGCCGTGGCCGCGACCAACGCGCCCCTTCGCGCCTACCGCACACCGCCTGCTCCCGCGAAGCCGACCGTCCCTGGGGCCGCCGACGCGGCGGCAACCGCCGGTTAGGTTTCCTGACTCACCTACTGCCTTGAGCCCGGTGGCAGGGGTCGTCAGCGTCCGGTCCCCCCTCACCGAGTGTCATTCCTCGTCGGCGGCGTCCGGATCGCGCAGCGACCGCAGGCCCCCGGGCACGTCGGCGAGTTGGAAGGAATACCGGCCGAGCATGTTGGTCTGAGGGCGGACGAACGGGGAGAGGCGGGCCCCGTCCTCGTCGCGGACGTCGAACCCGTCCTCGCGCAGCTGAGTGACGGCGGCGTCCATGTACCTCGTGCTGAAGAGCACCAGGGCATTGAGCCGGGCGGCGGGGCCGCACAGGAAGACCTTGGCCACTTGACCAACGGCGCCGCCCCGAACGCCGACGGGCGAGGTGAACAACTACGGGACGTGTCAGCCGCCGCTTCGCTGAGTGCCGGTCACAACGCCAGCGCCTTTTACTGCGAGTTACTGCTTACTGCGAGCTGCCCAAATAACAAGGTCGGCCTTCAAGGCCCAGCAGGTCTTGAAGGCCGACGTCATCAAGTCCCGATCACCAACAGCACACCGTGAAGGGCCCTCGCATGCTCAGGTGCGCTGCGCGTGGATCACGCTACTCCTGCGCAGTGCGCCGTCGGCGCATCCACCAGGTCAGACCGACCCCCACAGCCGCGAGAGCCGCAGCGGTGGCCGTGATCAGGCCCACTGGCGTGTTGGATCCGGTGTCGGCGAGTCCACCGTGCGGGCCCTTCGCCGGCGGTGTGGGCGGCAACTTCTGATCGATGGGAGGTTGGGACGAGTTTCCCGGGGCCGGGGTGGGTGGGGTGGTCGGGTCGTCCGGCTTCGTCGGGGTCGGTGTGGGCTTCGGCGTCGGACTGTCCCCGCCACCTCCGGTATCACGGGCGCTGCCGGAGCCGCCGAGGTAGACGGTGTCGGTGTCGTTGTACGTCACCGGGGCCCGCTGGGACTGCTTCGTCGTTTTGTCCAGGCGGGGGTGTTCGACACTGAACTGCAGGCGGGTGACGTTCCGCTTCGGAGACTTGGAGAAGTCGACGCCGCCAACAATGTAGACCTGGGTACGGCCGCCTGCAGGAACCTCGTACTGGAACTCACCCTTGGTGAAGATCTTCCGGTACTTCTTGAAAACGCCCTCGCGGGTCCAGTTCTTGTTCGCCCCGCGCAGCGGCCACTTGGAGACGTCGTTGCTTCCGATGATCTTGTGGAAGTCCCCCGGTGCGACGGCATCCTGCTTCTTCACCCACTCCGCGGCGACGCGGGAGGTGTAGACGCGGCGCAGGTCCGCGTACTGCGGTGCACTGTTGATGGTCTTCTCCACAGCGGGGACGATCATCGCGTCCACCACCCGTTGCGCCGCTTTCGTCTCCGCCTCGTTCGGGCTGCAGATCGGCGTGCCGGGGCCAGGAGTGACGGTGGTCTGCGCCGTTGACTTCAGCCGGAGCGGGGCATCCAGGATGTAGATGCCGCCGTCCTGCTCGCGCACCTTGGCGGGCTTGGGCTCGATCCAGTTGCGCAGGCCCGGCAGGCATGGGTAGCCGCGTTGCTTGGGCAGGGCGGCCCAGAACCGTTTACCCAGGTCAGTCTTGGGGTCCATGGCCTTGTAGAAGTCGTGCTTCATCTGAAGGTCGGCTTCCAGCAGCACACGGCCGGCGTCGGTCTTCCCGAACTTCGCGTCCATGATCCGGTCGGGCTGATCCGGGTTGAGGTTCACCCAGAACTTCTCCGGTGTGAGCGCGAGCCAGGTGAAGAAGGCGTCGGAGGCCAGCTGTGCCTTGGCCCGTCCGCCCCAGCCGGGGGTTTTGTCGGGATGGGGCATGTAGTCGGCCTTGAACGAGTAGTCCAGCCCTTTGCCCTTCACGGGCGCGCTGACGTAGCGGAGTTCGAGGGTGGAGAAGTCGATGCCACCCGGTCCGCCTCGTGGCAGCCCGCCGCGGGTGTCGAGCCTGCGGGCTGCGCCTTGCCTGATGCGTGCGTCCTCCGGGGAGTCGGCGGAGCTGCGAATCGGGTCGGGCAGTGACCCCTTGGGGCGCTTGGTGGGGTCCGGGTTCATGATCCAGTCGCGCTCGGTGTACGGACCGGACTTGTACTTCGAGAGCGCCTGTGAGCGGTGGTCGAAGTAGCCCATCCGACCCTGGCCGCCGAGCTTCTTCTCCACGGCCTTGATGTCGTCGACGGTGTCCTGATCGGGCTTGTCGCCGAAGATGTACCGGATGCGGTAGCCCTTGTACTTGGGGTCCTTCAGGACGGCTTCGTCCTCTTCGAGCTGCTCTTTGATGCGTTCGCCGTTTGACTTGAACTCATAGATGATCTTTTCGCGGTGATTGACCGCGTCGTACTTGCGTGTGAACCCGCGGCCCTTTTCGGTCACGCCGGTGATGTCTTCCTGGCACAGCCAGAACTTCCCGCCGAGCTGGTAGTCCTTGACGACCTTCCCCTCGAAGGCGTCGCCGCGGCGGTTGACGTACTGGTTCGAGATGTAGAAGTCGCGCCAGTAGGCCCAGCCGCCGCTTCTGATCGGGGACTGCTTGAACGTGGCCCAGGCCCGCTCCTTGGACCCCTCGGGGTATTGCTTGTAGTCCTTCGTGAGCGCATCCAACTCGGCATCGGTCGGGGCGCGAAGCCCATCCAGGCTCCTGAGCGGAGTGTCGAACTCATAGGAGTCCCACTGCGACTTGGGGCGCTGGTTGTAGGGCAGGTTCCCCGGAAGGCCGGCCGGGTCCGGATGCCTGACCCGGCGGTTCAGCCAAATATCGTCGCAGCGACCCTTTCGTGGAGCGGCATCGGCCTCGTCCTGGCCGTGCGCAGGCAGGCCGGTCAGTGTCAGCACGCTCGCCGCGGACAGCGCAACGACGGCGCGACCTAAGAGTGCCCACCGTCGCCGAGGCGCGGGTATCAGGTGATTCACGTAGCTCTGTTCCCCCATCGTGGGGGCACGCTCACGAACTGTGCGCGGCGATCGCGCCCCCCGTGACATGTACGCCGCAGGAACACCCTAGGGCCTCACCCCGACCGATGCGCAGACGATTTGACGTCAACTCTCCAGCTACCAACGGGGGTTGGCTCCTTGTTAGATCCCTCACCTAGGGTGACGCCATGCACCCCTACACAGCAGGCAAGGACGCCCCCGAAGACTCCGAAGAGCACCGCCTGTACCTCTGGGTCCAAGAAATGCACGAGCTGATGGACCACCTACACGCATCATTCGCCCCGCAGGATTGGAAGCACGACTACACCAGCGCGTCAGCGACCGCACTGGAAAAACGCCTGATCACCTACTGCACCGGCGAGAACCACGACCGAGACGCGACCCGGATCGAGGTGACGGCGGCCTACTTCGGCGAGGTACTGCTGAACGAGGCAGGAGGCCGATGGGGTTGGGACAACAACGCGGGCGAAGGACCAAGCGGCCTTCCCGTCATTCTTCCCGACCCTCCGCTCGACCTCGCACCGATCGTTCCCCTGGAACTCGCCCACCGAGCCCTCGCGAAGCGCACGGGAAAGGTCATGGCCGCTGAGATACGCCGGGTACGCAAGGCGGTATACCCGCACTACGGGCGCACACTCGAATCGCATCCACCGCGGCTGCCCACACCCCGGGTGGAGAGTCATGACCTGGAAGCGGTGACCTTCCGGATGGCTATGGACGACTGGCTCGGACAGTGCATGCGCGACTTCCGGGACGGGTGGATCGAAGAAGCCGGCTATGGAGACCGTGAGTTCTGGGCGTTCACGCCAGCCTCGCTCGACCAGCTTGAGGCGATCCTCCGGGACCGCTGCCCCACCTTGGAGGCATTCAACGACGTCTGCAGCAGCCGTTTTTGGACCGTCGCCGCCTGGTACGTAGGCATGGTCGTGACTGAGGAGAAGGCCGCGACATGGCAGTACCGGGCCATCGATCCCGAGGCGGCACCGGGCAGCATGTACGCCGCCGACGACTACTGGACGGGAAGCATCTTCGTCAACCAGCGTGACCGCATCGGCGGCCACGCCGAGCACCCCATCGATATGCTGCGCGCAGTCCTGCGAGACGGAGTAAGCCTGCGGCAGTCGTACGACCGTTTCCCAGCCCCTCATCTCCCCGAGTAGCCCGGCCAGATCCCAATCGTCAGCCCCTCCCCCTCCCCCTCTGTTGTCGACGGAGGACATGCACCGTGGGGAGCGACGGGCGCGCTTTCCTGCCTGGTACCTGCCGGAGCAGGCACGAAGGTAGGCCTCTCAAGGGGGATATGCGGTTCTTCGGGATGACTGCGCGGGGCCGCCATGCGCATTGCCGTTGTGGCTCCCAGTGTGGGCAGCCCCATGGACGGTCACAGTGCCCCGTGGGCTGTCGTGAGTGGTGCCTAGGGTGGGGGGTTATGCGATTGGTCGAGATGGAGATAGCCCTGCACGATTGGGAGACCATGCGGTGCGGGTGTGACTGCTCGGCGGGGCACCTGGCCCAGGACCTGCTGCAGCTCGCGGGTAGGGGGGGCCGGACAGGGATCGGGCCCGGTTGTCCTTGAAGAACATGTCTGGTCTCCAGTGTGCCTGTGGGAGCCGGCTCCTGCGGTGGCCTCCGTTTCTCTGGCCGCTCTCGCGGACGACGTGGCACCGGCGGCTCGGGAGGACTTTTTGGGCCTCTTGCAGCACTTGGTGGCCGGCGAGGGCACGGATGGTGATTCCGCTCGACGAGGTCTTGATCTTCCGGACCTGTGCCGGAAGATTGCCGCGCGAGGTCTCTGGCTCCTCTATGAGGAGGTGATGTCGAATCGGTCCTTGGGGGTCGCTGGCACCGCCTTCGAGATCCTCACGGTGGTGGAGCCCGACAGGGCTCGTTTGCGGCGCATTCGCGAGATGGCGGCCGATTGGTTGCCCGTGTGCTGTCGGACCGGGTTGTGTGATGACAGATCTGCGGGCTGGTGAGCGCTGAGTTCGCCCTGGCTGTATCGATCACGAGCGTCGTTAACGGTTGCCGGGTCTGCGGCTGGCATCGGCAACCTTCAGAACGCCAGCGAGGACCTCGGCTCCGCCGCCGTCTAACTCACCGACGCCCTGAACCGCACCGCCGGAGACCGGAGTTCGCTTCTGGCGCGGTGCGCGGACCCACCTGCGGAACGCCACCCAGATCGCCTGCTTGAAGGTCGTGCCCGTGCCCTTCTTCGCAGTCGACGCCCCGACACACCATGCCAGCGGCCTGTCCGGGGCGGTGGAAGGCCGCGACCCTCGGCCGCTGGAACGCCCCGTACAGCTGCCCGCGCCGACGACGGCGATTTCGACCTGTGGCTCTGCCCCGGGGCAGCCGCTCTGCTTGGCGGCTTGGGCGACTGCCGTGGGCTCATACGACACCGCAGCCGCCCGCAGCATTCTCCGGCGCACGAGGCACCGCGACCGGAACTGAAGCCACTCGCCACCAAGTTCAAGATCCCCGAGGGGGACTCAGCACTGCCACAGGAACAACGCTCGGCCACACGACTCGCAAGCAAATGCATAGGCACTGCCCGCGCCGCCGAAATTCATGGCGGTGCGGTGATCCGGGCCTTCTTCCAGCTGGACGATGAACGGCATGGTGCGGGCGCACGAGGGACAGGACGGGGTCTCGTCTGCCTGAATCCAGGCGGGACGCCCTCCAAGCTGACCAAGAACAGACGACTGGGGGCGTTCACTTCTCGCTGCCCACGCTTCGCGGGCCAGATCGTAGTCATCCTCAGATTCACGCTCCAGCACCACGGCGCGAACCGCGCCGAGCACGAGCACTGCCTCCTCGTCATCCTCGGGCTGAGCCAGCGGCTCAAGGACATCCAGTGGGAAGAGCAAGGCCCGGTTCCCTCCCGAGTTCGGATCCCAGTCGTCGCACATACCCGGGTCGTTCTGGCACGCGAACAAGGCAAGGACTCCTCGTCTGCCGTCCCCGCCCCCTCCTCCGACCTCGTCCAAGACGACCTGGGCAAGGAACTGCATCGGGCCTTCGCATGAGGTGCAACACGGCCACTCAGTGCCCGGTGGAGCCAGGGGCACTCCGCCTGTCCGGGTTACCAGCGCGTCTGGCGCAGACGGACCGGCTTCGATCATCAGAGTCGTCATTGCCGGAACTCTAGGTCACACTGCTGACATTCCCTTCAAGCGAGCACGTGACCAAGGTGGCTTACGGTTCACGCACCGCGCTCAACCTGCAAAACCTTGCCCCACCCCAGATGAGCGCGCCTCACTCCTGGAGCAAGCGGGCCAGCAGATCGACCGGCCCGCCCTGCGCCTGCCGCTGGTCGCTGGTCGCCCGCACGCTGCAGCCCCGACCTCGCGACCGGTGCCGTGATCGGCGTCCCCGGCTGACCGGCTGACCACCAGGACCCGAACGGCGCTGCTGGTAACCCGGGCTTTTGAAAGTCGCTGAATGGCCGATGCTCCTCAGTTCAGCTGATCCTCATTCAGCGCGAGCTGCTCAGGGATACGAGTCCGGGGTCGGACGATGTCCGGCTCGGGTTAGCGGGTCTCCCCCAGGTAGCTCAGAGCTTGGCGGAAGTCATCGAGGGCGTGCCTGAACTCGTGGGCGGCCGTGTGAAAGGTCGACCGGTCGATCAGGATCCTGGCCAGTGTTCGCGTTCCGTCCACCGGGTCGTGATGAGCCAGTCGGCGGGCCAGACCCACTCCGTCGTCGAAGAGGGAGCGCACTCGGTCCGCGAACAGGTGGGTGCGGTTCTCCCAGTAGACGGCAGAGTGGACGGTGAAGACCCGATGCAGTCGAACCAGTTCGGCCAGATGCTGATCCGGATTCTCGGTGGCTTGCACAGCAAGGGTGTGCACTGCTTCACGGAGAGCATGACGGCTGTCGAAGCAACGCAGCTTGGCCTCGGGCGACCACGGTATGGGCGCCGTCCCTGAAGGGAGAGGCGGTTCATCGGACGCAGGCCGATCGCTTTCCGCGCCGGAGAAGGACAGCAGCACCGCCCAAAACGGCGCCTGATAGCCACTCCAGGACTTCCGCTCCCCGGTATCGGCCAACTCCGTCAGCAAGGCGAGTGCCTCTTGCCTGACAGTGGCCGCCTCCTCGCCTCGGCCGTAGGTGTCGAGCATCAGGGCGTACCCGATGAGCGAGTAGAGATGGCATGCCATCGGGCCGCGGTCATTCGCAGCTTCGGCCGCTTCCATTCTGACGAGCGTCTTGAACGCGGCAAGTGCTTCGCCGGACCGGCCGGCATTATGGAGAGCGGCTATCCACTCCAGTAGGGACCAGGCGAGAGCCCCTCCGCCAGGCCCTTCAGGCAGCAACGCTGAGACCAACTCGGTCATGGCATCGGCAGCCTCGGCATATCTTCCTTCCTCGGAAAGACCGGCAGCCCACTCACGTAGTCCTTTGACCACGGGGTCTCCGGACAGCTCGGCCTGCGCACGGCCAATGGCGAGCATCTCGGCGCGCATGGCGAGCCCCTCGGCGCGTCGCCCCAGGCTGTACAGCTCCCTCTGGCATGTATCGAGGGCCCCATACAGAACATCCGCACGGACAGTTTCGGCTGGATCGATGGACCGCGCCGCAGCCACCGCCTCCTGGCACAGTGCGAGACGGGCTGCATGTTTATCGCCGGCGCCACTGTCGTAGCTCAGACGCTGCAGCGCCCTGGCCAAGAGAGGCAGGTACGCGGCGGGGCTGACCTGAGCGAGGACCCGGTAGGCGTCGACTTCCTCGCGCAGCGTGCGGCCTCCCGACGCGAGCAGCACATCGCGCGCCCGCACGATGGCGTCCTGATCGACTTTCCCCGAGCGATTCATGACGGAGATTCTGGGTGCCCAGGAGAGGGGCGAACAAGGCTGGTCACCTGTGCCGTTCCTCCTACGGAAAACCTCTCTGACCTGTCATGATGGGGATGACATCACTCCCCCGGAGTTCCCGCCCTGCACGCCGCGGGCGCAACACAGTGCGTGGCACTTGGAGCTCGGACCGGCCTGAAGTGCTTTCTACGAGATGGACATGTCGTGTCCGCGGCCCTGGACAAGGGTTGCGCGCGCTTAGGTGGTGACGGTCGCCAGCAGCTCGGGCAGGTGGCGCATGTCGTCGAACACGACGGTGCCCGGCCCCTCCAGCCGCGAGGCCAGGGTGAGGCCGCCGCAGTAACCGAAGGCCCGCATGCCGGCGGCCCGAGCTGCATGCACCCCGTATGCGCTGTCCTCGATCACTGCGCACCGATCGGTGGTATCCCCATGGAGCGTGCAGCGTGCTGGAAGAGGTCAGGTGCAGGCTTGCCTCGACGGACGTCGGCCGCACTGAAGATGCGGTTCTCGAAGTGGTCCACCAGATTGGCATTGAGGGAGCGCAGGTTCTGCGCGGCGGTGCTCCGCTGATGTTCGTGCTGATGCGCCAGCGGCATCATCGTTTGGCCAGCTTACGCAGCCAGGACTGGGCTATGCCGCCGAAACAAGAGCGACTTCCCCTTCTGCCAGGGCGAAGTGGCGCAGGTTTCAGACGTCACGCGGATACTGGTCGGCCCACGGATCATCGGCGATGAGCAGGTGCTCCGGCGTGAAACGGGTGTCCGCGATGAACCGGAAGGCCACCGCGTTGTGGCCGTGCCCCTTCCCGTCGGCTCCGAGCGGGGCGACGTGGTCGCGCCAACTGGTCTCGTCCCAGTCCAGAAGGCTGGTGATGGGCGCCTCCAGGCCCAAGTGACCGTGCGGCGGACGTCGCGGGCGGGAGTGAAGCGCAGTCCGTCGTCGAGACGGTGTTGCAGGCCGAGCTGAAACCCCAGACGAAGTGCTATGCGTCCCTTCATGCCTTTGATCCGGGCGCGGTTGGCGTTGTTCTCGCGCGGAACGACGTGCACCTTGCCCTTGCTGCGGTGTGGTGATAACGCCGTTATCACCTGCTCGGGAGTCCGGTAGTGGTCCACCGGGTGTCAGCGGCCCTTCGACTCTTCGACCGATGTCTCCTCGTATCCCGTCCACACCTGCCCCCAGGAAGGGCTGGCCGTTGCCCCATCGCGAACGACCTGCGTCTCCTCGTCCTCTTGGCCGCTATCCCTCTGCTGTCTCCGGACAGCTCTCGAAGTTCGCCCACACGCCAGCATCTGCTGGCGGCTGCAGGAGACGGGCCCAGCCTCCTGGGATCTCAGCTCTCAGAGCCTCGTTTTCGTTGGGGCTCGAGGGCATGGATGTTGTCTTGCTGGCTCTCGAGAGATTCGTATACGCAAGCTCCACGAGAAGCGCTCAAGGTCTGCCTCGGCCCACCACTCCCCCATCGCGCCGTTGCTGCACTGCTGTGAACACCTGACAGGGGGCTCGCTGTCTGATCTCGCATTCCGGCTGCGCGCCACTGCGTGGCTGCATCTGCGTCGGGACGGTGCGGTGCGGTGCGGTGCGAACTAAGGCTCGTCACGTCTCCCCGTGGGCGCTTCTGCACTGTGATGGCGATGGGACTGCGCGTTGCGAAGTGTCCGTCGTCCCCGCCGAAGGTATGTCGGTGATAACGGCGTTATCACCCGAGCAGGATCGTGAGAGGGCTCGATGGGCCAAACAACTGATGTGGTGCGCGGGTGGTGCTAGGTCCCGTCCTGCCGTTGCGCATGTCGGCCGTATGCCACTCCCCCCGGCCAGCGAATGCTCAGTCATCTAGGCGGGTTGTGACCGCAACGTCTGGCGATCTTGCTGCGATCAGTAGCAGCGCGGTGGGAGGGACGTGGAAAGGACAGCGCTGATCGATGGGCGAGACATGAGCGAGCAGGCAGCTCTGGGTGATAACGGCGTTATCACCCTGTCCCCCGGCAAACCGTCCTCCTTCCCTCTCGCGTGATTGCTGCTGAAGCAGCGTCACGGCAGCGCGCCTGTTACGGGAAGCGCGTGCTCGGTGTTTAGGGTGTTCTTGCCTGCTGTTGTGATAGTCCGTCCGGATCACATTTGGCAGACACTAACGTCTCGATGCAGAAATCGATCTTTGACGTTAGTAAGGTGCTCCCCATGACGTCACCTCAAGGCGGCCGCGAAAAGGTCGTATCCAAACTGACCGCCGCGCTCCGGCAAGACCTCAAGGTCCGTACGGCCCAGCTCGGCATCGACATCCAAGACGCTGTGGCTGAAGGCATCGCGACTTGGCGTGGGCTCGGGGCCAACCCTCCGGTCGTGGAAACCAGCGGAGCCGAGTCCTTCTCGACGTGGCTTCCCGAAGGCCAGTGGGATCAGTTCCGCACCGATGTGAAGGCCCGCGGGGTGTCCATCACCCAAGGACTCGCACAGGCCGTACAGCTGTGGTTGGACACCAACCCCTCCCCCACCATCGCTCGCCCGACGGTTGTCCAGCGAAAGATCATCTGCAACCAGAAGGGCGGTGTGGGCAAGACCGCCATCGCCGCCGGCGTCGGCGAGGCCTTCGCCGAAGACCCCAACCAGCTCTACCCGGTGCGCGTCGCACGGCAGATGACCGAGACTGGCGTCGACGCCGAGCTGGACGACCTCACGGGCATGGGCCTGCGTGTTCTCCTGGTTGACTTCGACCCGCAGGGCCACCTCACCAAGCAACTTGGTCACGATCCCCTGCCGATCGAGGGTGACAGCCTGGCCAACCACATGTCCGGGGAAGGTAAGGCCGATCTGGGCGACCTGATCGTCACTGTCGACGACGAACGGTTCGGCGGACGCCTGCACCTTCTTCCGGCCTGCGCTGACGCGTTCCTCCTGGATGTCAGGCTCTCCCGCGTCCGCATGCGCGAAGCCGCCCTGGAACGCGCCCTCGAACCCGTCGAGGCCGATTACGACGTCATCGTCGTCGACTGCCCGCCCAGCCTCGGCATGAGCATGGATGCCGCCGTCTACTACGGTCGGCGCCGCGAAGGCGAACCTCTCGGCAAGTCGGGGGTCTGCATCGTCGTGCAGGCCGAAGACAGCTCCGCCGACGCCTACGACCTCCTGGTCACACAGATCGAGGACCTGCGCGCCGACATGAAGCTCGAACTCGACTACCTCGGCATCATCGTCAACCTCTACGACGGTCGCCGCGGATACATCGCGACCTCCTCCCTCGAGCAGTGGAAGGCCATAAAGGATCCGCGCGTCATCGGCGTCATCCCCGACCGACGGGAACAGCGCGAAGCCGTACGCATGAAGCAGCCCTTGCTGTCCTACTCCCCCACCAGCGAACAGGCCGCCAACGTCCGCGCCCTGGCAAGGGAGATCGCATGAGCCGCGCACGTGACCGGCTCGCGGTCTCCTCATCCTTCTCCCACGCCTCCCAGGTCAGCGCACGCCGCCAGGCCATCGCCGCCGCCACCGAGGCACCCACCGCAGGAACCGAAGCAGCCCCTCGCCCCGAGCTCCCCCTGAAGCTCATCAGCGAGAACCCGGACAACCCCCGGGAGAAGGTCGGCGACGTCTCCGACCTGGTCGCGACGCTCAAGGAGATCGGCCTGGTGCAGGCCATCACCGTCGCGACCGTGGAGGCCTACCTCCGGTCCCGCCCCGAGCGGGCCAAAGACCTGGAGTCCGGCGCCGAGTACGTCGTCGTCGACGGCCACCGCCGCTACGCCGCTGCCCGCGAGGCCGGCTGGGAAAGCATCAAGTACACCGTCAACGACGACTTCGTCGCCACCGACGAAAGCCTCTTGGAAGCTGCTTTCGTCGCCAACCTCCAGCGCGAAAACCTCTCCGACCTCGAGGAGGCCGCCGCGCTGGAAAAGCTTGTCGAGCACTACGGCTCCCAGCGCAAGGCGGCTCAGCGACTCGGCGTCACCCAGGCTTTCATCTCGCAGCGCCTGTCCCTGCTGAAGCTCGACCCTATTCTCCAGGCTGACCTGGAGTCCGGCGAGCGGAAGGTCGAGCACGTCCGTGGCCTAGCCGGTCTCTCTCCCGAGGACCAACGGAAAAAGGCCGACGAGCGTCGCGAGGCTTCAGCCAAGAAGGCGGAGCGTCGCGGTCCCGCACCGGCCCCCCAGCCTGCTACTGATAACGCCGTTATCACTCCAGCTCGGGCAGCCAGCTCCACACAAGCGGACAACGGCGATATCGCTTCCGCCACAGAGGTCGGCGGGGGAGCCGGTGATAACGCCGTTATCACCCAGGCCCCCAGCAACACCGACGCCGTGGCTGCTGTACCGGCAGCCCGCAACGCGGCCAGGAAGGCTGCCGTCGAAGACGAGCAGTACGAAAGCGAGACGATTGACTGGCAGGACGCCACGTCGGTCGCCGCCGCCATCACGCGGTCGATGCCGGAGACGGAGATTGCACGACTGCTCAAGCTGCTGGGGGAGAGGTACCCGGTAACACCGTAGTCTTCCGGTCGTCTTGTGGTTGGTATTGCAGAGGGCGGGCCCATCCTCCGGAGGATGGGCCCGCCCTCTGCAATACCGAAACCAGACGATTGCCGACGCGGCCGAGCTTGATCACGGCTTGATCCGCTGCGCTCGTTCGTGCCGAGGGCGCGCTCGCTCCTCCTTGAGCCCATGTGCCCTGGCATAGGCGACCAGATCCTCCGCACTGCCGACGAAGGCCGGCCCACAGCCCTCCGGCAGTCGCTCGATCACCATCGCCACAGCTTCCCAGGGGCTTTCTGTGCCGGCGATTCGCGGGCTGCTTGGGCTTGGCCCCTCGATGTAGTACCGGTCGTCACCCGCTGTGCCGGCATAGGGGATATCCCAAGTTGGTCGACCCTCCGTACACCTGCTGAAGTGCAGCTCCCACATACCCATCCACGGGTAGAGCTGACGCAACTGAGGCTCGGCATGCGCGGCTCGGACCAGCGCGATGAAGGCCTCTTGGAGAGTGGTGGCTCTCGGCCGAGCTGGTTCGCCGGCCGTGGTGAGGTGTTTGTGCCAGGCGGCTGCGACGAGGTCGGTCATAACTAGATTCCGCAGACAGCTTTGTGCACCGCGGCTCCACCGGGCCAAGCTTGCTTTCAGGAGGGGCAAACGGCGCCGCACAGCCTCAACTGCGAGTCGGGGCATGGCTGTCCGAGGCCCAGCGTGGCCCAGTGCATCGGTAAGAGTGATAACGGCGTTATCGCCCTTGCTCCGGGACACCGGTTCCTGAACACGTGGCCGCAGCTGTTACTTCTCCACGAAGAAAGGAGACGGGCTCTGCCTAGGCCCACGGCTCACCGGGCAAGACGGCTAGTTGCCTTCGGCGGCTCGAGGCGGAAGGTAACAGGGCATCTGACAGAACCGGAACGGTCTGCCAGCTGTTCTTGCGCCTGGTGACGATAGTGCGAGCGGGGGCCGCGAGGACACCTCGACGAAGAAGGCAGGACGGGGGAGGCGAGCCGTCGTAAGCAGGCACCTGGTCGAGATCGCGCTGACAAGTGGTTGCCAGAAAGGGCTGCGGTGACGGCCTCCAGATGCGGGCGGCCACTCTGCAGCATCTGTCGGCAGCCCTTAGGTGCGTCTCCAGGTGGCCGGTCACACGCAGAACGTGCTCAGTGACATAGATCAGGTGGCGCGTAATAGCCCTGCGCACAGGGATCGGAACGGGAGCTGACCTGTTCGCTGGTGCTGGGCAAGCTTGGCCGGCGGCCACCATGGCCTTCTGGGCCCGATGCGGCTGCCCCTGCCACTGACGCCGGGATCGGCTCGGAGAGGTATCCCGCCACGTGGGTGATAACGGCGTTATCACCCCGGTCTGCTCACGAAGCCTAGGCGGCACCCGGCTGCGCGCCGACGGCCAAACGCTGCGGCGTGCAAGCCTTCCTCAAGTGATAACGGCGTTATCGCTCCTGCTGCTCCAGCCAGCGCCTCGCCTGGTGATATCGCCGTCATTCCCCAGGCGGCCAGCAGCGCCGATCCTGTGGGCTGCTGTGCCGACAGCAGCCACGCGGACAGAGGCCGTCAGGCGGGCCACAGCCCGACTGCGGCGACGCCGGTAGGTGTCCGGGCTGGTGCATGCGGCCTTCGCGGCATCAACGTCGAGCGGTGCCCCGGCGCGGTAGTGCTCAGCGATGGGCGAGCCTCATCGGCGGTCAGGACGCCTTCTTCCATCGCTTCCAGCACGAGCTCCAGCAGCTCCAAGCGCGCGGCGGTGATCTCCTCCTCGCCGGAGGTGAAGAGGCCGGTGTTTGCCACGGATAGCCAGATGGTGGTGGCCCAAGCGGAGTCGTCCACGGACGTAGGTCGTCAGCGCTCACCAGGTCCTGGCCGAGCCGTTCGCGGTCGGCAGCCAGCTCCCGGCACACCCGACGCAAGGCATCAAGGGCGAGGTTCGCTGCTGGCCGGCTCGGGCGGTGGTGGATGCGTCCGCTGCGCGCCGTCTCATACAGGGCGGCAATGACCGTGTGACCGACGTCGTCCCAAGTTCGGCCGCTGAAGGGCCGAACCTGCCCACGAACGATTCGCACGGCGGCGGGCATCATGGCCTGCACCACGATCCGAGCGGCCAGCGTCGCCGATCGGTCATAACCGGCCGGGCTTCAGCAGCGCGCGCAACACCGCATCGGACAGCGCGTCGGAAGTGACCGATCCGCCGGCCGCAGTGCGGCGAGCAACTGCTCGGGGCCCAAGGTCCGCACCCACGGATCGGTCACGGCCGCGACCTCGACGGCCAGGCAATCGGCCATCAGCCACTCGTAGACGGCACCGCGCACTTCGGGGTCGGCACACAGTGCGGCCCACTCGTTGTCCAGACGACCGAATATCCCGCCAGCCTGGGTCACGTTCACAGCACCGCTCCTTTCGCAGCTCGTGCCGTGAATGCTCCTCAGCAGGGACTGTCCGAAGGCATGCCCGCAGCCCTAAAACCAGAGGTGAGAGGCATGCCCGAGCGTGAGGAGATCGGGCATGCCCAAGGTACGCCTGTGAGCTGCGTGACCGATCACTCCCGACAGCTGCGGGGTGCAGGACATGCCTGCGTTGAGGCTGGAGCGCCGGAGCTGTCTTCCGCCAGTAGCGCTGTGGCGGACCGGCCGTGGCCGATGATGCCGAATCGGTCACGACCGATGGCCGATCCACGGCGCATCGGTCATCGGTCATCGGTCATCGGTCACAACGCTGGACCGGTCATGACCGGTCCACCGGGTGGTCATCGGCCATGAAATGTCTGTCGCTCGGGTCGGTCACGGTCGAGACCAGGCCCGGGACAAGGGTCGGCCGGTTACCTGAGACAGAGGGCAGCTACATGCCGACACGGAGGGCGCGACTCGCGAGGCGGGGAGCCTGAGCCGTGGTCGATCCTCACGAGAGCGGGAGGCTTATCGTCCATGCACGCCGACCAGGCGGAGCTGGGCCTTCGTCGATAGCGCACTCGGGAACGGTCGGGTCCGGCGAGACTTGTGGCAGCGTCTACGCTCACGGACCACTGGGGAGCGAGTGACCGACGAACCACAGCGCCGGGCGCGGCTTCGACTTTGCACGCCAGCACACGTAAGAGGCGACAGCAACCGGCGCAGCCGATTGGCATGGGCTGACGTCGTAGCGGGAGCTCGCCTGCTTCTTACATAAGAGACTCAACTGGATCGCGAAGCCACTCAGGAAGCACTCCGGAACCTGTTCGACAGACGGACGAGAGCCATCGCAGCCCCCACAGAGGGTGCCTCAGGTGGCATGCCCTCGTGATCCAGCAGCATGCAAGCACCGATCTCGTTCGAGACACGCCACGCCAGACCTTAAATGACAAGTGGAGTGCCTGCTGAACTCTGTGCCAGTAGGCAAGGGGCGTCAGGCTGGAATAGGTGCTTCGGACTCTGTGCGACCGGACCATGTCGTGTCAGCCCGCAACCCGGGCGCTCAGACCACCAGAAGTCACCCTGCCGCCGCTGGATGATCTATTCCAAGGGGTCAGTGATCGTAGGCGATCACTGAGCGTAGGAGGGTTTGTCCGGTCGCGTCGTTGTGCCAGATCGCGGCGGTCAGCGCGAGGATGCGTGGCATGACGCGGGCTATGACGCCTCCGGTGTGCGCCCTCGGTGCCGTTCGAGGTCAAGCTGTCCCTTGAAGGTTTCGTTGATCGATTCGATGACCTCTCGCAGCGGCTTGAACAGGGCTGCGCCAGGCCGTTCCTGTTCACCTCTACGGGCAGGCCGGAGCAACTGGACTCCAAGCTCGGACAGTTCGCGTTCGAAACCACGACCGGCCGAAGTAGTTCTTGTCGCCGATGAGAGTCTGTCGGGGGCGCTCTCGCAGAAGCTCGTATTCGGCTGCCAGGAGATCAAGGAGGGTCTCGTGTTCGTCGGCCTTGGCTCCGCGGTCAAGGCGAAGGCGATGGGCAGGCCCTGAAGGGGGCAGACCAGGTGCAGGCGCAGGCCCCGGAAGAGGCGGCTGTGACTGGCGCAGTAGCCGTATTCGGCCCAACCTGCCAGGTCGGAGCGTTTGACGGTCTCGCGGGAGCGGCCGCATTCCACCGGAGTGGAGTCCACGACCCATACGTCTTCGCTCCACACCGAGGTGGTGGTGGCCAGGATCCGGTTGACGCTTCGCATCAGACCGGCGGCCTTGCGCAGCCTCTTGTTGTAGCCGGGCTCCTGGGGCAGGTAGGGGAAGAGGTGGCGCGGGTGGGCACGGGTATGGCGGAGGCATTTGGCCTTGGAGGTGTAGCCGAGTGTGGCCTGCATCGTGGCGAGGGTGACCAGTTCGGCCTCGCTCAGGCGGGGCGTAATGCCGACCGGCGGTCGCGCCAGGTCGGGATGCTCCTTCAGCATGTCGTCGGTCGTCGCATAGAGTGCTGTCCCGAGGGTGCCCACGTCGTTCGTCACAAAACGATCTTGGACACCCTCGTCTCGTCTCCGTAGGCCCCCTTGGACCACCCCCCAGGAGGAACCAGTGTCATACCCGCAACTGCTCACCTCCGAGGAGAAGCTCGCCGACGCGAAGAAGCTGTTGAGCCTCCCGCGTATCGTCGTGATCTGCGGCTCCACCCGCTTCATGACCGAGATGAACGAGGCCGATCTGCGGGAGACCAAAGCCGGAAAGATTGTCGTCAAACCGGGCTGTGACATGAAGTCGCCGCACGAACTCTGGTCCGATCCTGTCGAGGCCAAGGCACTGAAGGTTCGACTCGACGATCTGCACCGGGCGAAGATCCGGCTCGCTGATGAGGTGCTCGTAGTCGGCGACTACATCGGAGACAGCACCCGAGCCGAAATCACCTATGCCCGGTCGCTGGGCAAGCCCGTGCGGTTCACGCACCCCGAAGTCGACCCTGACGCCTGATCGCCCGCTGCCGCCTCGACAACCAGGTCCGGCAGCCCGCCGCCTGACCGTCTCGCGGTTGCTTCGGCCGCCGCCCACCCCACACCCTCCGCAGGCATCCCTTGGAATTGATCATCTAGGCGACACAGTGCAGTCAACTAGGAATTGCGGACGGAACGCAGGCGTCCGCGGCCCCGCTCACGCTGCCGTTCGGCGAGGATCGCCTTTGCCTTGATGACGTCACGCTGACCCGTCTTGGGAGATACCTCGTTACGGCGAGCTGCTTCGGCGCCGGAGAGCTTCTTGCCGGACGCCTCGGCATCGAGCAACCACTCGACGACTCGTTCGATGCGCTGCTCCTCGGTCAGTTCGCGCACCGGCACGTCCATGCGGGGCTCGGGAAGACGGGCGGTAGCTTCTCCGGTCTCCGTGACCGCGGCCTCCCACACCCGGGCTTGCCCAGCAGATCCAGATGCGGCCGAACGGGCAACATCATCGCGGAATGCCTGTTGCGGCAGATGTCCGATGCCCGAAGGGCTGTCAGCCGCCGAAGCGGAAGGCGCCGGTACGGGCTCAGCTGGCGGATCGGTCATGACGGCGGGGGAGGGTTCTGCCATGACCGGGAACTGGTCGGACCGCGTGGCGTGACCGGTCCAATCGGTCACCGCGCTGTCGCCGACGGAAGCGCTGACCGATGGATCGGTCATCTCTCCTGCACTCTGGATCCGGCGCAGCTCCCGCACGACCGGTCGCAGCTCCGCTTCAGTGAGTGGGCCGCCCGTGGCCGTATCAACGATGCCGTAGACGTCAGCGACGAAGACGCTGAATTGGCGCGAGTTGGGCGAGCTGCCGTACCTACGGACGTAGTCCTCATACGCTGCGGCGAGCTGGGACAGTGTCACACTGGGCGCGACCGGAGACGCGTCCGTCGTTTCCTCGGATTGAGCTTGCGCGACAGCCTCGTCCGGTGGGGGAGGGGAGTCCACCTGAGGATGAAGCGAAGCCTCTCCGACCGACTCGACGGCGTCCCGGCCCCCATCCTCCTGGCGCGCTCCGCCTGCCGGAGCAATCACCATCGGTGTCTCCTCCGCCTGCAGGGCGGTGAAGAACTGCAGAGGTTCGTCGATGCCTGCGGCGGCCAGCCCCGCCGGTGCAGTCTGAGCCAGCGGCACGCCGTAGCGGGCCAGCTGTAGCGGCATCAGCGAGTTGACAGGGGCGCGGCGCCGCCAGCCGCGGCCGTAGCGGGCGCGCAGCTGCGTCTGGTAGACGAGGCGTTCCTGCTCCAGCTGGATGACCTCGTCGTAGGAGCGTAGTTCCCATAGCTTCATGCGCCGCCACAGCAGGAAGGTCGGGATCGGCGACAGCAGCCACCGGGTGATGCGCACGCCCTCCATGTGCCGGTCGGCCGTGATGTCGGCGATCCGGCCGACGGCGTGCCGGGCGGCCTCGACGGCCACCACGAACAGCACCGGGATCACCGCGTGCATGCCGACGCCCAGTGCGTCCGGCCAGGCCGCCGCGCCGTTGAAGGCGATGGTGGCGGCGGTCAGCAGCCAGGCGGTCTGCCGCAGCAGCGGGAACGGGATGCGGATCCAGGTCAGCAGCAGGTCCAGCGCCAGCAGGACGACGATGCCGGCGTCGATGCCGATGGGGAAGACGACCGAGAAGGCGCCGAAGCCCTTCTTCTCGGCCAGCGCGCGCACCGCCGCGTAGGAGCCGGTGAAGCCGATGCCTGCGATCACAGCCGCACCGGCGACGACCACACCAATCAGGACACGATGCGTCCGGCTCAGGACGACGCGCTGCTGCGCCTTGACCAACCCGGCCTTCCGCCCCTGCTCATGCTGCTCCTGCAGCATCGCCATCCCGCGCTCCCCTCTGTGATCAGGGCAGCAACTTTCTCACGCATCGCCTTGTCCTCCCCAGCCGATCCCCGGGCCGAACGACATGGGTACGCCTTCAGGGCATGCCCCTCCCGCTACAGGGCCTGCCGACGCCGCGTACACCCTCAGCAGGAACGCCCTGACCAGCCAGGTTCTCAGCGAACGGTTGCGGCGGCCCGGCTCACGCCTCGGCGTGCTGAGCTCACGCACCACCGGGCTCGGCGAACGATGCTTATCGGTGATTCGCCCCTTCCAGGCTCTGTCGAGCACCGCAAACTCTGTCGAGCATTCCAACTGAATGCTGTGTAACGGACTTGGCGGCTTCCTTGGCTCTGCGGCAACCGGCCCGCGGTGCCGCTGGTGGATCAGCGAGCGGCACCGCGGGTCGGTCACGGTGACCGCTGACCCAGCTCAAGCTCCAAGGAGGCGTTCTCCTGGCGTTTCTTGCTTCACCGGCCGTCGCCGAGTGTTTCCGGCACGGGGACGGTTTCGGTTGTGGGCCGGTGCCGAGGTAGCGCATACGCTCCGCCTTTGGGGTCGCCCCACCGGTCCTTGCTGAAGGGACGACATCGGCGGGCGGCTGCGCCGTCTGCACCGCTCGGCCCCACCGACATCCGGTCCTGGCGAGCGGGGGAGGGGTGGGTGACGGCCATCCCCACCTACGCGAGGAGCGGGGCTGCGGGGTTAACAACAGCCATTGGTTGAGGCCCGTGGCTGGACCATTTGGGCCCGCTGGCGAGACGCCATGGCACCCCTGACTGATAAACACCAATTCGCTTGTAGGACTGACGTGCCACCCCAGTAGGATGCACACGCCAGTACGAAAATCACACTTTGGGGGGATTTGTGACGTTACTGAAGCGTGCGGCAACGATGGCGGCGACTGGCGCACTTCTGGGGGGATCGCTCGTAGGGCTCAGCGCCACCAATGCCGTGGCTGCAAGCCACTGCGGCGGCGCCTACGTGCTGAAGAACAACTCGAGCGGCTACGGTTCCTTCTCCGGCAGCACCCCGGTCTACGACGACCCGTATTCGGACTGTTCCTCGAGGACCTACAGCTCCGGAACCCGGTTCTATTACTGGTGCTACCTCAACAACGACTACGGGAACCGGTGGATATTCGGTCGCGTTGACGGAGCGGACACCACTGGCTTCGTGTACTCCGGGAACATCACCGGTAGCACCGGCTCTCTGCAGCACTGCTAAGGCAGAGAAGCTGACCGTCGGGCCTCACAGGGCGGTTAGCCGGCAGTGCAGCGCATGGAAGCCTCCGACCATGTGGTCGAAGGCTTCCATGCTTTCTTCGTTGCCCTTCGGATGCGCCCAACGTCAGAGGCCCACGGCGCCATGCTGTCGACCTTCAGTACATGAGCAGTGCATAGGGAGGAACCCTGGCCAGCGTTCCAACACGCCCTCATCCCGCCGGCAGTCTGACGAGTACTTTCAGGCCTCCGCCCTCTCGTGGTTCGGCGGTCACCGTCCCGTCGTGCGCGCGCACGACAGATCGAACGATGGACAGTCCCAGCCCCACTCCGCGGTCGCTGCCCGTACGCTCAGTACGCAGGCGCCTGAAGGGTTCGAAGAGGTTGTCCACCTCATAGGCCGGCACGATCGGACCAGTGTTGCAGACCATCAGTGAGACATAACCTGAGTCGATCGAGGTCGACGCATCGACCCATCCGCCCTCAGAAACGTTGTAACGCACAGCATTTTGCAGGAGATTGAGCGCAACACGTTCAAGCAGGACACCGTTGCCCAGAACGCGTGCGGACTGCCGCTCGCCTCGGAGTTCTACGTCGGCTGCGTCTGCCTCACCACGCACGTGATCGATCGCTAGCGAAGCGACCTCAGCCAGATCAACTGGCTTCTTCTCGGCAAGCTCATTCTCACTACGGGCAAGCAGCAAGAGTCCCTCAACAAGCTGCTCACTGCGCTCGTTGGTGGCCAGAAGAGTCTTGCCCAACTGGAGAAGGTCCGGTCCGGCACCCGGGTCGGACATCTGCACCTCAAGGAGGGTGCGGTTGATTGCGAGCGGTGTACGCAGCTCGTGAGAGGCGTTCGCGACGAACCGCTGTTGCGCATTGAAGGCGCGGTCGAGCCGTTCGAGCATGTCGTCGAAGGTGTCCGCGAGCTCTTTGAGCTCATCGTCCGGTCCGTCCAGCTCGATGCGCTTATCCAGGTCAGAGCCTGCCACGCTGCGTGCCATGCGCGTGATCCGGCCGAGGGGGGACAAGACCCGCCCTGCCAAGACGTACCCAAGGGCAAAGGCCAGCACGGTCAGGCCCATCAGGACCAGTAGAGAGCGGTGAAGCAGCGCGGTCAGTGCCGAGGTACGTTGAGTGTCCAGACAGGTGTCGAGAATGCCGTTGAACTCGGCGATGTTCTCCGCTTGACGGAGCTGTGGGCAAACGTCGCTGGACAATCTCAGGTCGTAGCCACCGAGAATGTGGAACGCTGTCCCACTGTGCTGCAGGGCCTGGGCCGTCAGCAGATAGATTATGACAAGAAGGACTATACCGGCCATCAGGAACATGCCGCCGTACAACAACGTCAGCCGCATCCGGATGGTGGGCCGCAGCTGGGAGTAGTCCCTGGACGAACGCGTGCGTATGGCAGTCGATATCTGACCGTTGCGCGGGGGGTGCTTCGGCCGCGGCGGCAAAGTAGGTTGACGTGCCTCAGAGTTGCGAGCCATGACCCCAGCACCGGTAGCAGGAGCTGCGGGCAGCGTTGTTCAGCCCGGCGTCACATGAATATGCGTCAGCGGCTTCTCGGCGCTCGACGTTTAAGCAGTCGATGCCCGTGACCAGCACACCATGGCCCCTGTCTCTCACTACGCGCACGGTGGCACGTGTCCCTTCCTCTGGAGTGATGTCGTCACCTATCGTGCACGCAACGCACGTAAACAGGTAGTAAGGCCCTCAACCAGGGGCTGCCTTCCCCCATAGCGCCCGCTCATGGGGCGGGGGACTGGGGCGGGACGTCGGTGACGGTGCGCCATTCGTGCCGCTCAGCCCGACCAAGGCCCGGACGCAATGATCGGGGCCAATATTGGCGGGGGTGCTCGGCTACGTCTTCTACCTCCACCTCGTCGTCGTCTCCGCCGGCCATTCCCGAGGCTTCCGCGCGCGTCGGCAGCATGCCCGTCACCTGACGTGAACTGCAGTCCGCCCGTCGGCGTCACTGGTTGTCACCGGACTGGTGCTTGATCACTGAGCTCATGCGTCCCACTGGTCGCAGTATTCGATGTGGATCTCGCGGGCATTGCCGAGAGTGCCATCGTCCGAATGGAGTTCCGTGCAGAAGTGCGGATAGCTCGGGTGCACTGGCACGTAGTTAGGGCCGTTGTGGGCGACGTCGTGGAAGTGCCGAGCGGTCTCTCGGAACACTTTCGCGCTGCCTGTCATGAACAGGGTCTCGGCCTGCAGGTGCTGGTGAAACAGGTCGCGATTCTCCTGGAAGTGACGGGCCGCGTAGTCGGACACGGTTCGATCCCCGTGCTCTGCTTCGGGCAGCCTCACAGTATGCAGACGCCCGGCTCCGAGCCGGCCGCGCACCTGCTTCCAGCGTGAGGGGGCGAACTGGAGTGAATGGTGCAGGAGCACGAGGTCGAGCTGAGGACCGGCAGCATCCGGCACCTCTCGGTCCGGCAGGCGGTTGGTCCGCAGAGGCAGATGAATCAGCGAACGCGGCGAACGTGCGGCCAGCGCCCACAGCGCGCCAATCCTTCGGGCGGCATCCTGATCCAGATAGACATCCAGGTGCCGATCGTGATCAATCAGCACTGCACGTGTCAGCGGCTGGGTCGGCCGGATAACTCGGAACTCGGCAGCTCCCAGGCGGGCACGGTGTATACGGACGGGAAGCTTCATCTGGTCTCCGTTGTGGTGCAGCAACTGACTTTGCGAGCACGGGGGCCGGACGCCAGCAAAAACCTATCTGTGCAGCACAGCCGGCCCAGGGCGGATCGATAACGTCGTTATCAACCCTGACGCAGCCTCTCGATCCGTGCTCCGTGCCCGTGGGGATCACGGGCACGCAGGCGCCACCAGGCCATCATGATCGCCCAACGCCCGGTCTGAGCAGGCAATCGGACGTGCCGATGCCAACCCAGACGAGTCCGAAACGGCCGGTGGCCGAGCCCCACCATGCGCCGTGAGGTCGTGGAGGCGCAGGAGCGGCCCCGGACAGCCGTCGCTGCGGCACACGACTTCAAGTCCGTCCCTACTCAACGCCCATGTTGCTCTGGTGCTCTCGGTGGCGGGCCGCAGACGGCAACCGCAAGGAGACCGCGGGCGACAGGCACTTCATGCGGTAGGCCAGAGATGCCCGTCCAGGGCACTTCCCTACACAGGCATTCCGAACTCGCCGACCACCTCCGTGCCGCTTACCGGTGCTTACAGCGGCGGCGCCTGCGTAGCTGCGGGCAAACTCGCGTCCATGGCTTCCGTTCAGTGGAGTACTCACACCATCGAGCTCCGGTCCGACAGCGTGACCAAGAGGTTTCGATGTGACAGCCGCGAAGAGAGCAAGCGGGAATGGCGCGCACTGACCCTCCTCGCCGCGTACGCGCCGGGTTTGGCTCCCGTCCCTCATAGCGCGGACCTTGCGGCCAGGGAGCCGGTCGTGGTGATGTCGCGCCTGCTGGGGGAGCCCCTCCGAGGCCAAACGCTCAGCGATCAGCAGCTCAGCGCCCTGACCGCGGCAGCGAACGAGATGTACGCGGCAGCGCCCCCGGACGTTCTCGCTCAGCTTCCCGCCCGTCCCGGCCAGCAACATCAACTCATCATGCAGATCCACGCCTGGTGGCCGACGGCCCGCCCACGGGCGAGCGAGGAGGTGGGCAAGGCCATGGACCAAGGCCTTGCATGGCTCTCCCGCTCAGGAATGGAAGAAGGCCATCAGACACACCTCCCACCGGTCTTCGGCCCTGGGGATGGCAACCTCGCCAACTACCTGTGGGACGGCTCTCGCGTACGAGTCGTCGACTTCGAAGACAGCGGCCGCAGTGACCGCCCCTTCGAACTCGCAGAGATCACCGAACACGTCGCCAGCTGGGTCGACCACCCCCTCGACACCAAAGCGTTCCTGGCACGGTTCGACCTGAACGCCGCAGAACGAGCACGCCTGCTGGACTGCCGCAGGCTGCTCGCACTCGTGTGGTTGTTCCTCTTGGCCAACGACGACCCCCAGCGCCCGCGCAACCCGCCGGGAACAGCCGAGCGGCAAGCCATCCGGTTGTCCCGACTTCTCGCCTGAGCCCCCTGGCCAGCCCAGTCCGTTTCAGGCTGAGGCTTGAGCACGGGCTCGTGATCCTCGTTCTCCACATGCATAGGTATGGGGTTATGGAGAGGGCTCGGCTTCGACTGCATGGTGGCCGCGGAACCGTCTCGGCGGGGCCGGAAGGCAGGTCACAGATGGCGTGCTCTCATCCGTGGTCACTGCACTTATCCCTCTGACTGAGGGGACCAGGACGAGGTGCCGTGGATGGTCTGGGTGGCCTGCACGGCACATCCCATGCGGTCAACGGCTGTGAGAACAGCGTGGCGGGCTCGTGCACTGTCAGCCGGGGGGAAGGCCACGCGGAGCTGGTGTCCGTACGCCGTCTCGTAGGTCAGCTGCCAGCCGGTCTCGGTCGCGACGAAGTGGTCCTGCCGATTGCCGTCGTATTCATACGAGCCCCGGTCTGCGGTGGGGGCGAGCGCGGCACGCAGGATCTGCAGTCGTTCGGCGTAGGGGAGAGCTCCGTCACCGAGGCGAAGGTAGATGTGGTCGCGCGGGATGGCTGCATCGAACCAAGGAGCGAGGTCCGGGTCGTGGGGGAGGAGTTCGGAGGTAAGAAGGCCACTGAGCCAGGATTCAAGGAACGTGGCAGCCCCGCAGTCGAAACGTTCGTACTCGTCGTCGCGTGACCAGATCACGATGGACCAGGAAGCGGGCAGGCCAGCGGTCAACCAGCACAGGCGTGTCCCGATGTCAGTCACTGCCCAGGTGAGCAGCCCGCCCTGTTCAGGGAAGAGTGGGTAGGGGTATTGCTCGGGCCAACTTTCCCGCATTGGTCCGTAGTCGTCCAGGAGGTCTGCTGCGAGGCGGACGGGGTTGTCGTCACCGAATGGGGTGCACAGGCACAGGGCGCCCCAGAAATCGCCGCGGCCGTAGATCTCCACCAGTTGCTTGTAGTCGTGCGGCAGTGCGGTTCCCAGCAACTCCTCCGCGCTGGCCCAGTCCCCGTGCCCGTCTATCGTCTCGGCCGGCGGCGGCACTCGTTCAATGATGCGAGCAAGCGGACCGTGTGTGTCGATCATGGGCTCACCTTAGAAACGACGTTCAGCACAGGTGCAGGGACATCTACTTCTGAATGTGGCGACGTGCTTCTCAGCGTGTCCGCCCCACGCGAAGAGGTCCTGGGAAACGGAACGCGGCTGGCCGGTGGCCGAGTCCCCTCACCGCCTGGCTCAGCCTGCGGGCGGCCCATCCAGCCGGCATCGTCGAGGCCATGACTCTTGGACGGTGGCTGGCACGTCGGTAGCCGTCAACCACAACCAGCGAGACACCTGGGGACCAAGGGCAGCGGCGAGTGTCTTCACCGCGTTGGTCACACCCCGTATTCCTCCTCGTCGTCTCACCAATCTGGACGGCCCGGGCGGCGGCAATGGTCGGGACATCCCTCGGGCCGCCCTTTTCGACTGCGCGCATCGTTTCGACGGCTACCGACGGAGGGCAACTGCGAAAACGATCCCTGGGGGCGGGGGCGAGTGCTGGGTCGGTGCATCATGTCCGGCCGTCAGGCCGGACAGAGCAGAACCTTCGGTCTCGATGGCCGTATGCACCAGCACGGGAGCGACTGAACCCAGGAGTGAGCGACTGAGACGGTCTTGGTCGCTGCTTCAGTCGCTTGGGAACATCGCAGCTCAGCATAGGGATGTACCCCAATCAGCGACTGAAGCGACTGAAGGTCCGTATCTATGACACGCGCGCGCGCTCGGGAATGTCTTCATAGTCCCGAACTTGAGTCGCTTCAGTCGCTGATTGGGGTGCGATCCCCCTCTGACCTGGTCTTTTACCAGTGCTGGACGGGCAGCGACTGAAGCAATCAGAGTCGCTGCCCGTCCAGCACTACCCGGCTTGGGCCCCTCGTGCAGCGACTGAAGGCTTTCTGCCCGGCGACGGTGGACCAAGTGGCCTGCCTTCCGTGTCCGAAGGAGTGCAAAGCCCGTGCAACAGCGACTGAAGCGACTGAGACCTGGCACTGGCTTGTGGCACGGTAGAGCACGGAGCCAAGGGTTCGGTCGCTCAGTCGCTTCAGTCGCTCTTGCCAGTAGCAGCGACTGAAGCGACCGAACTCAGGAGAACGGGCGCGCCACGCCGCTTCCTTGGAGTTGATACGTAGATCTATTCGCTACTCTGTGGTCGACCCAATTCAAGACTTCAGTCGCTTCAGTCGCTGCACCTTCGGCAGATAGCATCTGACCTGCAGGTTTGTGCAGCGACTGAAGCCAGACCACGACAAGCGCAGAAGGCCGACCATCTCTCTCACGCCCAGTCCGGACATGCTCACCGTCGCCCAGTGGTGCGCGGCGGCGGGCTGGCCTGTGCATCCCCTCACTCCCGGACGCAAGACCCCGGTCGGTAACTGCCGGGCATGCACCGAGACGGGGCACAACCACCTCGACTGCCCCTGCATCAGGGACGGCCGCTGGTGCCACGGCTTCCATGCGGCAACGACTGACCCGGACCGGATCCGCAAGTGGTGGTCGCCCCGCCCCGCCCCAGGCGTCGGTGTGGCGTGCGGCGCCGCTGGGCTGATCGTCATCGACATCGATGCCCACACCCACTCTCTCCCTGGACGGGACCGGCTCCTTCCGGGTATTCCCATCCACGACCATGTCGACCTGGCAGGGCTGCGAAACGGCTTCCACACCCTGGCAGTCCTTGCTGCTCTGCGCGGTGTCCCGGACCCGGCCGAGGACCAGGAGACCCTGCGCGTGCGCACCCCCTCGGGAGGCATGCACGTGTGGTACCAGGCCGGATCCGGCCGCACCTGGCTGTGCAGCAGCGGAAGCAGCACGGGCAGGGCCCTGGCCTGGCAGGTCGACGTCCGCAGCACGGGTGGCTACATCGTCGCCCCTGGCACCACGACCACCGACGGCACCTACACCCCCCTCGGTACCTGCCGTACACCGTCGCCCCTGCCGGACTGGCTGGCCCACGAGCTCACCCGCACCGGTCACCTCGACGAGCCAGCCCCGGCAGCGCGGGCCGTCACCGTGGACAGAACCCCCTCCCGAGCCCGCCAGGCCGTCGCGGCCGCGGGCGGCGGCCGCGACGCCGCCACCCGCACCCTGGAGACCGTGCTGGCCGAAGTCGCCGCCTGCGCCACAGCGGCTGAGGGGACCGGTTTCTCCGACAAGCTCAACCGCGCCGCCTACACCGCCGGCGGTCTGGTGGCCGCAGGCCTCCTCACGCATACCCGCGCCGAAGAAGCCCTCCTGGCAGTAGCCGAACACGCCAGGCCCGGCCAACATGGGCGGGCACTCCCCATCATCCGCAGCGGCCTGAACGCCGGTGCCCGACGCCCCCTCTTCCCGGGAGGCCGCCCGTGAACCCCGCAGCCTTCGACCCGGCCGAGGTCGCGCGCCAGATCCTTGCCCAGCCACCCACACCCGTTCCGGCCCAGACCACCCCCGCGGTCCGAGCCGACCGGGCGCCGTTCCGCACCACGGACACCGGAATCCTTCCCGACTCCCTGACCGACCGCGGCATGGCCAAGTCGTTCGCCCACCTGTATGCGGCCGACTACCGGCACGTCAACGGGCTGGGCTGGTACAAATGGGCCCAATACCGCTGGGAACCCGACGAACACGAGACCGTGGTCTGGGCCGCCGGTGACATGGCCGAGTCCCTCGCCCACACCGACCCCACCGGCCTGCACACCGACACGGAACTGCGTCGCGAACGCCGCCGCGCGATGTCCACCTCCGGCATCAAGTCCATGCTCCAACAGGCCCGCTCCGCCCACGGCATGCTCCTGGACGCCTCCCGCCTCGACGCCGACCCCTACGTCCTGTGCACCCCCGGCGGCATCGTCGACCTGCGCACCGGCATCATCCACACCCCCAACCCCCACACCGACTTCCACTCCCGCTCCACCTCCACCGCCCCCCAGACGATGCCCACCCCCCGCTGGGACCGGTTCCTGTCCGACACCTTCGGCGACGACGCCGAAGGCCAGGAGATGATCCGGTACCTGCACCTGCTGCTGGGCTACTCCATCACCGGAGACGTCGGCGCGCAGATCCTGGCCTTCCTCTACGGCCTGGGCAAAAACGGAAAGAGCGTCCTTCTCGACGTGATCGTCAAGCTGCTCGGCGACTACGCCGACGCCGCCCCGCCCGGCTTCCTGATGGCCAAGCAGTTCGAAGGGCACCCCACCGACCTGGCCGAACTCCACGGGCGTCGTGTCATCGTCTGCTCCGAGCTCAAGGCCGGCGACCGCTTCGACGAATCCCGCGTCAAACTCCTGACCGGTGGCGACATCATCAAGGCCCGCCGCATGCGCCAGGACTTCTTCTCCTTCGTCCCCACCCACAAGCTGTTCCTCCTGGGCAACCACCGCCCCGAGGTCGGCACCGGCGGATTCGCCTTCTGGCGCCGCATGCGCCTGATCCCCTTCGAACGCGTCGTGCCCGACGCCCGCAAGGTCGACAACCTCGCCGACATCCTCGTCCGCGAAGAAGGGCCCGGCATCCTCACCTGGCTCGTCGACGGTGCCCGCCGCTACCTTTGTGGGGAGAAGGATCTGTCCGGTCCTGAGCGGGTACGCGTAGCAACAACCGCATACGCCGAGACCGAAGACCACATGGGCAGATTTCTGTCCGAATGCTGCAAGATCGACCAGGGCCTGCGCGCCGAGCAGAAGCACCTCCACCTTGCCTACACCCGCTGGTGCGAAAGTGAAGGAGCCACCCCCGTATCCTCCCGAGCCTTCGCCGGCCGCGTCCGCGAAACCCTCGGCCTTCGGTCCCCCAAGGAAATGGCCACCTCCAACTCCAAGAAGTACTACCCAGGCATCGGCCTCATCGCCGACATCACCGAGGAGAACGCGTGAGCGCCCTAATCGACCCCGAGGACCTCACGCACGAAACCGACCTCGTGTGGCTCGAGGACACCACCCACCTCGACTACGTACGCCAAAGCCTGGACCGCGTCTCCAGCCGGCGCCGCCAGCCTCCCTATCACCGCGACGGCCGCCTCGTCGGCTACGCCGTCCTCGGCCCCACCGCGAAGGCCTCCCGAGCCTCCGGCACCTTCCTGCGCCGCGTCTTCTGGCTGGCCCCCCACGACCGCGACGAGCAACCCGATGGTCTTTACGCCACCGGCGCCCCCTCCGAAGCGGTCGACCCCCGCACCGTCAGCCCCCGCACCAAGGGCTACAAGACCGAACGCTCTGAAGGCGGACCGGCTTCCGACGCCATGCGGGAAATGGGCATAACGCTCCCAAAGGCGTGAAACTTCCTCGCGGAAGAAGCCTGGTTGATCTTGTCCGACCTGCTCAATCACGGGTACCACAACGCTGCCCTAGCGAGCGGCCAAGACCGGCCCGGTCGGCAGCGGGTTCGTCCTGACTGTTCCCGACAAGGACCTCGACACCAACCTGTGGCAACGAAGGGCTCGCAGCGACTCTGGCGCCCGAGGGCCTGGTGGGGCTGCACCTTCAGGGGCTGGACCTCGACGGCTACGAGGTGATGTTCGAGCAATGCCCTGCTGTGTAACAGTGGTGGCCACTCCCAGTGTTGGCAGCCCCGGGGCGCCGCCAGCATGCCTTACAACTGCGGACAGGCGCTCACCTGTGTGTCTGCTGCCCTCAGGAGAGATGGGGCGGCTGCTCCGTCACTGGACCGGTATGCCGGCCCAGCCAGCCGCCTCTGGGATCACTCTGCCACCTGGTGCGCACGGGCTGCGGGCGTTCTCACGAACTCTTTTTAGAAGCGGGCGACCAGCCACTGTTTCGTACACCGGTGCCAGCGGGAAACGCCGTCAGCGGACCTGGGCAGGGTCCCCACGAGGCTGGCCGCATACGGATGGTTGTTGATCGTTGTTTTTCGTGCGCTGGCCTACGTGGATGGAATCCCATGCAAGGCCTCACCATGCCCGACACCACCACGGAAGCCCTCCATGAAGTGGGTTCCGCCTCGTCGGCGTTGTAGCCCGCTGGCCGCGCCTCGGGCCTACAGGATCTGTTCGACCGCCCAGAGGCGTCACCAACACATAAGGCGTCACCAAAACATCGCCCCATCTGGCCGTCGCACGACCTACACCTCCGGCCTATGTCCCCGTATAGGCGTTTTAGCAGCTAAATCAGGATTCTGTGAGCTGTGGTCACGCTGACGGTTCGTCTTCAGGTTGCTTTCACTTGGCGGGATTCGCGCCACTGGGCCCTTTGGCCTCGGGGAAGATCGTTCGCTCCGGGGATATTCCGTCTCTCGGAATGTATCGAGTCGGTCTCAGGGAGATCCCCGAGGCGCTTTGGGCTTGACGGGGAGTCAAGGAGGCAGTGGGAGCTGAGGTAGGGTCAGGCGTTTAGTTCCTGTAGACAAAGGGGGAGCATGTCGTACCAGCCTACGGGCCAGCCCAACGTGCCATTCCAGCCGCCTCCGGGCGGCTTTCCTCAGCAAGGGCCGCCCTTGAGTGGATATGCCCCGCAGCCCTTCGCGCCGCCGCCACCACCCAAGCGCAACACCGGGAAAATCGTCGGTTTCATCGCTCTGGGGATCTGTTTTCTGCTGCTCGGCGGGGGAGGGGCCGTCTTCCTCTTCTCCAGCAAAGGATCGACCCCAATCAAGGGGGTTTCGCCCACGCAGCCGGTTTACGAGGCGCTCAACAAGGCTCTCGCCAACAAGGATGAGGACGCCTTTCTGAAGCCCTTCCAAGGTGATGCGCTCAAGACGCAACAGCGGAAGGTCTTCCGCAACCTGGTAAAGGTGCCGTTCAAGACGGCACGTTTCGAACGCGTCGCCCGAACCGCCGGTGGCGAGGTGGAAGGCGTCAGTTTCGTCCACCAGATCAAGGGTGTGGACGTCGCTCCGGTATACGAAGAGTACGCGTTCACCTTCACCAAGGATGCGGCCGGCGCTCAGGTGGTCACCGACGTCAAGGGGGCGGACCATCCTTTCCCGGATACGAGCGGCGCGTTCTATCCAGCGCCTTGGGACGTCTACGACGACATGGCCGTCGAGCAGTTGGGCCGTGTGGTGGTCATCTCCGACAAGGCGCATGCAGCCGACACCCAGCGCTTCACCCCCTACATCGCGAAAGCGGCCGACGACGATGTAGCAGCGTGGGACCGCAGCTCCGCCGGCGAGTCCATGGTGTCCAAGGGGGCACTGGTCGTTCTGGAGCCCAAGCGCGATGTGTACTCCCGGTTCTACCGCGAAGGGGAGGAGAATGACGCGCTGGAGGCGGGTGCCAACCTTGTTCTTCCCAGGCATGGGGCTGATAGCGAGGACAAAACACAGTTCGGTGGTTCCCGGATCGTCATGGACTCATCCCTGAGTCGATTCACCAGTCGCGACTGGCGGAGAGGTGTCAAGCAGATCAGCCGCCACGAGATCGGGCACGCCATGGTGGCTCCTTACAACAGTGCACGTGGCGCGCTGCCCGTCGAGGTCGACACCTGGGTCTCCGAGGGGTTCGCCGGATACATGGAGTCGCGTGACAATCCGGCGCAGACGCAAGCCGACAACAGAAGCACGCTCCAGGGGTATCTCATGGACTACGCCACGACCCCGGAGAGCGACAGGGATTCCTTCTACGCACAGGATGCGAACGAACGGCACCAGAACTACGTGCTGGCGCGCCTCGCCATCCGTTACATGGCCGAGAAGTACGGCGAGAAGGGCACCTTCAATTTCGTCACGGCCGAATACCGGGACCCCGGATACCACAGTCAGAAGGCACATTTCCAGCAGTACCTCGGCGTCGACCGTAGTACTTTCATGGAGAAGTGGCGGGCCTTCGTCCGCAAGGAAGTACCGGGAGTCCGCGGAGAGGGCTGAAGGACGGCCCGCGACGAGCCTCTGAGGCGGAGCGGACAGTTGCCCCTATGAGGAGAAATCGTTCATCGGGGCAACAGTTCCCCTCCGCTCGGCCGCTCGTGTCGCTTGAACGCCCGGCGTGAGCGGCTTGTGGCACAGCAAGCTCCTCATCAGCGATGTGCCGGCAACGGTCCTCGCTGACGTTTCGCCGGAGTGCGCTGATGCCCTGGTGGCAGAGCTGCGGGAGGCGGGTGCTGCCGCCGAAGCGAGGCAGAAGCCCGTCTGACCGGTGGGGGGCCAGCCACCTGTTGAGCAGACTGCGGGATCGGCGGGATGACGAACCGGGTCCGGCACGCCCACATGCCGGACCCGACAAGATCAGTCATGTATGGCTGCGCAGAACCCCTCGACGGACATCGGCGGTCGCGGCTATTCGTCCACGGGGATGTGGCCGTCCCCGTCGACGTCGTAGCGGCTCGAAGACCTTGCGCGCCGTGTCGAGAGAGAGTTCGCGATCGATCCAGGTACCTGAGGTCTCGCAGTTGGGGCGGCTGGTGCCAGTCCCCTTGTGGAAGGGGCCGGGCTGCCAGGCTGGTCCGGCGGTGGGATGGTGCGTCGCCGGTCCGCCGGATGTCTTGAGAGTCTGGCAGCGTGATGATGCCCTCTGCAGAGCCGCGACCCGAGGTTCAGATCGTGCAGGCGGAATCCCTTGGAGCGGACCTGCTTGCCATCGTGGTGCGATGTCTGACGACCACGCGGCTGGGCTCCCGCTTCCGCTGCCCGGGCCAGTAGGGCCGAACCGTTGACCTGACCGTGACGGAGATCCGACGCTATCCCCGGGTAACGGTCGCCGAAGTAGACCCGCCCCACGCTGCTCGTCTCGTCCTCGAAGGCGCTGGCGTGGAGGAGCTTCGTCTTCAGCCCTGGAATGTTCTTCGCGGGAGCACCCCGGGCGCGCGATGGAGCGGCGGGTCGGTGGGAGAAGGTGTTTCGCTGCAGGTGGCGTCGGCTGGGGGCTTGAGGCCGCACGTGAGCTGGCGCAGTTGTACGACGACATGGTGAGGGTCTACGCCGCGATGCGGTGGCAACAGCTCCAGTCACAAGGCCTCATCGCCCTTTGGCGGCGACCGCGCAACCACCGCTCCAGCTGACTTGGCGCCGAAGCCCGGGCACGCTGCCCACAGACAGCGCCTCTAGGCAGGAATGAGGCGGTAGCGGGTGTGTGAGCTCCCGCACCGGCTGCACGGCGGCGCTAGGTGACGGGCGCGAAGTCCCGTATTTCCACTAGGAGGGCCTCGTCAGCGCTTGATCCGGTCTTGCCGCCCTGGCGGCAAGACCGGGGAGGACCGGTTCGCTGAAACGGCTGAACATCTCGATCCATGTTCCAGCGGTGGGGATGTCGTGGTCACTGCTGCGGAAGACGACGGAGCTCAGCACGACGCGGCTGGTGTCCTTCGCTCGGTCGGCGGTCCGGGCCGATGGCACGCCAAGCATGGATCGAAGTAGTGACACCCAAGCTGCAGGGCTCAGCGACCCGGTGAGCACGACGCCAGGTGGACCAGGCACTCGGCTGTTGCCCCGGACGTGGATGACCAGACAGCTGGCCTGGGAGGCTGTCGTCAGGCCGTGCGGGGCCGGCGCCGACGCGAACACTTGCACTCAGCCACGTGAACGCGAACGGTGCCGTCGGTCGGTGGGGGCCATGGGCGCAGTGAGCCTGTTCGCCGGCGTGCGGGCGCCAATACGCCGGCGCGGAACTCCAGGCTGCCCGTGGCCGGGCGTCACCGGTTCGCGTGGTGTGTTTGTGGGACGTGAGTGAGGCGTTTCCGGAACGTCAGTGGGCCGGGGAAAGGTGGTGTCCATACCGCGGGAACGGCTCCCGCACGAAATACAGGGGGAACCTGATCATGCGTACTTCCCGGATCCGTACCGCCACCCTGGCTGCTGTCACCGCCGCGTTGGCGCTGGGCCTGACCGCCTGCGGCGGCGCCGACGGCGGCTCGACGGCGGCGAGCAACGACGCCGCCGGTGTCGCGAAGAGCAAGTCTGCGTCCAACGGTGACGGCAAGGGCGGCGCGGAGCAGGCCAACAGCGGCGGTGACACCACCAAGGAGGGCGCGCGTTCGACGACCGCCGTGGGCGGGACGGACGCGGCCGCGGGCAAGGGCACCACGGCCGGCGCCCAGCAGTGCCGCGGCGAGGAGATGCTGCTCACCGCGGTGCACCGGTTCGCCGGCCAGCAGGGCGACCACCTGCTGGTCACCGCGTCGAACAAGGGCCCCAAGCCGTGCTGGGTCACCTCGTACCCGGCCGTCAAGCTCGGCAACGATGGTGCCGCGCTGCCGCACTCGAAGAAGGACAACCCCGGCGGCACCAAGCACCTCACACTCCGGCCCGGCGGCACGGCCTACAGCGCGGTGAACCTCTTCGACTACGGCTCGAAGCACCACACGGCGCAGTCCTTCGCCCTCGCGCTGCGCGGCCCGGACGGCCGCTACGGCCCCTTCTACTCCGTCGCCCTCAAGGGCAACAAGCCGCAGTTCAGCTGGAACGAGGCCGACGTGCTGAACTGGAACACCAAGAAGCCCTACGACTTCTGACGACCCACCAGTCAAGGACGCATCGTCTGGGACGCGCCGCACCGCGCGTCCCGCACTTGCCGGCACGGCGTCGGTGTGCCGGCGCTCGTATCGGGCGGTTCGGTTGAGGGAACGGACCAGTGACAGGACTCAGGTGCTTGCGTCTCGTCCTGGTGGGCACAGCTTCTTCACCCTGTAGGGACACAAAGCCGGGGCACGAACAGCAACGGCCGGGAGAAACCTTGCAGGGCACGACGAAGGCCCGGACGCCTGGTCCGGGCCTTGCTCGCTCGAAGTCCTCTAGCTGGCCGGACGCCAGTAAGGGGGTAGGTGGCTCTCCTTTGCTTGCGTTCTCTCCGTGCGTGGCTGTTGACCCGGTGCGAAGCGTGTACGGGCGCCAGCACTCGAGCCTCGACGCCCATGTGCGCATTACATGCCAGCTGGTTCGCGGCCGGAGGAGAACGTGGACCAGGCGGACGACGGCCTGAGGGCCGCATCGCCCCGTATCCACGAGCCGGTGAACTGCACCTGGTTCTCAGCCCAGTCACCCGACCGCTGTCACGGCAGCACCGGCCACAACGAACCCCCACCAGGTACCCCAATGCCAGCGCAGGGCGGTGGCTGTAATGACGGAGACGTTCTCGACCATCGTCACCTCCATCGCATGTGGATGGCGGTGAGTTGTTGTACTCGTTGTGGTGTCAGTGTTGTGGCTCTGGATCTTTGGTTGTTGATCCATGTTCCGAGCCGT
>NZ_JBEZMM010000046.1:0-60689 GCF_040652715.1 Streptomyces sp. NPDC048196 | reverse complement strand
GAGTTCTCAAGGAACGGACGCTTCCTTTGGATTCCCTCTCGGGCTTCCTCCGGGCGCTTCCCTTCGGTCTTGCGTTTCCGACTCTATCAGATCCTTGCGGCTCCGATTTTCGCCGGTGCGTTTCGGCCTTTCGGCTTCTTCGCGGTTCCGACTCTATCAGATCCGTATTCTTGCCGTTTCCGGTTCGAATTCGGTCCGATTCCCCGTCGGAGGGGGGTGCCTTTCGGCTGATCCGACTTTATCAGATTGCTCTGGGCCGGAATTCCGCTCCGTCGCGAGGGGCGCCCGACGCACAGGCGTGCGGCGCTTCCCGTTCAGGCGGAGCCGTAAACGTACTGGAGCGGGGCGCCCGGATGCAAATCCGGGCGCCCCGCTCCGACTTGAGGACCTTCGTACGACTTCGTACGGGCCGGCGCGTCAGACCTCGACGACCACGGGGAGGATCATCGGGCGGCGGCGGTAGTTGTCCGACACCCACTTGCCGACCGCGCGACGGACCAGCTGCTGGAGCTGGTGGGGCTCGGCGATGCCGTCCTGGGCGGACTTGGCCAGCGCCTCGTCGATCTTGGGTACGACGGCCGCGAGGGACGCGTCGTCGATACCGGAGCCACGGGCGTGCAGGTCCGGGCCACCGACGATCTTTCCGGTGCTGGAGTCCACGACCACGAAGACCGAGATGATGCCCTCGTCACCGAGGATGCGGCGGTCCTTGAGGGAGGTCTCGGTGACGTCACCGACCGACAGGCCGTCGACGTAGACATAGCCCGCCTGGACCTTGCCGGCGATCTTGGCCACGCCGTCGACCAGGTCGACCGCGACACCGTCCTCGGCGATGACGATGCGGTCCTTCGGAACACCTGTCAGGGCGCCCAGTTCGGCGTTGGCGCGCAGATGGCGCCACTCGCCGTGCACCGGCATGAGGTTCCGGGGCTTGCAGATGTTGTAGAAGTACAGCAGTTCGCCGGCCGAGGCGTGGCCCGAGACGTGGACCTTGGCGTTGCCCTTGTGGACGACGTCGGCGCCCCAGCGGGTGAGGCCGTTGATGACGCGGTAGACCGCGTTCTCGTTCCCGGGAATCAGGGACGAGGCCAGGATGACGGTGTCGCCCTGGACGATGCGGATCTGGTGGTCGCGGTTGGCCATGCGGGAGAGCGCGGCCATGGGCTCGCCCTGGGAGCCGGTGCACACCAGCACGACCTCGTCGTCCGGGAGGTCGTCGAGGGTCTTGACGTCGACGACCAGGCCGGCCGGTACCCGCAGATAGCCCAGCTCACGGGCGATGCCCATGTTGCGGACCATCGAGCGGCCGACGAAGGCGACCCGACGGCCGTACTCGTGCGCCGCGTCGAGGATCTGCTGGATGCGGTGCACATGGCTGGCGAAGCTGGCGACGATGATGCGCTTCTGGGCACTGGCGAAGACGCCGCGCAGCACGTTGGAGATGTCTCGCTCGGGCGGGACGAAGCCCGGAACCTCGGCGTTGGTGGAGTCGGACAGGAGGAGGTCGATGCCCTCCTCGCCGAGCCGGGCGAAGGCCGGGAGGTCGGTGAGGCGGCGGTCCAGCGGGAGCTGGTCCATCTTGAAGTCGCCGGTGTGCACGACCATGCCCGCGGGGGTGCGGATGGCGACGGCCAGGGCGTCCGGGATGGAGTGGTTGACCGCGACGAACTCGCAGTCGAAGGGGCCCAGACGCTCGCGCTCGCCCTCGGCGACCTCGAGCGTGTACGGGCGGATGCGGTGCTCCTGGAGCTTGGCCTCGATCAGGGCGAGGGTCAGCTTGGAGCCGATGAGGGGGATGTCCGGCTTCTCGCGCAGGAGGTAGGGGACGCCGCCGATGTGATCCTCGTGGCCGTGCGTGAGCACGATGCCGTCGATGTCGTCGAGGCGGTCCCTGATGGACGAGAAGTCCGGCAGGATCAGGTCGATTCCGGGCTGCTCCTCCTCGGGGAAGAGCACTCCGCAGTCGACGATCAGCAGCCGGCCGCCGTATTCGAAGACCGTCATGTTGCGGCCGATTTCACCCAGGCCGCCGAGGGGGGTGACGCGCAGGCCGCCCTTGGGAAGCTTCGGCGGAGCGCCGAGCTCAGGATGCGGATGACTCAAAAGACTCTCCTCACCACACGCGCCACGCTGCCGTAGAGGCACGTGGCGCGCATGACATTCGTGCACTTGCTATAAGGCGGTTGTTGGTCCGTATTCAGTTGTGAAGTCTTTGATCAGAGCTGTACCCCGCCGGCGGCGAGATCGCGCGTGAGCTGCTCGGTCTCCTCGGGGGAGAGCTCGACGAGCGGCAGGCGCAGCGGTCCGCCGGGCAGGCCCTGGAGTCCGAGGGCGGCCTTGGTCGTGATGACGCCCTGGGTACGGAACATGCCGGTGAAGACGGGCAGCAGCTTCTGGTGGATCTCGGTGGCCTTGGTGACGTCGCCGTTGAGGTGGGCGTCCAGGAGGGCGCGCAGCTCGGGGGTGACGACGTGGCCGACCACGGAGACGAAGCCGACGGCTCCGACCGAGAGCAGCGGGAGGTTGAGCATGTCGTCGCCGCTGTACCAAGCGAGGCCGGAGCGGGCGATGGCCCAGCTGGCGCGGCCGAGGTCGCCCTTGGCGTCCTTGTTGGCGACGATCCGGGGGTGCTCGGCGAGCCGGACGATGGTCTCGGTGTTGATCGGGACGCCGCTGCGGCCGGGGATGTCGTACAGCATCACCGGCAGGTCGGTGGCGTCCGCGATGGCCGTGAAGTGGCGCAGCAGGCCCTCCTGCGGGGGCTTGCTGTAGTACGGCGTGACGGCGAGCAGGCCGTGGGCGCCGGCGTCCTGGGCGGCGCGGGCCAGCTCCAGGCTGTGGTGGGTGTCGTTCGTGCCGGCTCCGGCTACGACAAAGGCACGGTCGCCGACCGCATCGACCACCGCGCGGACCAGCTGGGCTTTCTCCGCGTCACTGGTGGTCGGGGACTCACCGGTGGTGCCGTTGACGACGAGGCCGTCGTTGCCGGCGTCCACCAGATGGGCGGCGAGCCGCTGCGCGCCGTCGAGATCGAGAGCGCCATCCGCCGTGAACGGCGTGACCATGGCGGTCAGCACCCGCCCGAAGGGGGTCTGCGGTGTGGAAGTCGGAGCCATGGGTCCCACGCTACTCGTAGCTCACCGTGGGATGCGCCTCTGGGGAGCAGGGATGTGGACTCCGGCACTGCCTGCTCGGGGGTTCAAGCAGTGCCGGGTCCGTCTGTTCAGCGTAGATGAACTTCTCAAAATGCCGCAATCCGGACACCTCGTACGCCTCTCCCGCGCACCCCGGCGTCCGGCCCGCGGCCTGGGCCTTACGGCGCGATCCGGCCGTTCGCATTGAATGCGCCGTACGTGAGCGGCATGAGCTTGGCCCAGTGGGCCTCCATCTGCTCGCCGACCATCTCGATCTCGCGCTGGGGGAAGGAGGGCACCTTCGCCTGCTCGTGTTGCGTCCGCAGGCCGAGGAAGTGCATCAGGGACCGGGCGTTGCAGGTCGCGTACATCGAGGAGTACAGACCGACGGGGAGGACCGCGCGGGCGACCTCGCGGGCGACTCCGGCGGCGAGCATCTCCTCATAGGCGGCGTACGCCTGGCGGTAGGAGTCCTCCATGACGCGGCCGGTGAGCTCCTGCTGCGCGGGGGTGCCCTCGACGAATTCGTACTTGCCCGGGCGGCCCTGCTGGACGAGCTTGCGGGCCTCGCCGGGGACGTAGAAGACCGGCTCCAGCTGGCGGTAGCGGCCGGACTCCTCGTTGTACGACCAGCCGACGCGGTGGCGCATGAACTCGCGGAAGACGAAGATCGGCGCGCTGATGAAGAAGGTCATGGAGTTGTGCTCGAACGGGCTGCCGTGCCGGTCGCGCATGAGGAAGTTGATCAGGCCCTTGGAGCGCTCGGGGTCCTTCTGGAGCTCTTCGAGGGACTGCTCGCCGGCCGTGGAGACCCGGGCCGCCCAGAGCACGTCGCTGTCCGCGGCGCTGTGCTTGACCAGCTCGACCGTCACCTCGCTCCGGAAGCTGACGGCTGCAGCCTCGGGGCTCTCAGCGCTCTCGGCGGGGGTGTGCGACACCGGCGGTTCCTTCCGTTCGATCCTCGTGCGTGACCAGCCTACGGCCCGCCACTGACAGTCCAGGAAATGCGGCGTGATGCCGCGTTAGCCGCAAAAGGGACGCTCTATAGCAGGGGATCGAGCGGGAGTTGATATTTTTCACAGAAGTCTTGGAAAACGGGCACCAAACGGGCGGCGCAGACGTCTATCCCTGTGACAGTGCCCACTACGAGGTTCCTAGGAGAGCCCCCTCATGTTCCGCCGGCGCGAGCCCGTCCCGTTCGCCTTCGTCGCAGAGGCAGACCGGTTCCGCAGCAATGTCACTCCCCCGCCGCGTGCACGTCTCTCACGTACGCAGCTCGTCGGCCAGTCACTGATCACGCTAACAGTGGTCGGCGGCCTTGCCGGCGCCCTGCTGTTCGGCGTTCCCGCACTGCAGCAGGACAGCTCGGCCTCCAACCGGGTGCATCAGTCCGAGGCCGCCCACCGCTGAGCGGCAGGGGGCCGGGGCGGACCAAGTGGTTCCGCCCCGCCGGCCCCGATAGCCTCACCGGTCACAGCTTCCACCGGTACGCCCCCGCGTGCCGAGCAGCCACCAGTGAGGATCAGCCGTGCCCCTGCCCTTCCTGACGGCCGACCGCCACCTCGACAACGGTGCCGCCGAACAGGCCGCACTGCCGTACGACGAGCCCGACCACTGGCGCCGTCCCTACCGCCCCGGACCGTGGCGGGTAGGGGCGGCGGCTGTGTTTCTGCTGCTCGCGTCGTTCGTCTTCCTGTCCGCGATGATCATCGCGATGGCCGGCTCCCTGCCCGCGGCGGCCGCGGTGGTGGCGATCGGCGCCCTGCTCATCGCGCTCGCGCTGCGGCTGCTGCGGGTGGGTGTGTGGGTCAGCGCCCGGGGCCTGCGCCAGGTGAACCTGCTGCGGACGACCACGGAACCGTGGAGCGCGATCGCGTCGGTCCGTACGGTCCAGCAGCCGGTGCGCTGGCTCGGCCTGCCGCGGACCGTGCAGGGCCAGGCGCTCTTCGTCGAGCGGCACCAGGGCGAACCACTGCGGACCCTGGTCACGGACCACAGCGGCGACTTCCTCGGCCGCCGGGAATCCTTCGAACGCGCCGCGGACGTCCTGGAGGCCTGGGCGGCGGAGTACCGGCGGGGGTAGTGGCGGTAGGGGGCGGAGGGGGGAAGTTCCCTAGGGGGCGGTCGAACAGATCACCTAAGGGACGCGAAGGCCCCCTGCGAGGCCCCAACCGGTTGGGGGTGGGGGGTTATTCCCAGCCGGGGGGGCAGGTCGCGGCCGGTGGTCTCCGGGTCAGGCAGGTGGGCACCGGGCCAGGCAGGTGGTCTCCGGGCCGGGAGGTGGTCTCCGGGCCGGGCCGGTGGTCTCCGGGCCGGGCAGGTGGGCACCGGGCCAGGCAGGTGGTCTCCGGGCCGGGCAGGTGGGCACCGGGCCGGGCAGGTGGGCACCGGGCCGGGCAGGTGGGCACCGGCTGCGGGACCACAAACGGTTGGGGGCCACCGGGGCCACAACCAGTTGGGGCGCGCCCCCGCGGCTACAACCGGTTGGGGGCGGGCCACAACCGGTTGACGGCGGGAGGTATTTCAGCGGGATGCCGGGCTGGGGCGGCGGGCGGCTCGGTAGGCGTCGCGCGGGCCCGACCCAGCCCCGCCCGCGTGCTGCCGGTCCTTGGCCAGGCCGCCCCCCGGCCCCACGTGTTACCGGTCCATGGCCAGACCGCCGGCCACCTCCCGGCGCCGCGTGCTGCCGGTGCCTGGCGAGCCCGCCGGCCCGCCCCCGGCCCCGCGTGCTGCCGGTGCCTGCGAGCCCGCCGACCGTCCCCCGGCTCTGCGTGTCACCGGTCCACGGCCAGACCGCCGACCCGCCCCGGCCTCACCCCTGTTGCCGCCCCCGGTCAGGACGTTGCCGCGGCCTCGTACAGGGTGATCGCGCGTTGCATGGCCTTGCGGGCGCGGGGGGTGTCGCGGGCGTCGTGGTAGGCGACGGCCAGGCGGAACCAGGTGCGCCAGTCGCCGGGGGCGGCTTCGGTTTCGGCCTGGCGGCGGGCGAAGACCGCGTCGGCGGAGTCCCGGTCGATGCGGCCGCCGGGGGTCCGCTGCAGTTCGTCGGCCGGGAGGCCGCCCTCCGACTCCAGTACGGCCGCGAGCCGGTGGGCGTTGCGGGCGAAGCGGGTGTTGTGCCACAGGAACCAGCCGCCGAGGCAGGGCAGCACGAAGGCCACCGCGCCCATGCCCATGGCGGCCGGCTCGCCGGTCAGCAGCAGCAGTACGCCCTCCATGGCCACCACGCCGAAGACGAGGACCAGAACGGTGGCGAGGAAGAAGTAGGTGAACTTTCCGCCCATGACTGCCGTGCCTCAGCCCAGATCGAGGAAGTTTTCCAGGCCCACCGTCAGGCCCGGAGTGGTCACCACGCGGCGGACGCCCAGCAGGATGCCGGGCATGAAGCTGCTGTGGTGGAGGGAGTCGTGGCGGATGGTGAGGGTTTCTCCCTCGCCGCCGAGGAGGACCTCCTGGTGGGCCAGCAGGCCGCGCAGGCGGACCGAGTGGACCGGGATGCCGTCGACGTCGGCGCCGCGGGCACCGTCCAGCGCGGTGGCGGTGGCGTCCGGCTGCGGCGCGCACCCGGCCTGCGCGCGGGCCTCGGCGATCAGCTGGGCGGTGCGCGCCGCGGTGCCGGAGGGCGCGTCGGCCTTGTTCGGGTGGTGCAGCTCGACGACCTCGACGGACTCGAAGAACCGGGCCGCCTGCTGGGCGAACCGCATGGTCAGCACCGCGCCGATGGAGAAGTTCGGGGCGATCAGCACACCCGCCTGCGGTGCCGCGGCGAGCGAGGTGCGCAGCTGCGCGAGGCGGTCCTCGGTCCAGCCGGTAGTGCCGACGACGGCGTGGATGCCGTGCCGGACGCAGTAGTCGAGGTTGCCCATGACCGAGGCGGGGTTGGTCAGTTCGACCACGACCTGGGTGTCGTTCTCGACCAGCGTCTCCAGCTTGTCGCCGCGGCCCAGGGCGGCGACCAGCTCCATGTCCTCGGCGGCCTCGACGGCCCGTACGGCCTCGGAGCCGATGCGGCCCCGGGCTCCGAGTACGGCCACGCGCAGCTTGCTCATCGTTTCCTGTCCTTCTGTCGGTGGTACGGCGACGGGCGGCCCGCTCACACGGGCAGCGTTAGGCGACGATGTCGTCCAGGCGCGCCGCCTGCCGGTCCTTCAGCGGGCCGATGACGGAGAGCGAGGGGCGCCGGCCCAGGACCTCGCGGGCCACCTCGCGCACCTCGTCGGGGGTGACGGCCGCTATCCGGGCGAGCATCTCGTCGACCGACATCTGCTCGCCCCAGCACAGCTCGCTCTTGCCGATGCGGTGCATCAGCGCGCCGGTGTCCTCCAGGCCGAGGACGGTGGAGCCGCGCAGCTGGCCGATCGCGCGGTGGATCTCGTCGTCGCTCAGGCCGTGCGCGGCCACCTGGTCGAGTTCGTCGCGGCAGATCTTGAGGACGTCGTCCACCTGGTTGGGGCGGCAGCCCGCGTAGACGCCGAACAGGCCGCAGTCGGCGAAGCCCGAGGTGTAGGAGTACACGCTGTAGGCGAGGCCGCGCTTCTCCCGGACCTCCTGGAAGAGCCGGGAGGACATGCCGCCGCCGAGGGCGGTGTTCAGTACGCCCATGGCCCAGCGGCGGTCGTCGGTGCGGGCCATGCCGGGGACGCCGAGGACCACGTGGGCCTGTTCGGTCCTGCGGTTGAGCAGTTCGACGCGGCCGGCGGTGCGGATCGCGCGCGCTCCGGAGCGCGGTGCGACCGGGACGGCGTCCGTCCGGTCGAGCGCGCCGGCCTGCTCGAAGGCGCGGCGGACCTGGCGGACGACCTTGGCGTGGTCGACGTTGCCGGCCGCGGTGACGACGAGGTGGGTGGGGTCGTAGTGCTTCCGGTAGAAGCGGCGGATGCGGTCGGCGGTGAGGGCGTTGACGGTGTCGACGGTGCCCAGGACGGGGCGGCCGAGCGGGGTGTCACCGAGCATGGTGTGGGCGAACAGGTCGTGGACGCAGTCGCCCGGGTCGTCCTCGGTCATCGCGATCTCTTCGAGGATGACGCCGCGCTCGGCGTCCACGTCCTCGGCCTCGATCAGCGAGCCGGTGAGCATGTCGCACACCACGTCGATGGCGAGCGGCAGGTCGGTGTCGAGCACCCGCGCGTAGTAGCAGGTGTATTCCTTCGCGGTGAAGGCGTTCATCTCGCCGCCGACCGCGTCGATGGCCGAGGAGATGTCCAGTGCGCTGCGCTGCTCGGTGCCCTTGAACAGCAGGTGTTCGAGGTAGTGCGTGGCGCCGTTCAGGGTCGGGGTCTCGTCGCGGGAGCCGACGTGCGCCCAGATGCCGAAGGTGACGGAGCGGACCGAGGGCAGCGTCTCGGTGACGATGCGCAGGCCGCCGGGCAGGGTGGTCCGGCGGACCGTGCCGGCGCCCGCGGTGCCCTTGAGAAGCGTTTGGGTACGGGCGACGGCCCGCCCCTCCGTGGAGGTGCGGGCCGTCGTCGCGTGCGTACGGGACGTCACTTGGCGGCGTCGTCCTTCTTGTCTTCCTTGGCGGCGTCCTCTTCCTCGATCACGGGGATGAGGGAGAGCTTGCCGCGCTGGTCGATCTCGGCGATCTCGACCTGGACCTTGGCGCCGACGCCGAGCACGTCCTCGACGTTCTCCACGCGCTTGCCGCCGGCGAGCTTGCGGATCTGCGAGATGTGCAGCAGGCCGTCCTTGCCCGGGAGCAGGGAGACGAACGCACCGAAGGTGGTGGTCTTGACGACCGTGCCCAGGTAGCGCTCGCCGACCTCCGGCATGGTCGGGTTGGCGATGCCGTTGATCGTGGCGCGGGCGGCCTCGGCGGCCGGGCCGTCGGCGGCACCGATGTAGATGGTGCCGTCGTCCTCGATCGTGATCTCGGCGCCGGTGTCCTCCTGGATCTGGTTGATCATCTTGCCCTTGGGGCCGATGACCTCACCGATCTTGTCCACGGGGATCTTGACGGTGATGATCCGCGGGGCGTTCGGGGACATCTCGTCCGGGGTGTCGATCGCCTCCATCATCACGTCGAGGATGTGCAGACGGGCGTCGCGGGCCTGCTTGAGGGCCGCGGCCAGGACGGACGCCGGGATGCCGTCCAGCTTGGTGTCGAGCTGGAGGGCGGTGACGAACTGCTTGGTGCCGGCGACCTTGAAGTCCATGTCGCCGAAGGCGTCCTCCGCACCGAGGATGTCGGTGAGGGTGACGTAGTGGGTCTCGCCGTCGATCTCCTGGGAGATCAGGCCCATGGCGATACCGGCGACCGGGGCCTTGAGCGGCACACCGGCGTTCAGCAGCGACATGGTGGAGGCGCAGACCGAGCCCATGGACGTCGAGCCGTTGGAGCCGAGGGCCTCGGACACCTGGCGGATCGCGTAGGGGAACTCCTCGCGGGTCGGCAGGACCGGCATCAGCGCGCGCTCGGCGAGCGCGCCGTGGCCGATCTCGCGGCGCTTCGGGGAGCCGACGCGGCCGGTCTCGCCGGTGGAGTACGGCGGGAAGTTGTAGTTGTGCATGTAGCGCTTGCGGGTCACCGGGGAGAGGGTGTCCAGCTGCTGCTCCATGCGGAGCATGTTGAGGGTGGTGACGCCCAGGATCTGGGTCTCGCCACGCTCGAACAGGGCCGAACCGTGCACGCGCGGGATGGCCTCGACCTCGGCGGCCAGCGTGCGGATGTCGGTGACACCGCGGCCGTCGATGCGCTTCTTCTCCTTGATGACGCGCTCACGGACCAGGGTCTTGGTCAGCGAGCGGTACGCGGCGGAGATCTCCTTCTCGCGGCCCTCGAACTCCGGCAGGAGCTTCTCGGCGGCGAGCGCCTTGACGCGGTCGAGCTCCGACTCGCGCTCCTGCTTGCCGGCGATGGTCAGCGCCTGGGCGAGCTCGTCCTTGACGGCCTTGGTGAGGGCCTCCAGGACATCGTCCTGGTAGTCGAGGAAGATCGGGAACTCGCCGGTCGGCTTGGCGGCCTTGGCGGCCAGGTCCGACTGGGCCTTGCACAGGACCTTGATGAACGGCTTCGCGGCCTCCAGGCCGGCGGCGACGACCTCTTCGGTCGGGGCCTCGGCGCCGTCCTTGACCAGCTGGATCGTCTGGTCGGTGGCCTCGGCCTCGACCATCATGATCGCGACGTCACCGTCGGGCAGGACCCGGCCGGCCACGACCATGTCGAAGACCGCGTCCTCAAGCTCGGTGTGCGTCGGGAAGGCGACCCACTGGCCCTTGATGAGGGCGACGCGGGTACCGCCGATGGGGCCCGAGAAGGGCAGGCCGGCCAGCTGCGTGGAGCAGGAGGCGGCGTTGATGGCGACCACGTCGTAGAGGTGGTCGGGGTTGAGCGCCATGATCGTCTCGACGATCTGGATCTCGTTGCGCAGGCCCTTCTTGAAGGACGGGCGCAGCGGGCGGTCGATCAGGCGACAGGTGAGGATGGCGTCCTCGGAGGGGCGGCCCTCACGACGGAAGAAGGAGCCGGGGATCTTCCCGGCCGAGTACATCCGCTCCTCGACGTCGACGGTCAGCGGGAAGAAGTCCAGCTGGTCCTTCGGGTTCTTGGAAGCGGTGGTGGCCGACAGCACCATGGTGTCGTCGTCCAGGTACGCCACGGCGGAGCCGGCGGCCTGCTTGGCCAGGCGGCCCGTCTCGAAGCGGATGGTGCGGGTGCCGAAGGAACCGTTGTCGATCACGGCTTCGGCGTAGTGGGTCTCGTTCTCCACCAGGAATATCTCCTCGTCTGCGTCTGCTGCCCGTGTGGCAGCAGACCTTCTCGGTGGAGCGCCGGTGCGGGCCGGTCTTCGATCGAAGCACCCGGAGTGATGCGACATGCCGTGCATGGATCGTCCGGGGGCCACTACCGAGGACCGGCGGCCAGGAGGCGCTCCTACCGCGTTCAGTTTTGCGATATGGCACCAGACTACAAAGGTTCCGTCCACCATGAGGTGGCGTGGGTGTCCGGTGCGTACGGCAAAGGGAGCGGCCCCCGGTGGGAACCGCTCCCTTTACGGCGTCTTACTTGGCGCCCGCCGCGCCGCGGCGGATGCCCAGGCGCTCGACCAGCGCGCGGAAGCGCGTGATGTCCTTCTTCGCCAGGTACTGCAGCAGGCGGCGGCGCTGGCCGACCAGCAGCAGCAGACCACGGCGGGAGTGGTGGTCGTGCTTGTGGGTCTTGAGGTGCTCGGTCAGGTCCGAGATGCGGCGGGAGAGCATCGCGACCTGGACCTCGGGGGAGCCGGTGTCACCCTCCTTGGTGGCGAACTCGGCCATGATCTGCTTCTTCGTAGCGGCGTCGAGCGACACGCGGTACTCCTCAGGGTTCCGGCCGGTGAGCGTCCCTGGTTGACATCACAGGGAATCTTGGATGACTCGTCCGGGCCGTTACACAGCGTACCAGCTGGAAAACGGCCCCCCGACCGGGTGGTGGGGGGCCGTTTTCGTAAGCGGGGGCCGTGCTAGTTGCCGGTGAGGCCGCGCACGGTGTTGTAGACGTCGAGGACCGCCAGGCACAGCGGCACCAGGGACAGCAGCACGAGGCCGTCGAAGATGTCGAAGATCCGGCCCCAGAAGGGGGTGACGCCCTTGCGGGGGACGACCAGGCCGACGCCGACGAGGACGGCCGCGCCGACCGCGATGCTGCTGGAGAACCAGACGGTGCGGATGTTGAGCGGTCCGGCGTCCTGGTACTGCAGGAGGTCGACGAAGATGTCCTGCGGCGGGTGCAGCGCGATGCCCAGGATGAGCAGGACGATGGTCAGGATGCCGGCGATGGTCAGGCAGGCGACCTGGGCGGTGTAGTCGAAGAGCCGGGCGCGAAGCATGATCGTGATGCCGGCGGCCAGGGCGAGCAGCTGGGCCCACATGTTGTCGGAGAAGCCGAGGACGACACCGGCGGAGCCGACGACGAGGGCGGAGCAGCCGGCGACGAGGCCGAGCAGCAGTTCGTGGCCGCGCTTGGCCTGGTTGCCGATCTTGATGAAGTCGACGGACTCGGTCTCGCCGCCGTTGTCCAGGGAGCCCTTGGCGATCTGGTCCGGGGAGCGGTAGCCGATGGGCAGCCGGGCGAAGCGGGCGGAGAGGCCGGGGAGCCAGGCGACCATGGCGATGGCGACGACGGCGGTGACGGCGGCGACCTCGCTGCCCTGGGCGTCGGTGAGGATCGCGGCGAAGACCGCGAGGGTGCCGATGGCGGAGAGGAAGGCGGCCGCGACGAAGGGGGCGTCGCCGCGCGGCAGCAGCACCACCAGCAGGACGGACGCGATGAGTACGGTCACGCAGCCGACGAGGAGGTGCAGCCGGCCGGGGCCGGCGCCGTCGTCGACCGGGAAGATGCCGGAGCCGGCGATCAGCAGGTGCGGCAGCGCGGACAGGCCCAGGGCGATGGAGGAGCCGTGGTCGTCGTAGACCCGGGCGCGGACGCCGGCGAGGGCGACCAGGACGATGCCGACGACGCCGGCGATGATGCCGGGCAGGCGGTGCATGTCGCGGTTCATCGGGTTCGAGAACCACAGGGCGAACGCCATCATGACGAGCAGCAGCACACCGGCGCTGAGGCCGAGGGTGTGCATGAGGTCGTCGCTCCAGCGGCTGCGGTTGCGCTTGACCGCGGAGGCGACGGCGTCGGAGACGTCGTCGAAGACCGGGAGCGGCAGCGATTCGGCGAACGGCTTCAGGAGCAGGAGGTCGCCGTCGAGGATCTGCTGCTGCGCGAGCGACTGCCCGGCGTCGAGGACCGTTCCGTCGCGGCGTACGAGGTGAAAGCCGGTCGGCGCGCCCTCCGCCTGGGACTGTCCGGAGAGCCGCAGGATCTCCGGGTAAATGTCGACGAGTGCGACGTCCTCCGGCAGTGCCACGTCGATCCGTGCATCGGGCGCGGCGACCGTGACCCGGCAAAAGCCGGTGCCAGTGCTCGTGCTCACCTGGCGGTTCCCCCTATCCGTTGGGCGTTTTGTCGCTTCGCGCGCCGTATATATAGAGCCGTCTCTGCGGGGCCGTGGCACGCTCGCGAGGCGTCAGCGTACCGTCCAATTCGGCGACCGCCCCACCCACCCCGTGACTTGACGCTTAACAGTAGGATCAACGCCTGGTTCGGGCCAAGGACTTGGCTCGGGGGGACCGTCGAATCCAACGGGGGCGGTCCGAGACTGCGAGATGCATGAAGGACTGATGCCTCGGTGAGCGTTGTCATCGTCAAGCGCCCGCCCCGCGCGCTGCCACCCGAAGTCCCCTCGGAGGAGGTGACACTTGAGGCTCCGCCTGAGCTGCCCCGCGAAGGTGAGCAGGAGAACCTCTTCATGACGTTTATGCCCATGATGGGTATGGCGTCCTCCGCGGGATTCCTGTTCATGGGCAACCAGCCGTTCATGAAAATCATGGGTGGCTTTATGGTGGCGTCCACGTTGGCAATGGCGATCATGCAGATCGTCAAGGCGCGGCAAGGCCCTTCGGGACAAATGGTCCAGGAGCGCCAGGATTACCTCAAGTACCTTGCGCAGAAGCGGAAAGAGGTACGGCGCACCGCGCGCAAGCAGCGGGATGCACAGCTTTTCACCCACCCCGATCCGAGCCAGTTGTGGTCGATCGTCGCGGAGGGCAAACGCGTCTGGGAACGGCGGGCGACCGATCCGGACTTCGGGCAGGTGCGTCTCGGGCTCGGGCCGCAGCAGCTGGCCACCCCGCTGAGGGCTCCGGAGACCGCTCCGGTCGACGAGCTGGAGCCGCTCACCGCGCACGCGATGAAGGAATTCCTCGACAAGCACGGGCAGTTGGACAACCTGCCGCTCGCGGTCTCGCTGCGCGCCTTCTACCACCTGACCGTCTCCGGTGACCCGGACACCGTCTACGGCTCGGCCCGTTCCATCATTTCCCAGCTGTGCACCCTGCACTCCCCCGAGGACCTGGTCGTGGCGGTCGTCGCCGCGCCCGGTGCGCAGGCGGAGTGGGAGTGGACGAAGTGGCTGCCGCAGGTGCAGGACAAGACCACGGACGGCGCGGGCAGCCGCCGGCTGGTCGTCGGTGACCTCGGCGAGGTCGAGGAGCTGCTGGCGGACGAGCTGGAGGGGCGCGGGCGGTTCAACCCGCAGGGCACCCCGGTCACCGACACCCCGCACGTGGTGATCGTGCTGGACGGCGGCGAGGTGCCGATGGACTCGGTGATCGCCGGGGCCGAGGGCCTGCAGGGCGTCACCATCATCGAGGTCGTCCCGGGCGACCTGGACGAGATCCGCGGCGGTCTGGCCGTCCAGGTGTGGCCGGGCAAGCTGGTGCTGGAGTCGGCCAGCGGCGCGGTCTACCACGGTGTCTGCGACACCCTCTCGATCGCCGAATCGGAGGCGCTGGCGCGTCAGCTGGCTCCGCTGCGGGCGGGCTCCGGTGCCGACGGCGAGGAACCGCTGCTGTCCGCCCTGGACTTCACCGACCTGCTCAACATCGGTGACGCCGGGTCCCTGGACGTGTCACGCACCTGGCGGCCGCGGACGCTGGCCGAGCGGCTGCGCGTCCCGATCGGTGTGGACCGCGACGGCCAGCCGGTCATGCTGGACATCAAGGAAGCCTCGCAGCAGGGCATGGGCCCGCACGGTCTGTGTGTCGGTGCGACCGGTTCCGGTAAGTCCGAGGTGCTGCGCACCCTGGTGCTCGCCCTCGCGGTCACGCACTCCTCCGAGACGCTGAACTTCATCCTCGCGGACTTCAAGGGTGGCGCCACCTTCACCGGTATGTCGGACATGCCGCACGTCGCGGCGGTCATCACCAACCTCGGTGAGGACGTCACGCTGATCGACCGCATGCGCGACTCGATCACCGGTGAACTCCAGCGCCGTCAGGAGCTGCTGCGCTCCGCGGGCAACTACGCCAACATCACCGACTACGAGAAGGCGCGTGCCGCGGGTGCCCCGCTGGACCCGCTGCCCTCGCTGGTGATGATCATCGACGAGTTCTCCGAGCTGCTCGCCGCCAAGCCCGACTTCATCGAAATGTTCATCCAGATCGGCCGTATCGGCCGTTCGATGGGTGTGCACATGCTGCTCGCCTCGCAGCGTCTGGAAGAGGGCAAGCTGCGCGGTCTGGACACCTTCCTGTCCTACCGGCTGGGTCTGCGGACGTTCTCCGCGGCCGAGTCGCGGACCGCGATCGGTGTGCCGGACGCCTACCACCTGCCGAACGTCCCCGGTTCCGGCATCCTGAAGTACGACACCGAGACGATGGTGCAGTTCAAGGCCGCGTACGTCTCCGGTACCTACCGCGGTCCGGGTGGCGGCGGCCGGGGCGGCAGCGGCGGCCGGTCGATGCGGATGCCGGTGCCGTTCACCGCGGCCCCGGTCATCGAGCAGATCATCGAGGAGCCCGTCGTCGAGGCGACGGAGCCGGAGATCGACGACGCGCTCGCCGACACCGTGCTGGACGTCATGGTGCAGCGGATGCAGGGCCAGGGCCCGCCGGCGCACCAGGTGTGGCTGCCCCCACTGGAGGAGGCGCCGACCGTCAACCAGCTGCTGCCGGCGCTGGCGGTCACGCCCGAGCGGGGCGTGCACGCGGCGGAGTACACCGCGCTCGGCAAGCTCGTGGTGCCGGTCGCGCTGGTGGACAAGCCGTTCGAGCAGCGGCGTGACGTGATGTACCTGGACTTCTCGGCCGGTGCCGGTCACGGTCTGGTCGTCGGTGGTCCGCAGTCCGGCAAGTCGACCCTGATCCGTTCCGCCATCGCGGCGTTCGCGCTCACCCACACCCCGGGCGAGGTGCAGTTCTACTGCCTCGACTTCGGTGGCGGCGGCATGCTCACGATGGAGGACCTGCCGCACGTCGGCGGGGTCGCCTCGCGTCTGGACGCGGAGAAGGTCCGCCGTACGGTCGCCGAGGTCGTGGGCATCCTCAACCAGCGCGAGGAGTTCTTCCGGGCCAACAGCATCGACTCGATCGCGACCTACCGCCAGCGGCGGGCCGCGGGCGCCTTCCCCGACGAGAAGTGGGGCGACGTCTTCCTGATCATCGATGGCTGGGGAACCTTCAAGACCGATTACGAGCAGCTCGACCCGGTGATCCTGGACATCGCCGCGCGTGGCCTCGGTTTCGGTGTCCACCTGGTCCTCGGCGCCGCCCGCTACACCGAGGTCCGGCCCGCGCTGCGCGACCAGCTCCTCAACCGCGTCGAGCTGCGCCTGGGTGACCCGATGGAGTCGGAGTTCGACCGCAAGCGCGCGGAGAACGTCCCGATGGGCAAGCCGGGCCGTGGTCTGTCCCCGGAGAAGCTCGACTTCCTCTCGGCGCTGCCGCGTCTGGACGGCATGAGCGACCCGGAGACGATCAGCGACGGCATCGCCAACCTGGTGGCGACGGTCAAGGAGCACTGGCAGGGCGAGCCCGCCCCCAAGGTGCGGATGCTGCCGACGATGCTGCGCGCCACCGACCTGCCCAAGGGCAGCGACTACCCGGAGCACGGCATCGCGATCGGTGTCGACGAGACCACGCTGTCCCCGGCGTTCATCGACTTCGAGACCGACCCGCTGCTGGTCATCTACGGCGAGAGCGAGTCCGGAAAGTCGTCGCTGCTGCGCCTGCTGACCAAGCAGATCGCCGAGCGGTACCCGTCCGACAAGGCGCTGATGGTGGTCTCCGACTACCGTCGCGCGCTGCTCGGCGAGGTCCCGGAGAGCCATCTGTACAAGTACTGCGCCGCGGGCCCGCAGCTGCAGGAGGTCATCAGCGGACTGGCCGGTTCGCTGGGCCGCCGGATGCCCGGGCCGGACGTCACGCCGGAGCAGCTGCGCAACCGCAGCTGGTACGACCTGCCGGACGCGTTCGTGATCGTGGACGACTACGACCTGGTGGCGACCAGCAGCGGCAACCCGCTGCAGCCGTTGCTGGAGTACCTGCCGTTCGCCCGTGACCTGGGTCTGCGCCTGATCATCGCGCGCAGCTCCTCGGGCGCCGGACGGTCGTCGTTCGAGCCCGTGATGCAGCGTACGAAGGAGCTGGGTGCGCAGGGTCTGATCCTGTCGGCCGACCCGGCGGAGGGCCCGCTGATGGGCAACATCAAGGGTCAGCAGCTGACGCCCGGCCGGGCCACGTTCATCACGCGCAAGCGTGGTGCGCAGCTGGTCCAGACGGGCTGGCTGCCGGCCCACGGCGGGTAACCGGCGAGCACGGCAACGGCGGTGGGGCGTCCCTCTGGGAGGGGCGCCCCACCGCCGTTTCGTGTGGGGTGCGCGCTACGGCCGGGCCGCTGTGGGCGGTGCGACCGGTCGTTCAGCCGAACGCGCCGTGCTGGGTGGGGTCCGGGGCGGGGGGTTCCGCGGGCTTCTTCTCCGCCGGGGCCGGTGCGTCCTTCGTGTCGGACGCGCCCGAGGTCGTGGAGCCGGCGGACGTGGCCGGTGCGGCCTTGGGGTCGCGTGCCGCGCCGGGTGCCGGCTCCGGTTCGGCCGGCCGGGTCCGTACGCCCTTGGCGAGGCCCTCGCCGCCGCGGGTCGCGGCCTCGCCGTCCCGCGCCGGCCCGAAGGGGTCCGGCCCGTGGGCGACCGTGGAGGTCTCCCAGGTGTGCGTCACCTGCGGGACCGAGCTCTGGCCGCCGCCCTTGCCGCCGCGCTTGCCGAACGCGCCGCCGAGGCCGTTGGCGAGCTGGCCGAGCGCCATGAAGCCGTAGGCGACCTGGGGACCGGACGAGCCCTGGCCGCCGCCCGAGGCGCTCTGCGCCTGCGGGGCGCCGTGGTCCTGGTCGTCCTTGTCGTCGTCGGGGTGCTGCGCGGCGGCGTTCTCCAGGTCGGCCGCGGCCAGTTCGAAGGTCGGCAGCGCCTCGTCGACGGACCGCTTGAGGCGGTGCCACTCCGCGGCGAACGCCTCGCCGGCCGGGCCGTGCCAGTTGGCCGCGGCCGCGGTACCGACGTGCCGGTCCAGGTCGCGGACCATGCCGTCGAGGTGCTTGCCCATCTCCCGCCAGCCGGCCGCCGCTTCGTGCAGTGCCTCGGGGTTGCGTCGTCCGCTCACTTGGCGCTCCGCATCTTCTCGACGCTCCGCAGGGTGTCGACCAGCTCGTCCTCGGCCGTCTCGGTGTTGGCGACGGTCTCCTTGATGCCGTTGCTGACCTCGGCGAGCCGCTCCTGCAGCTGGACCAGGGCGTGCTCGGCCTGTTCGTACAGCTCGCGGAACGGCCGGGCCGCCTCGTCGCTGCCGAATCCGTCCCGCAGCGCCTCGGCATCGGCCCGCCGTCTGAATGCGGCCAGCTGCCGGCTCAGTTCTTCCGCGCGTATCCCGAAGGAGGCACCGAGCGCGTGCAACTCCTCCGTACTGAGCCGGACTTCGTCGGACATCATTTCTCCCCGAATTGAATGACAGCTGCCTGCCAACATCGCCTCAGGTCTAGCACACCCGCAATAGCCCCGAAGCCCACTGTTGATCGGCCGGCCGCCCGGCCGCGGAATGGATACGGAGCAATATGCGGCAATACCGACAACCCCCGCCTTGACGACGCGTTCACATCCGTCATTAGACTCTGGACGCCGGTGCAGCACGCGTGGTTGCTGTGCCATCACGTCAAGGGGGCAGAGATGAGCAACGAGCGGCAGATCCAGGACGAGGACCTGATGGACGTCGCCCAGGATCCGGAGCAGGCACACCGGCTGCGGAAGGCACTGAAGGTCCTGGCGGACAACCCCAACGTCGGCGGCAAGCTCCAGGAGATGGCCCAGGAGGTGCTGTCCGGCCGCATCGGCATGAAGGACGCCATCCAGACGCCGGGCTACATGGACGCCATCGGTGACCGGCTGAGCGAGATGCGGCGGGCCGCGGAGGACCAGACCATGGCCGAGCGCGAGGAATCGCGGGAGAAGTTCGCGGCCTGGCAGAAGGAACAGGAAGAGAAGGAAGACCAGGAGCGCGCCGAGCGCGACGGCCCGTCGGGCAACATCGTCACCGGCTCGCGGCGCGGCGGTCGCGGCCACCGCGGCTGAACCGGCCCGCCACTGCCGTCCCTGACCCCCCGGAGCGAATTTCCGGAATCCGCCGGGGCTTGGACGCGCGTGTGCCGCCTTGTGCCGTATTGCGTCGGCATGCAAAGAGCCCAGGGTTGCCGCAGAGCGAAGGAAGCAGATCAATACCCGGGAATTTCGGGCATTGATCTGCTTCTTTCTCCACAGGAGATTTCCAGCACTCGCGATTTCTCCACAACCGGCGGCCTCACCCGGCAGACCGGGCCGCAGGAGCCCCCACCGTCACCGACGCCCCACGCGCCACCGGCAGGCCGGCCGTACACCCGCTCCGGCCTGCGTGTTCCAGTTCCGGAACAGCCGGACCCGCGGCGTCCCGCGTACGCGGCCCGGATCATAGGATCGAACCGGTAAGCCGGTACACGCAGGAATCCACGAAGGTGGAGGGCGGGATTGATGGGGGACGAGGAAGCCATGAGCGCCTCAGAAGAGGGAAACGCCCGAACGGCCGGATACGCTCCGCATCCGCACATCGGCGGCCGCACCGCCGTGCTGCGCGCCCTGGCGGCCTGGCGCATGCGCTGGCCCGGGGCGCCGCGCGTCATCGTGCTCACCGGAAATCCGGGCAGCGGGCGCTCGCGCCTGGTCACCGGCTTCCTGATGATGTGCGATCCCGACTACCGCAAGCAGCTGCCGCTGGACGAGCTGGACCCGGCCACGGTGCCGCCGGACCTGCCGCCGCCCGCCGTACCGAGTGCCGACGGCCGTACCGCCGCGCAGGTGCTGTGGCTCCTCGCGGACCACTTCGGCCTGCGGGCCGGCCGCACCGAGGTCGTCTTCACCGAACTCGCCGCGCGCGAGGAGCCGGTGACGATCGTGGTGCCGGACGTGGACCGGGCCGGTCCGGTGCGCGCGGCCCAGGAGCCGGCCCGCCTCGTACGGGAGGTGCTCGCCCCACTCGCCGCCGTCGAAACGGTTCAGCTGCTGGCCGACGTCCCACGCGAACTGGCCGCGGAGCTCGCCGCGGCGCTGCCGTCCGGGCAGGTCCAGGTCATCGACCTCGACGCGCCCGAGTGGGCCGACCCCGCGGGTCTGGTGCTGCACGCCGAGACCGCGCTCGACCCGGACACCGGAGCTCCGGAACTGCCCTACACCACCGACCCGTCGGCCCGCCGGGCGCTCGCCGAGGCGCTGGCCGGACGCGCGGCGGGCAGCCGGCTGACCGTCCAGCTGGCGGTGCAGTCGCTGATCATGCAGCCGGAGGGCTTCGACCCGGCGGACCCCACCCTGCTGCCCGGCAGCGTGGGCGAGGCGCTCGATGTCCACGCCCGCCGGCTGGGTGCCGACCCGCAGACCCTGCGGCTGATGCTGGCCCCGCTGGCGTTCGCCGAGGGCGAGGGCCTGCCGGTCCAGCTGTTGGGCCCGCTGGCGAACGCCGTCGCCGGACGGGACATGAGCCAGGACATCGCGGACGGCATGCTGCTGGCCGCCCCGTTCATCCAGCCGGTCGAGACCGGCACGGACGACGACACGGCGGATGCCGCGCCGGCGGACGGCGAGGGCGCCACGGACGCCCCCGGAGCCGGGCCCGCCCGGACGCTGCTCCGCCTGATGCACCCCGCCCTCGCCGAGGAGATCCGCGCCGGCCTGCCCGACGTCCGGGACGCCCAGACCAAGATCGCCATGGCGCTGCTGGAGGCGGTCCCCCAGCAGGACTGGGCGCAGGCCGATCCGTACATCCGCGACCACCTCGCGGCGCACACCCTCGAAGCCGGTCTGCTGCCCCAACTCCTCACCGACCCGGGGCTGTTCGCGCACGCCGACCCGGTGGTCCTGCGGGCCGCCGTCGAGGCCGTCCCCCTGGAAGCGCTGGGCGCACCGGCCCGTACGTATCTGCGCACGGCCCCGCTGCTCACCCGCTCGCAGGCCCCGGCCGAGATGCGGGCGGCCTTCCTGGAGACCGCGTTCGTCGAGGACGGGCTGACGCCGTACGCCGAGGCGCTGCACACCCGCGGCTTCCGGCTGCCGTGGCGCACCCTCTGGAGCGCACCGCTGCCCGGCGTCCAGGCGGTGACGACCGGCGCCCTCCTCCAGGGGGACGCGGAGAGCACCCAGGGCACTGAGGGCACTGAGGCCGCCGGTTCGCGTGCCGTCGTCGCCCTGGTCGTCCCCGAGGGCACCCCCGGCTCCCGTACGGTGTCGTCCCCTTCGGAGGGCGCCGGGACCGAGGCGGGTGCCGGGACCGGGGCGGGTGCCGCAGAGGGCGCGACGGAGGGCACCGGGAGCGGGGCAGGTACCGGGACCGAGGCGGCTGCCGCAGAGGGCGCGGACGGGGCGGGCGCAGCTGACGTCGCCGCCGGCGCCGGCGGCCGGGCGCTCCTCCTGCACGACCTCCGGAGCCCGGAGTTCCTCGACGCCGACCCGGCGCAGGTGCTGCGTCCCTCGGACGACGAGCGCGCCGTGGCGCCCTTCGGGCTCAGCCGGGGCGCCGACTACGTGCGGGTCTGGGCCCGGCCGACCCAGGAGGTGGTGGCCGCGCTGGTGTCCGACGCCCCGATCACCGGCGCCGACCTCTCCCCGGACGGTGTGCTCGTCGTGGCCACCGAGCGGGGAGTGACCGCCCGGCAGATCCTCGCGGCCGCCCCCGCCGCACCCACCGTGCCGGCCCAGCGCGCCGGCACCACTGACGCCGATGCTTCCCACGGCCTCGAAGGAGACCACTCGTGATCACCCAGGCGCAGGCACACGCCACCGCCGCCCGCTGGCTCAACCCCGAGGGGCACCAGGGCCCGCCGCGTCAGGTGGCCATGCAGGAGTTCGACCTCGGCTGGGTGGTGTGGGCCGTACCGCCGCCCCCGGAGGTCGACCCGGAGACCGGGCAGCGCCGCCCGCCCGCCGAGATCGGCACCGCCTGCGGCGTCGTCGACCGGGCCTCCGGCGAGCTGACCGTCTGGCCGTCCGTACCGGTCGACGAGGTCGTGCGGATGTACCAGCAGAAGCACGGCGGCGGCGCGGCCGCCGCGCCCCCGGCGGAACCCGCCCGGCCGCCGGTCACCGGCCCCGGCAACACCGCCGTCGCCACCTACGACGACCCCGCGACCGGCGAGGAGACCAGCCTCGCCCGCGTCTCGGCCCCCGGCCGGCCGCCCGTGGAGTACCAGCTGTACGAGGAGCTGCGGCGGCTGGGTGTGGACCCGGCGGCCGTCCGCGCGGTCCACACCGACCTGCGCCCGGCCCTGCTGCCCGGCGGCTACCCCGGCGACTTCGTCCTCCGTACGTTCCCCAACGCCTCGTTCTCCTGCACCGAGGGCTACGGCATGCGCCCCGAGGAGCGCGCCGAGGGCGTCGCGGGGCTGCTGCGGCACGTCGAGATGATGCACCAGCTGGCGGGCCAGCAGCCGCCGCCGCGGCCGCACCGGGTGCCGGTGCCGGAGCGCGTCGAGCCGGCGCCGCAGATGCGGGACGTGGCCCTCGGCAAGCACCTGGTGGAGGTCTACGGTCCCGAGGGCATCCGCCGCCCGGACGCCGACGACCTGGCCGCGACCCAGCTGCCCGAGGCCACCAGGAACACCCTGGTGTGGGCCGGACTCCCGTCCGAGGTCCCGTACTTCTTCACGGCCGACCGCCCCGACGCCCCGCCCGCCGGCGGGCCGTTCACGGACGTGGCGACCCACCTCCGCGAGATCGGCACGCAGGCCAAGGAGCAGACGCTCGAAACGCTGGCCGGCTACGTCCGGATCGGCACCGACGGCCTCTACACCATCGCCGTCCAGTGCACCGCCCCGGAGACCAACCAGAGCCTGATCGGCACCCTTTGGGCCGTCCAGCCCTCCTCCGGCGGCGGCCGCTTCATCAACCGCACTCTCTCCGCCTACCTCCGCTCCCTGGCCCTCCTCACCACCACCCGCCAGGAAATGCAGGGCCTGGACCCGACAGCGGCGGGCACGACGGTGGCGGCCTTCCAGGAACAGCTCGCGGCGATCGACTCCTGGGCCCTGGACGACCCCGGCAACTGGTGGTCGCTGGTGATCGAGCAGATGTGGCACGGGTTGTTCTGAGGGAACTGTGTTGTTCTAGGCAACTGTCACGTCCCCCGCCCCTCGATGCCGATCGGGGGGCGGGGCAGGGACGGGGCGGGGGCAGGGACGGGGCGGGGGCGGAGGTTCGCCGGTCTTCCTCAGTCCTCAGTACTCAGTCCTCAGTACTCAGTCCTACGGCAGCAGGAGCCAGTCCGCGGCCAGTGCGGCCGCCAGGCCGATACCCAGCAGCCAGGTGCCGAGCCGGGTACGTCCGTGCCGGCTGAGTTCGATCACCACGCCGCAGAGCACCAGCGCGGCTCCGTACACCCCGACCACCAGCACCGACGTACGCGAGGCCAGGCGCACCACCAGCACCACCGCCATCGCGGCCATGAGCACCGAGGCCAGGACGATGCGTATCCGCCGCGCCTGACGCGGGGTCAGCCCCACGCGATTCGGGGACTCGCCCTCTTCGCCGTCGGAAGAACTCTCTTCCTCGTCGGCAGCGAGCTCCTCCTCATCGGAAGGGATCTCTTCCTTGGTGGAAGCGATCTCTTCCTCGGGTGAGGGGGTCTCTTTCTCGAGTGAAGGGATCCCTTCCTCCTCGGGAACGAGCTCGTCGGCGTCCTTGGGAAGGGCCTCTTCCTTACCGGGTAGGGGCTCTTCCCTATCGGAGCCGGCCTCTTCCTTACCGGAAACGGGCTCTCGCATACTGGAGACAGGTGCTTCTTTACCGGAAACGGGCTCTTCCATACTGGAGGCGGGCGCTTCCTTGCCGGAAACGGGCTCTTCCTTGTCGGGTTCGTTCATGAGCGGTTCATGCACCTCGGTTCCATGCACTGACGAATGCCTCCATATGCGTGCGTACTGCGCTGCCCAGGGCGATCCATGACCCGTCGGTGAAGCCGACATCGAACCGTCCCCGGCCACCCACGCCCTTGGGATGCGGATTGACCCGAGCGATGTCCGCACAAGACACCGCCACCCCGAAACCCCACCGCGGTGTGGGGTCACGCCAACCCGTGTTGCGGTCCACGAGCAGGATCAACCGGCTGTCGGTCATCGCCTGCCGCCGTGGAGTACCCCCGGCGTTCGTCAGGTCGACGAGGAAACGGCCGGCCGTGCTGGCCCAGCCACCGTCCATGACGGTGCCCCAGATCGCCTTCTCGACGGCGCGGTCGGCCACCTGGTTCAAGGCATCCACCGTGCGCTCGCCCCGGTCGCCGACGCGCCCTGCGGCTTGGGCGAACGAGTTGTTGACCGGGTGGCTGTTGGTCACCGCCCCCAACGGACGGGCCACCGCGCCGAGTGCGCTGTCCAGCACACCCCGCACCCGCTCCTCAAGCACGGACGGAGAAGGCGGAGTGGCCGGCGTGGTCGGAGAAGGCGAAGTGCCCGGAGCGGTCGGAGCGCGCAGCTCAACGGGGACGCAGAGCAGCGCCGCATTGGCGAAGTAGCCACAGGCGATGACCAACCCCTCGCCTGGCCGGAGAAACGGCAGAAAGCAGTCGCGGTACTCCGGCTTCATACGGCGCGGCTCCTCTCGTCGGACGGGCGTCGACCGAAGTGGGGCATCAGCCGAAGCGGGTTGTCGAGTTGTGGGACTGCTGGACCACTGCACTGCTGGACCACTGCCGGGCGCACGGCCGGCCGCGGGGTCCTTCTCTCGACTGCCGGTTCGCGACAACGGCCGAGCAGCTCCTGTGCGATGGGCAACGGGCGACGGGCGACGGGTCGAAGTCCGAGGGCGACGGTAGCTGGTAGCCGGTAGCTGGTAGCTGGTAGCTGCCGAGAGCACCCGCACCCTGCGCCTGCCGCCGCAACCGGACGGGAACCGCTCACCGCTCAACGCCTCATCGATCTTCTCGGCGGTCTCAGCCGTCTCGGCTGTCTCGGCTGTCTCGTCGATTTCGTGACTGATGACGGGCTGCACCGCGCCGCTCACCGGATTTCCCGTGAAGCCGAGGTCGTAGATCACGCCCTTGGCACCGCGCTTGATCGCCTTGCGCGTCACCCTGGCTCCCTGGGAGACGGCGAACTTCTCCCCTTCACCAGCCTCCTTGAGGTGCTTCCAGGTCAGCGGATTGTACCGCTTGACCTCGGACAGCTCCTTGGCCTCCTTGAGCATCTTCCAGTCCAGCACATCGGCCGGTGTCGTCCTGCCGGTGGCGTTCGCCGCTTCCGCCTCCACGGCGGTCTCCAACTCGGCTGCCAGCCCAGCGAGGTGATCAGGTCATGGAACACCTCGGGGCCGGACCGGTCCACTCGTGCAAGAGGTCCGCTCGATCACGGCGTGGGTCAACCACCATCTCCGGGAACTCGGAGGCCCAAGCGCTGCGCTACCCGCCAACGCTGCTCCTCCAGAACTGCACCGCGGCGGCCACACCTTCACTGACCTTCTCCTCAAGCTTGGCGACGGTCTCCAACGTCTCCAGGGCGTCCGCGTTTCCAGGAGATCCTCGTTTCCAGGGCGTGCGCGTTTCCAGGGCGTCCTCTTGACGGTCCTCGTAATCCGCGCTGATCTCGTCTCGCCCGCTTCCAGCAGCAACCCGAAGGCTTCTCGGGGCACGGAGCGCACGGCAAGGCTTCCAGCTATCGCCCGCACCTTCTCGGCCCGTTGACCGAAGTTTTGGCGAACTTGTGCAAAGCCTCTTGGGCGGTAGCAAATTGCTCCGCCACGGATCCCCCGCCACCGACCGACTCACTACGGGCTGCTGAGCGGGCAACGCCCCAAGAGGCGCCACGGGCGGGCGGGCCTGCCCACCCCTCCGCCTCACCCGCAATCCCCTATGCCTCAACGCAGTATGCGTATGCGGTATGCGGTATGCGGTATGTGCCACGAATGCCATAGACAGACCAATTTTCACGGAACCTCCACGGCACCAAGTAAAGAGATTCCCTTGAATCCACCGCAGGATCACCCGCCTTGACAGGTCGACGTTCGGTTCACCTAACCTGGGAACGCTAAACTCGCGCCAAGAGTCAGACGCTAAGCGTCCGAGTGGACGCACCGGAAAAACGGGGGCTGTGGTGGCAGGCAAGGAATTTGACGTCGATCCGGATGTCCTGCGCACGCAGGGCAACGCGTTCGTCCACATCGGTGGCGATTTCTCCAAGGCCTCGAAGAAGCTGAAGGCCGACCTGGAGGACCTCGGCAGCCCCTGGGAGAACTGCGACTTCGGCGACATCTTCGAAACGATCTACACGCCCATCAGGGACGGAATGTTCGAGTCCATGGACTCCCTGGGCGAGCGCCTCGAAGGCATCGGCGACAAGCTCCAGCACATGGCCCAGACGTACGCCGAGTCCGACCAGCAGGGCATCCACACCATCAGCGCCGTCGGCCGCCCGGTCATCTGACGCGCTCCGCCCACCGTACTTAACGTCGGGCCGCACAACCCGGGCCGAGGGCGTGAAAGCTCCTCCCTCTCCACCTCCCACCCCCTCAGCCCGATTCCCCAACTCTCACTTCCCACCCTTTCCGTTGCTCTCCGCAATGGGCTACCACTGCACGGGGGACGATCACTGTGTCATTGACGCTGCCAGGCGAGGTCACCTGGGTCCTGGACCTGCTCGGCTACAGCTGGCCGGACGCCGACGAGGACAAGCTCCACGAATGCGCCCAGGTCTGGCGCAACTTCGCCGAGTCCGTCAACCAAGCAGCTTCCTCGGGCACTTCGGCAGCCAATGAAGTCGTCTCCGCCAACTCCGGCGAAGCGGTCGAGGGCTTCACCAACGAATGGGGCTCCTTCTCCGGCGGCGGTAACAGCGGAGACAATTACCTCCGCGACGCCGCCGCAGCGGCGGAAGTCATCGCCGTCGCCTTCGACGCCGCCGCCATCGCCGTTCTCGCCGGCAAGGTCGCGGTCATCGTCCAGCTCGTGATGCTGGCCGCGGAACTCATCGCTGCACAGGCCGCCGCACCCTTCACCCTCGGTCTCTCCGAACTGGGCGCCGCCGGCGCCACGCAGGCGACCCGCCTGATCGTCCGCCAGATCCTCGACAAGATCAAACGCGAGGTCATGGAGGCGGCCACCAAGGCCATGGAGCACGCCACCATGGACGCCATCAAGAAGATGGCGAAGAAGGCCGTGTCCAAGGAAGCCCGCAAGCTGGCGATGGATTACGCCAAGAAGACGGTCAAGGACACCGTCAAGGACACCGTGAAGGAAAAGGTTGTCGACGCGGCCAAGGAAAAGGCCACGGAAGCCGGCACCGAAATGGCCCAGAACGTCGCCCAGCAGGGCATCGAAAGCCACTTCGGAGCCCGCGACGGCATCGACTGGGGAGAAACGGCCGACATCGGCAAGGAAAAGGCCGGTGAATACGTCGACGGCATCAAGGAAGGCGCCAACGACCTCACCGACCCCAAGACCTACGTCGACCACGCCCGCCAGGACCTCACCGACCGCGGCCTCAACGCCGCCCAACGCCACGCCGACCAACGCACCGGCGGCGCCGCCACCCGCCACCAGGGCGCCACGGACGCCGCCCGGGAAACGGTGAGCGGCAGCGTCGAGGACGTCTTCGGCTGATTCCGGCCTCCAACTGCCCGGGAAGGTGCGCGGTCCAACCGCTCGGCGGCCCCGCGGCGAAGCCCCGTCATCCCCTCGGCTCCCGCACGCCGCCGATTCCTGTCGAGGGCGCGGGGCGGCGTGCATCACACGCATCATCGGCACGGTCTATCGACCGTCAAAACTAGTCACCAGCGCCGCCCCTCCAGCGCATCCGCCGGACTAGATGATTGAGTCCGATGTTTGGGCTGGCCGCGACATGGCGAAGGGCGTCCGTTGGCTCGTGTGTGACTACCAGCCTGGACGCCCTTCTGGCGGCACTGTACGTGTTCATCGACGACCATGTAGCCCCTTGTCGCCGGATCGGGCGACCTCCGAAACTCTCCGACGCCGAACTGCTGTGTCTGGCAGTGGCCCAGGTACTGCTGGGATTTCCCTCCGCCCGGCACTGGATCCGCTTCGCGCACGCCCGCCTGGGGCACCTCTTTCGATACCTGCCCCAGCAATCGGCCTACAACAAGCGCCTCAACGCCGCCGGACCGCTGATCAGCCAGGTGATCGCCGCCCTCGCCCGTCAGGTCCCCACCTGGCACGACAACCTGCGGCTGATCGACTCCACCCCACTGCCCTGCGCGGCCTCCCGTGAGAGCACCAAACACTCCGAGCTGGCCGGCCACGCCGGCTACGGCTACTGCCGCAGCCACTCCCGCTTCTTCTGGGGATTCAGGCTCTACCTGCTGACCACCGCAGAAGGCATGCCCATCTCCTGGTGCCTGGCGAACCCGAAACTCGGCGAACGCCAGATGATTGTCGCGCTGCTGGAGCGCGCCCATCACCTCATCCGCACCGGGCAGGTGATCCTCGCCGACAAAGGCTTCACCGGGCGCAGGTTCGAGACCTTCCTCGCCGAGCACCTGGGCGTTCATCTGGTCCGGCCGGATCGAAAGGACGAACCTGTCCGGCACGGTCGTCTGGCCCACGTCCGTCAATGGATCGAGGCCGTCTTCGACACCCTCAAAGGCCAGCTCAGCCTGGAACAACACGGCGCCAGGACACCAGCAGGCGTCTTCGCCCGCGTCGGCCAACGCCTCCTCGCCCTCGCCTCAGCCATCTGGCACAACTGGACCACCGACGCCAAGATCAAACGATCCCTGATCGCCTACGACCACTGAGAACAACGGACTCATTCATCTAGAGCACTCCTTGCCATCGTGGGGCACACCAAGCCCCCACGCAGAGGCGAAACGCGTGTCGCATCGCACCTCCTGCTGTAAGCCTTGCAAGCTGGCTCCAGCATGGCGCCTGCCTGCCGATACCGCTTGTCCAAGCCGTTGGTCCGCTACTCACGAACCGGCACCCTGAAACAGCAGGCGACCGTCCCACGCCCCGTCCTGAACACCTCGTCAGGCCATGAGAGACATGACCACCAGACAAACGGCGAGCGATCCGCCCATAATCCATCCGCCCAGGGTCACCAGCCTCGCACGGTCGTGACGCCAGCCGCGCACCATGACGAACAGCCCCCCGTACATGCCCGCCAGATTGAGCAGAGTGACCCAGAGGTGCCTCCCTGACATCACTGCCATGACGACAAGCACCAAGGGCGCCAGCACTCCCCCGCCCAGCAGCAATGAAGTGAATTGCCCCCGCTCCCGCAAGGCCATCTCGTCGGCCGGGGACGGGGGATCTAGGTTCGGCAGCTCCGAGTTCATACGTACCTCCATCGTCGCCAAAAAGCCGCCACACAGTCGGCATGTTCCGTTGCCCCGGCGGACAGCGGGCCACCGCTAGTACACACTGAATCCGCCCGCACTGTGTCGGCTCTTGGCCTGTGTCCCACGAGCGCGTTCGCGCCGTTCCTGCTCGATCTCAGCGCGCTGCTCCTCCAGGAACCTCGCCCCCTCCTTCTCGGCTTGCGAGCGCTCTTCCGCAGACATCTCGTCCCACCTCTGCTGGAACTTTCCAACGTTTTGGACGAGTTCCTCTTCGTAAGCGCCGACCCGCACTGCTTCCCTGAGCCCCATCCGCCCTGACAAGACTTCTCTCGCCATCTCCGCCAGAACGTCGCCGCCCTTGCCGTCGGCCAACACCTCCAGTTGCTTTCTCAGCACGCGGGCCATGGCTGGGTCTCGGGTGACCGACATGAACTCGTCGTCGCCAACCCGGGGTTCATTGTCCTTGTTGCTCATTCGAGCCGCCTTTCCCTGCCCGGCCGGTTCAGACCGCGGGGTTGTCGTATCCCTTGCCGGGCAACGGGAATTTCTCCATGTTCGCTGCATGGAAACGGGTCAATTGGACGACCGTGCCCACGGAGCCGCTGACGATGCTCTGCACCTCGGTGACCAGTGCCGTCAGCCTCCCCCACAGAGTGATCATGGCCGCGACCTCAGCGGCCACGGCGCCGGCCGCAATGACAGGGCCGAACAACGTGAAACTCGTGGACGCCCCCGCGGCAGCCGTGATGGCCACGGTCAACGCCAGGTCGAGAATTCCGCTCAGCAGATCGCCGCAGGCCTCGGCAGCATGCCACACGGCCTCCGTCACCCGCTCGTACTGCTCCTTGAGCCCGTCGAAGGACTCCTTCATCGCCGAGACGTCTTTGGCCAGCGTTTCGACGTAAACATAGGCCGAGTCTGCGGCGTTGCCCGACCACGTGGCATCGAGCGCTTTGTTGCCGGACTCCAGGTTCTTTGACAGATCGGCGCAGAAGTTCCCAAGGGCGCCCCAGGCCTTGGCGCATTGGGCGTATTCTTCCCAATTCCCGCCGAGCAGCTTCTTGGCCTCGTCGACCGGGTTGAAGTCGAATGCCAGCTCCAGCCCTTTGCTGATCATGGCGGAAGGGCTGAGCACATCACCGTACGAGGTCAGGTCGCGATAGAGCGTCCCCGGCTCGTCCTTGTCCCCGTCGACCTTGGGCTTGACAAGCCTGCTGGTCGGCTCCGTCGCATCATGAAAACTCAAACCGCTCCCCCTGCAGGTGGCGCCGCACATGTTCCTTTACGAAAAACTGGGTCATCGCTTGGAAGCGGGATACGTGGCATCCAGCTTTGAGGCCTCACCATGATCGGTGTGCTGATAGAACGACGCGCTGCGCGCCATCTCCCGTTGAGACGCATCCAGAATGCGATGCAGCTTCTTCAGTGCGGACTCCACATTCCCCAGGACCCCGTCATGCCCACCTCCGAAGATGCTTGCCAGCGCCGAGATCGGCCCCTTGTCGAAGGTACCGATCGAGCACTCACGCCGGGTGAATTCCAGGGCATGAGTTGCGTCGTCTGAAGCTCGTTCCAACTGCTTGGCGAAGGCGGAAAGGTCGGCTGGCTGAACCTCGAATGACATACATCCCCCATGAGAAGCTAAGCGCACAGCAAGACGGTTACCCCGGAACGCAAACCATACAGGCCCCTGTCCATCCATCCGCACTTAGGGATGCCATCTGGCCAGTTACCATTCGTTCGGCCCGAGGTGATGCAACGCCACTTTCTGAAGCTTGGCGATATCTACCCCATGTCCGTCATTTTCGGTGATACAGGATCAAATCAGGCAGTAGGGCCAGCAAGTGCAATCAGTATTGATTTGAGGAAAGTGCACCGACCGAGAAAAGCACCCCGGGAAGGGTGGTTGATGTTTGCACAACATGGTCGGTGAACCCACGCGCCTCGGCTTGGCCGACCCTGAATAATCAGAAATTGCTCCCCGGCCTGTCAGCCTGTATAGCTCTATCCGCCTTACGAGATCCCGTTGATCGAGGGCAGGTAATTCTGTGGCGTCAATGCAAACACCCTCGTCCAGCACCGGCTGGGCACTGCCCCGGCCCGCAGCGGACACATTGATATGGACCTGGTCTCCGACTTCCTCGCAGCCATCCCGGCCCAGGAAGAAGAGCATGGGCCATAGAGGTTCGCCTCACCCCTAGTCCGCACCATGTCATCGCCCAGGTCGGCGACGCAGCCGGTGACACAGATTGATCCGCTAAACGATGAGGTCCGTAGCGCACAGGCCACGGACCTCAAGTTGCGTTCACGAGCGCAGTAACAGCGTCAGCCTTTCACTGCCCCGGCGGCTGCGTGGGCGGCGCCGGCGGGGGGAACCCCGCGGAACCACCAGGCTGCTGCTGGTACGGCCCGGGCTGCTGATAGACGCCTTGCTGCTGGTACGGCCCAGAAGGCTGCGGCGGAAGGCCAGCCCCTCCGGGGCCGCCGAACCCACCCGGAGGCGGACCGTTACGTCCGTTCTTCTTCTGACGGGCAATCACGATGACGATGATGCCGGCGACCACGAGAACCCCGACCGCAATGCCCACGATGGCGCCCAAGCCGAGCCCGCTACCCTGATCGCCCTGCTCGTTACCATTGCCGGACGCCCCTGCAGCGTTGGCTCCGGCAGTCCCTGCAGCAGGATCCGTCTTGGGGGCTTTCAGGGGACCGTTCTTGGAGCCGGCAGGGATGTCGGCAGTCAGTGCCTTCAACGGCTGGATGAAGCCGTATCCGTAGTGCGGGTCAGGAAGCTTCAGGCCCTTCTCCCCAGGAGGAAGACCAGCGGACTTCACCAGGCGATTGGCGATTTGACCGGCGGTGAGGTCCGGGAACTTCGACCGCAGGAGTGCGGCGGTAGCCGAGACGTATGCGGTGGCGTCAGAAGTGCCGTTCCCACGTCGATAGGGGTAGTCGGACCGCGCTGCAGAGGCAGAGGTGATCTCCACGCCAGGGGCCGACAACATCAACTGACTACCGTAGTTAGACTGCGCCCAGATCTTCCCGGATTTGTCCACGGCACCTACGGCTACCACCCCCGGCTGAGCAGCCAATTCGCTGATGGGGCTCACCCCGTCATTACCAGCGCCCGCTACCACCAGGACATCTTTCTTCGCCGCATAGGCCAGCGCTTCTTTGTCAGCATCTGTGAAGTTCGAAACTTCGATGGATAGATTGATGACCTTCGCGTGCTGGTCGACTGCGTACCGAATCCATCCACCGAGGCCGACATCGCCCACGCCGTTCCCGATGGTGGGCCGTCCAACGGGAAGGATCTGCGCATCCGGCGCAAGCCCCATGATGCCATCGGAGTTTCCGGGACCATGCCCGTGCCCTGCAATAAGTGAGGCCATGGCAGTACCGTGATCGTCTGCACTCCCGTGATCGGCGGTCCCGCCGTCGATGAAGTTCTTTCCGGGCAGCACATTGCCTTTCAGATCTGGATGGCTGCCATAAATCGGGTCGTCAATTACGGCGACCGTGACGCCCTTACCCGTCGACTCTTTCCACACACTCCGAGTATCAAAGGCCTTCAACGGCCACTGAGCGTCTCTGATCTCGTCTGCCAAGGCAATCGGGGCGGCAGTGAAGAGCAGCGCTCCCGCCACCACCGCGCCGCCCACTGCACGCAGCGTCCGCGTGAAGCTCATGCCGTTACACCTTCCCGTAGCAAGCTGGGGCCCGCAGCCCGGAGACTGCGGGCCCCGTCGAGTCCGCCGAGCGGTTCGCGCTGGCGGGCAGGTCCCTACTCGATGACCCTGGGCGCCACATTACGCTCCGGCGTCCAAGTCTCCTCGTCCTCTACCAAGTAGTCCGGACGCTGTCCGTTCTCCTTAGCCTTGTCTTTGCCCTTGGCGCCGTGAGCACCGTGCGCTCCTGCCATTCCGGCAGGACGGCGACCGCCGGCCGCGCCCTGCTGGGTACCGCCTCGGCTGCGGTGCAATCCTGAACCGCCTTGCCCACCTGCACCCGTCTTGCCGACCTTGCCACCGATCACGCCGCCCTTCTGGCGAGCAAGCGCACCGCCCTTTCCTGCGGCTCCTGCGCCCTTGGCGCCGGCGCCCTTGCCGGCACCAGCAGCGCCAGCCATCCCTGGCATGCCAGCACGGCCACCACGAGCGCCCGCTCCAGCCCCGGCACCCCCGGCACGAGCACCCGCACCGGCGCCTCCGACCATGCCTGGCATGCCAGGGGACCCGATACCCGAACCGGACCCCCCGCCTACACCAGGGCCTCCACCGATGCCGGCGCCTCCGCCAATGCCAGCGCCTCCGCCCAGCCCCCCGGTGCCTACACCGCCGCCGATTCCTCCACCGCCGGTCCCGAGGCGGCTGCCTCCGGAGAGGCCGTCAAGCCCCGTACCGACATGTGGGGCAGAAGGGCCAGGAGTTTTCGGAATGCTGCCGACACCACCGTCGATGCCGGGGGGCCGCGGCGGCTCCATCGGCTGGGGCGACTTGTACCCCCCACCGTTCATACTCGGCAACTTCGGTGCTGGTGCGCCTCCCTTGGGCGCGGACGGTGGGGGGCCATAAGGACCGATGGGCGGAATGGCACCACCGCTCGGATCGTGGTCAGGCTTCTCGATCCGGTCGCCACCGTCGATGCCGCGCGATGCACTGCCGCCAAGGACCTTAGCCCCAACCCGATAAGTCGTCCCCAACTGCTCCATGTAATGAGCAGCCTCGAGCTGACGCTCCTTCCCGAGCGACAGGTTGTGGCGGTTCTTGTTCATGGCATCCCAGATGCTCATCTTGGGATTCTGAAGGTCAACCTTCAGCTGCGAGTCGTCGCGGCCGTCGCCGCCGACCATCCCGCCGACGAGACCGCCGACCAGGCCACCGGCTCCCGGAGCGATCGCGTTCCCGATCGCTGCGCCCTTGCCGACGCCGGAAGTCGCCTTGTCAGCGAGCCAGTCCTCCTTGCTCTCCCAGCTGCTCGGCTCCTTGACGTCCTCGACGCACTTCTGGACTTGCCTCAGGTTTTCGCTGATCTGCTGGAGTACCTCGCCGGTGTGGTGAGGGTACGGGGCGAGGTTCGCGAAGTTGTCGCTGATCTTTTGAGCTGCTACGGCGAACTGGTCCGCGGAGGAGCCGTGCCACGTCTGCAGGACCTTTGTCACGGCATCATCGAAGTGCTTCTTGATGCCTCCGTCCCAGCCCTCACCGACAAGGGCAATTCGAACGTCCTTCCAGCCCTTGGCGACGTTGGCAACCTCTTCCGGGTTGGCGCCCTGCACCATCCGCTTGAGATCGTTGAGTCCCTTTTCGGTGAACTGAGGGCGACTTGAGATGACGTCGTGGTCCATCTCCTGGTACTCGCCAGAGCCCTTGGCCGGCTTCTTACGTGGCTCCGGCGCATGCACCTTCGCCGGCTTGAAATCGCTGTCCTTCGCTGTCATTTTCTGTCCCCCACTCACTCAACGAACGTGGCCCATGCCTGCCGTCAACCCACCGACTGACGTCAGTGCCCGGTCATCTTGATCGAGTTGTCCGCTTCCGCGTCCTGGTAGGCGCCCCTGACCTTGGACGACTTCTTCCCGAAAGTGTCGACTAGCCCCTCGACCATGTGCAGCATCTTTTCGATGTCGCCCTTTACCTTGTCGTGGGCGTTGTAGAGCACCGTCTCCTCCTTGAACCCCTCGCCCAGGGATCCCTTCGGCAAATAGGTGCTGTTCTTGGCAGTGCTCTTCGAGTCGCCCATCTCTTTCAGGACGTGGTTGAGCTCCTTGATGACCTGGTCCAGTGCGTCCAGGTCAACGCCGTACTGCCCTTGAGCCATGAGTAAGTCTCCCCGTGTGTTCTCAGCTTGTCTTTCGGCGCCAGTCGCGAATTGCGATGGCGGTGCCAACTACTGCGCCGACAGCCAGCATTGCACCGCCGATGACGTAGATCGAGATGCGGGCGCGCCGATCCTCGGCGCTTTCACCGACGGTGAGGGCGACCGGATGGATGTTGGAGCCATCAGCCGCCTGGGACGGCTTGTCCGGCGTCGGCGAGGCGGTCGGTGTGGTGTCGTCCTTGAGTGCTGCCACCGGGTCGACGACACCCCAGCCGATGAAGTCGTCCCGGCCCCTCTTCACACGCTCGGCGGTCTGCTCGAGGTGCCAGATGAGCTGCTGCGGGGTCCAGTCTTTGTGGCGTGCCTTCAGGAGTGCCGCGGCTCCCGTCACATAGGGGGCGGCGAAGCTGGTGCCCTGGTCAACGCAGTTGCCGCCGTCAGGAACGGTGGACACCATGTCGACACCGGGAGCGGCGATGTCCACAAAGTTCCCGGACTGGGAGAAGGGGGCGCGCTCGTTGTTGCGGTCAGAGGCTGCCACTGCCAGCACATTCGAGTAATCGTCCGAATAGGCTGCGGGATACATGCTCTTCTCACCGCCGTCTGCGCCACCGTTGCCTGCCGAGGCGACGATGAGCACCTTGTGCCTCTCGGCATAGCTGACCGCCTGCTCAAGGGTGGGCAGCAGCTTTCGGTTGGCGCCGGTGCCTTGCGAAATGTTGATGATGCCTACGCGCTGGTCGACAGCCGATCTGATGGCCTTCGCGAGGCTTTCTGCTGTGCCCGGCTTCTCCTCCGACGTCTGCTGAAACGGGATGACCTTGGCTCCGGGCGCAATACCGAAGAAGCCGGATCCGCTGATCGGTTGGGCCGCGATGATGCCTGCCACCTTGCTGCCGTGACCGACCTTGTCATCCGTGGGCTTGCCGTTGACGAGTGATGCCCCACCGGCGCCTATCGCATCATGAAGCTGCTTATTGCCCGCGTCGATACCTGTGTCGATGACCCCGACACGGACCCCTTCTCCCTTGCCGTGCTCCCACATCTGCGCGGTCAGCAGCCGCTGCAGCGACCAGGGCGTCTCTTTGATGTTGTCGGTACCGAACTTGCACTCACCGCTGTTGAGCGGCACATTCTCATCCGCGACCGCCGGCGCGGCGACTACGCCCGACAGGCCGACAATGCAAGCCGCCGTGACCAGTGCGCCCGCCGCTCGTCGACGGTGCCCGGCTCGGTGACCAATGGCGCGAGATCCCACGGGTTGTCTGCTCTCCATGTGTGTCGGAATAGGCGGTGCGAGGAGGGGGGACGGTAAGGAAACACTGCTGGCGTTCGGGGGCTGGTCGCGGCGGTGGACGGCAGAAGGGCGAGCGCACTGATGCAGCGCGCTCGCCCTCATTGACCACTGTGCGAGCCGTCGGGGCTGCTCAGCCGATCGCCATCCGTAGCCGTGCCGACCTGGGTCAGCCGCCCCAGATACCGGCGTTCTTGTGCTCGGTGGACTGGTAGTTCTGGGCAGCGGTGTCCAGAGCCTTGGCGATGGCCTCCAGCGTGGAGTGCAGGGAGGCGGCGCGCTGGTCCCACTCGCGCTGGCGGGCCTGGTAGCCCTCCTGCGCCGCACCTTCCCAGCTGGCGGCGATCTTCTTGACGCCCGCCTCGAGGTCGTCGAGCTGCTGGCGGATGTTGTTGGCCGTACCGCGCACGTCGGAGCTGGCCTGCTGGATCGTCGCAAAATTAACGAGGATCTGGCCTGACATGGTGTCTCCTCAGGAGTTGATGCTGCTGGTCGATTCACATGCCGCAGCGGGCCGGCGCGAGGGCCGGCACGGGCTGCGGCGAGTAGGCCGGGCGCCGCGGTCAGCGGCGCGGCCCCATCATCCGAACGGGGAAGCCGAGGCGGAGATGTGCGAGATCGACTGCGCCTGCTCCTCTTCGGAGGCGGAGTAGTTCTTCGTGGTCTCGTCGATCGCTTCCTTGATCTCACCCAGAAGCTGGTTGAGACGGTTGGCGTCCTCGTTCACCTGCGACTGCAGCTGGTTGTACGAGGAAGCCGCAGCACCCTTCCACCCCGAGGTGATGGTGTCGACGACCGTGTTCAGGCGGGAGATCTCACCCTGGATCGACTGATTGACCGAGGAGATCTTGCCGCTGAACGCGACCATCTCCTCCTCGGTGGTTGTGTACTGCTGACCAGCCATAGTCAACGTCCCCCATGAGACTTGTACGTTGTCCCGCGCCCGCCGGCTCGCCAGCTTGCGTGGTCGGCATCTCCTGCTGACGCCTCTGACCACTTTAACCACTCCGCGCGCCCCCACCCAACAGCAGGCCTGCCCTTGTGACGGGATCACAACAATCCCAACTCCCGGCCAGAACAGTGCCGTTCATGGAATTCGGGCAGATGAGGCGCTATCGGTCAGATGGAGAAATGTGTGGCGTGTGGAGAATTGCAAGCGAATCTGGTCCGGCCCGCCCTACGGACGGATGCCGCACCGATACCGGTACATCGGCATTCGGTACGGCATCCGGCGATCAGGACGCCTGAGGCTTCTTGGCGCTCTGCACATCCAGGGAAGGGCCGGCCGAGAGGAGTTCGGACCAGGTCTTGAGGATCAGCGGTGGGTGGGCCGACTTGTACCCGAGGTGGAGCTGCGACTGACCCTGATCCTGGTCTGCCTTACCTGCCTTGTTTCCACCGTCATTGTTCTCCGGAATCGAGTACCGCAGCCCGGTGTCGGTGACCAGGAAGAGGCTCCCGAACTTCGCGGAGGGTGTGCTCGCCTGTCGGTAGAGCAGGCCGCTGCCAGGGGTGACGTAGGAGCTGGCGCCCGGAGCAATCTTGGCGGGATAGTCCTTTCCGACCCAAGTCTGCATGTTGGGCACGCCGTTCGGGAATCCCAGCAGCTTGTTCGCCTCACCCGGGTACTTGGTGTTGGTGCCCTTGTAGACACTGCAAGCCACCCCGTTGCCGGTGGGGGTGTTCAGGCCACCGGTCTGGGAGTCCTGCTTGTAGTTGTTCGCGGCTGAGACTTCGTCCGCCGGCCAGGGCATGGGCACATCGGTGTTCGGGATCTTGCCCATGAAGTCCATCACGTGGCCGGAGTCATCCGTCTTCGGGGTGAAGCTCGTGGTGGAGACGGTCTTGGGCGTCAGCGCAGATCCGTCCTTGTTGAGGTCTTGCGCGTTCTGCCCCTGGAGAAGGAGCTTGGCGATGAAGTTCGACACCTTGTAGACGCCGTCGCCCATGACGACATACTTCTGCGGCGAGTCGTCGGCCTGCAGCACGGTGCCGACGGTCCGGTACTTGTCCGGCGCGTCCTTGACGGGGGTCTGCTGACCCGCACCGGTGATCCTGGGCATGGCGATCGGCACCGGGCTCTTGATCAGCGTGGCCATGAACTCCGGAGAGACCTTCTGTGGCTCGACGGAGTCCCCGAAGATGATGCGCTCCAGGTCCCTGTTGGTCTTCTCCGGCCCCTGGGGAGGTGCGATGTGCCCACCCAGTGTGGAATCGAACTGGAAGGCCGTCCCGTTGTTGTCCACCAGCCACCTCTTGCCGTCGGGATCCTCGACGTACAGGGCCTCGTGAACGTCGAGCCTGCCCTTGCGCGGGTCGTCGACGAGCTGCGTGTCCTTTCCGCTCAGAACGAAGACGGCCTGCTGAGGCTTGCTGTTCTTGCCGCTACCGGGCCGGTCGCACACCGCCCATACCTTCGGCTTGTCGACGTCCTGGGGGGTGGGGAGGCGATCGGGTGCATACGGGATACCCACCGCCGGACCATGCGTGATCTTCCCGTCCAGCTCGGATTCCTGGACCTTCACCACGCTGTACTTATCGGGGTCGAGGAGAAGCTTCGCGGATGCGAGGTTGAGCACGGGGTGCAGCAGATTCTGCTTGTGGCCGTTGAGGTCGGTGTTGGGAAGAACCACATAACGCGTGGAGGAATCGCTTCCGACGATCAGATTCGCCTGGGGCTTGTCCCACCCCGACGGCGCCACCGGCTTGAGAATGCCGCACGCGCCGAATCCCACGAGCATCAGGACGCCCATGATCATGCTGGGCACCACCGCCTTGAGCGGCTTGGGGGCGCTCTCGATCGATCCGTTCGGCAGCGGCTTCAGGAATGCCGCATTCGTGCGCTTTCGGGCAAACGAATACGCATTCAGCTCGTCCCGACGTGATGCCATTATTGCTTTCTCTCCCCGCCTGTTGGATCCACATCGAACCGCCCCCGGCACTCACGCCGTAGCGCCCTCTACTATGCCGTGTGTCGATCGACCCGTACGGTACGGGTGCCACCTTCCAACGCACCAGTCTCAGCGGCGGCCCATACGCCTAGAGGCCCACATCACCAGTAGAGGAGCAGGCCGGGGGATGTCCAGCGCCACCAGGGCTCGACGCCGCAATGGGCGGCAACAGCAGCAACAGCCTTCCGGGGCACCGCAATCCGCGGGAAATGCTGGCCAAAACGGCACAGCTTCGGGCAACAGAGGAAATGGCGGCCGGAGTTCCGCGGCCCGCCCGGCGGGCCCGGTGGCACCGCGGCTGCGCCAGCAGGCCGGCACGATCGGCGGTGTCCGCGTCCAGCAGCTGGCCATCATCGAACTCGCCGCCGCACTGGTGCTGGTGGGCTGGTCGATCCACCCGGCCGCGCTGACCGCGGCCGCCGTCGTCGCGGCCGTGCTGGTCGTCTTCGCGCTCGGCCGGCGGCGCAAGATCCCGCTGCCGGAGTGGATCACGACCGTGCGCGCGATGAAGCGCCGCAGCAAGAACAGCACCGCCGCGCTCGCGGCCACCCAGGGCGTCGACCCGGCGATCGCCCCCGTGGTGGAGTGCGAACCGGCCCTGCGCACCTACGAGTACACGACCGAGGCCGATCAGCGGGCCATCGGTTTCGTCGGCGACGGCACGTTCCTGACGGCCATCGTCCAGGTGGACGCGCGCGACGAGCCGCTGCGGCCGCAGCGGGGCAGCCACATGCTGCCGCTGGAGGTGCTGCACACCGCCCTGGACATCGAGGACATCCACCTGGAGTCCGTCCAGTTCGTGCAGTACACCCAGCCCGCGCCGGCGCCGCACCTGCCCGAACAGGCCGTGGCGTCCCGCTCGTACGCCCCGCTGCAGGCGCAGTCGCAGACCCCGGCCATCCAGCTGACCTGGATCGCCCTCAAGCTCGACCCGGAGCTGTGCTCGGAGGCCATCGAGGCCCGCGGCGGCGGTCTGGAGGGCGCCAAGCGCTCGCTGCTGCGCGCCGCGGACCAGCTCGTCAGCCGGCTGACCGCGCACGGCGTGCGGGCCAGGGTGCTCAACGAGCGCGAGGTCACGGCCTCGATCGGCACGGCCGTGTGCGTCAGCCCGCGGGCCGCCAACGGCGCGATGGGCCGCGACGGCCGGGCGGTCCGGCGTACCCAGGAGACCACGCGGGCGATGCGCTGCGACGACCGCTGGCACTCGACGTACTGGATCGGCCGGTGGCCCCAACTGGGCCAGGGCGGCGCACCGTTGGCGGCCGTCACCCAGCTGCTGACCAGCACCAGGGCGATGGCCAGCACGTTCGCGCTGACCGCCACGCACGGCGGCGGCCGCGCCCCGGCGATCTCGGGCTACGTCCGCCTCTCCACCCGCAGCGAGAACGAACTCTCCGCCGCCCAGGACGAGTTGGAGCGCCGTTCCGGTTCCGCGAAGGTCGGGCTGGTCCGCCTCGACCGTGAACAGCTGCCCGGCCTGCTGGCCACGCTCCCCCTCGGAGGTACCCGCTGATGGCCTCGCCCACGTATCAGCCCCGCGTCAACACCAGCAGCGACGGCTGGCGCAATCCCCCTTTGTCGGCGGGTGTCAGTGGCGGTGACGGTCGCCGGCTGTCGCACCAGCCGCGTCCGGAGGAGGAGCAGAACGGGCCGTCCGGGCCCAGGCCCCGGCCCGGTTACGGCCTGCGCGGCCCGCGGCGCAGCCCGCATGTGCTGACCGCCGAGTCGCTGGCCGCGCTGACCCTGCCGGTCGGCGACGACGGCGTGATCATCGGCATCGACCCGCAGAACCAGCCCGCCGTGCTCAGCCTGCTGCGCCCGACCCCGCTGGAGGTCGTCCTCGTCGGCAGCATGTGGATGGCGCAGGTGCTGGCGCTGCGTACGGTCGCCACCGGCGCCCGGGTCGCGGTCGAGACCGCCCGGCCGCCCGCCTGGGGCCAGATGGCGCAGAGCGCGGGCGGTGGCCAGCAGTGCGTGTCCGTCCATGACGTCCGCCAGATCGCGCCCCAGGGGCCGTCGGTTTCCAGCCCCGTGCTGGTCGTACGGGACATGGGTGCGCGGCCGCCGCGCAATCAGCTCGCCCCGAGCCCCTGGCAGTCGGTGCTGACCGTGCTGCCGTTCCTCGGCCCGCGGTCGCCGCAGATGCTCAGCCGTGCCGACCTCGTCGGCCTGCAGCGGCTGTCGCCGGAGGAGGCGGAGGTCGTGACGCGCATCATGCGGCTGCCGGAGCAGGTCGGCGCGGTGCTGCCGACGCTCAGCGACAATGCCATGCTGTGGTGCCGTCGTGACGGTGGTCACCAATTCGTCATGACCCAGCCCACGGAGGCGGAGACCAACCTGCTGGGCGGCCCGCGCCGTATGGACTGATACCTGAACAAACACCTTCGGCACGGCCGCACGGGCGCATCCACAGGCGTAATCGCCGGGTGCGCCCGTAGGTGTGCCGAAGGGCTTGAAGACGACATGGCACCGACTGCCGTTATGGGCCGACTCTTGATTAGGCTGTGTGGGAGAGCCGCAGGAGCACAGCGCGACGGCAGTCGATACGGGGATGGAGACAGTTAGTGTTGGCGCAACCCCGGGTGGTGTGTTCCGACTTCCGCTACACCCGAACGATCCGCCTGTATCCGGTCCTGCCGTTCAGGTGCGTTGCAGTACACCAGGAGGCACAGTGAACGAGCAGGAGGCTTTCCGTCCGGACGGAAACGATCCTGACGACGACCAGTCCGAGTTCGACCTGACCGGCGAGTTCAAGATCGACTTTGCCGCGCCGGCCTGGTACGCGAGCAACGACACCAGTGGTGGCGCCGGTGCCGCGGCTTCTCCTGCGCCTTCGCCCACCACTCCGCCCGCAACGGCGCCGCCCGGTCCCCCGACCGGTCAGCCGCTGACCGGGCCGTCTCAGGGCGCACCGGTGCCGGGCCTGCCGCAGCAGGGCGCACCGGCCGTGGACGCCGCACCACCCGGTTTCCCGACGCTGCGGCCGCAGGGCGCGGACGGCGCCGCGCCGGCCGCCGCTGCTGCCCCGGTCGCGCCGGAGGCTGCCGCGGAGCCCGCGCCGGCCGCGAACGACGCGTCCGACGGCGGCAACAAGCGTTCCGGCACGGGCGTCGACCCGTCGGCCTCCCTCTGGGACGACGACGAGGACGACACCGAGCCGGAGGCCGCGGCGACGCCCGGGACGGAGCACGCGGCCGCCGCCCCGGCACCGCAACCGGAGGCCGTGGCCCCCAACTCCCCGGCCGAGGGCGCCGCCCAGGCCGCGGCGGCCGCTCCCCCGGCACAGCAGGCCCCGCCGGCCCAGCCGGTCCAGTCCGCTCCCGACGCTGCCGCTCAGGGCGCGCAGGCGGGCCAGTCGCCGGTGCCGCAGCAGGCGCAGCCGCAGGGCGCACCCGTACAGGGCGCAGGCATGCAGGGCGCAGGCGCGCAGGGCCAGCCGCAGGCTCAGCAGGGTCCGCCCGGTCAGCCCCAGCAGGGCGGGCCGCAGGGTGCTCCGCAGCAGCAGGGTGTGCCGCAGCAGGGCGCTCCGTGGGGCGCCGCGACGGACGGTCAGCAGCAGGGTGTCCCGAGCCAGGCCGTGCCCGGGCAGGGCGTCCCCGGCCAGGGTGGACTGCCGCCGCTGCCGCCGGAGTTCCAGCCGGCCGACCCGCGCATGGCCCAGGCCCAGGCCGGTCAGCAGCAGCCGGCCCAGCAGGGCCAGCAGCCGCAGCAGGGCGTGCCCCCGCAGGGCCAGCAGCAAGCCGGATACGACCCGCACCAGGCGGCCCAGCAGGCGGCCCAGGCACAGCAGGCGGCCCAGGCACAGCAGGCCGCCCAGGCACAGCAGCAGGCCGCTTACCCGCAGCAGGCCCAGCCCCAGCAGGCCGGTTACCCCCAGCAGGGCCAGCCCGCGCAGCAGCAGGGCGCCTACGGCTATCCGCAGCCCGCGTACGGCTATCCGCAGCAGGGCCAGCCGCAGCAGCACCCCAACGCGGCCGCGCAGCAGCCCGCTTACGGCTACCCGCAGACCGCGGCCCAGGGCTACCCCCAGCAGGGCCAGCAGCAGGCCGGATACGACCCGCACCAGGCGGCCCAGCAGGCGGCCCAGGCACAGCAGGCCGCCCAGGCACAGCAGCAGGCTCAGCAGGGCCAGCAGGGCCAGCAGACGCCGTATCAGCCGCTGCCCGGCCAGCAGGCGGACCCCAACGCCGCGGCGAACTACGCGACGTACTCACAGCCCGGCCAGCAGCAGCCGCAGCGGGCGGCTCCCGGCGCTCCGCTCGGATACAGCGCAGCGGTCGAGCTGACCTCCGACCGGCTGCTGCGCAACCAGCCCAAGAAGCGCAAGCCGGGCGCCAACGCGCAGCCGTCGAAGTTCAAGCTGGGCGCGAAGAAGGAGCAGGAGGAGCGGCAGCGCAAGCTGGAGCTGATCCGTACGCCGGTGATGTCCTGCTACCGGATCGCGGTGATCAGCCTCAAGGGCGGCGTCGGCAAGACGACGACCACCACTGCGCTGGGCTCCACGCTCGCCTCCGAGCGGCAGGACAAGATCCTCGCGATCGACGCCAACCCGGACGCCGGCACGCTCGGCCGACGGGTGCGCCGCGAGACCGGTGCGACCATCCGTGACCTGGTGCAGTCGATCCCGCATCTGCACAGCTACATGGACATCCGCCGGTTCACCTCGCAGGCCCCGTCGGGTCTGGAGATCCTCGCCAACGACGTCGACCCGGCCGTCTCGACGACCTTCAACGACGACGACTACCGGCGGGCGATCGACGTCCTCGGCAAGCAGTACCCGATCATCCTCACCGACTCGGGTACCGGTCTGCTCTACAGCGCGATGCGTGGAGTCCTCGACCTCGCCGACCAGTTGATCATCATCTCCACCCCGTCCGTGGACGGTGCGAGCAGTGCCAGTACGACCCTGGACTGGCTCTCCGCGCACGGCTACGCCGACCTGGTGCAGCGCGGCATCACGGTCATCTCCGGTGTGCGCGAGACCGGCAAGATGATCAAGATCGACGACATCGTGTCGCACTTCGAGACCCGTTGCCGCGGCGTCGTGGTCGTCCCCTTCGACGAGCATCTCGCCGCCGGTGCCGAGGTCGACCTCGACATGATGCGGCCCAAGACCCGCGAGGCGTACTTCAACCTCTCCGCCCTGGTGGCCGAGGACTTCGCGCGGGCCCAGCAGGCGCAGGGGATGTACCCGCAGCAGCAGATGGGCGGCGACCCGTACGCCCAGCAACAGCAGCAGTACGCCGCCCAGCAGGGCCACCCGCAACAGGGACAGCCACAGCAGGCGCAGCCGCAACAGCACCCTCAGCAGGGCCAGCCGCCGGCCGGTTACCCGCCGCAGCAGGGCGGCTGGACCCAGCAGCCCGCCCAGCCGCCGGCCCACTGGCAGCAGCAACAGCCCGCCCCGGACGCCCCCCAGCCGGACCAGTCCGGCCTGGCCCCGGGCTGGCAGCAGCAGCCGCCTCCGCAGTAGCGCGCGTATCGCTCTACGCGCACGGGCAGAGCGAGCGATACGGGTCGGGGCCCGGCACCTTGTTGGTGCCGGGCCCCGACCCGTTTGCCATGCCTGGCTGCCGGCCCGGCATGCGATGCGGGGCTGCTCCGTGGACGGCGTGAGCGTTGCGAACGTCGCGAGCGTTGCGAACGTGGTGACCGTTTGTAGCGTCATGACCGTTGTGAGCGTCATGACCGTTGTGAGCGTCATGAAGGTCATGTACGTCGCGGCGGGCTGCGACTCCGCGGAAGCCGTCACGCCCATACCGCACGCCGACCCGAACGAGTGAACCATTCCCGGTCGAACTCCGCCTGCTTCCAGCCGAGTTGGCATGCGCCGCAGCGCTGCCGGGAAGCCCTGCAGGGAGCACAACACCCGCCCGGACACGGCACCCGCAGCAATACCACCGGGCCCGGAACATGCCACTCGCAGCACTACCACCCAGCCCCGGCAACCCGCAGCACTACCACCCGGTCCCGGCAACACGGCACCCGGCACCCGGCACCCGGCACCCGGCACCCGGCACCCGCAGCACTACACCCGCCCACCCCCCGAAGGGGGGTGGGCGGCGGGGAAAAAAGTGGTTCGGCCGAAAGGCGACGAGAAAGGCTTGCGTCGGCGGGGACCTCCATCGGCGGGGGACCTCCGTCGGCGGGGGTCTGCCGCGGCGAGCCCTCAGACCTCAACCGGCTGCGGCGCCAAGCCCCGTCAGGAGGCCAAGCCCCGCCAGGACGCCAAACCCCGCCAGGGCGCCAAGCCCCGTCAGGGCGCCAAGTCCCGCCAGTCAGCCGGCGTCGGCGATGAGGCCGCGGGCCAGTTTCACGTCGACCGCCATCCGGTCCAGCAGGGCGTCGAGGGTGTCGAACTTCTCCTGGCCGCGGATGTAGGCGAGGAAGTCCACCCCGACGTGCAGCCCGTACAGGTCCAGCCCGACGCGGTCGATCGCGTACGCCTCGACCGTGCGGACCTTGCCGTCGAACTGCGGGTTGGTGCCGACCGAGATGGCCGCCGGCATCGCCTCGCCCTCGACCTGCAGCAGCCCCGCGTAGACGCCGTCGGCCGGGATCGCCGTGTGCGGCAGGGTTTCGACGTTGGCCGTCGGGAAGCCCAACTCACGGCCGCGCTGGGCACCGCGGACGACGACGCCCTCGACGCGGTGCGGCCGCCCCAGGACCTCCCGCGCACCGGTCACATCGCCCTCGGCGACCAGCCGGCGGGCGAGCGTGGAGGAGAACGGCTCACCGCCGCCCGCCTCCCCGCGCTCGAAGAGGTCGACGACCTCGACGGTGTAGTCGTAGGTGGTCCCGAGTTCGGCGAGGGCCTCGACGTTGCCGGTCGCCTTGTGGCCGAACCGGAAGTTGGGTCCCTCGACGACGACCTGTGCGTGCAACTTGTCGACCAGCACCTTGACCACGAAGTCGGCCGGCGACAGCTTCGAGAACTCCTTGGTGAACGGCAGCACCAGGACCGCGTCCACCCCCAGCTCGGTCATCAGCTCCGCACGCCGGTGGTGCGGTGCCAGCAGCGGCGGGTGGGTCCCGGGCCGTACGACCTCGCTCGGGTGCGGGTCGAAGGTGACGACCACCGCCGGGATCCCCAGCTCACGGGCGCGCGCGACGGCCTTGCCGATGATCAATTGGTGGCCGCGGTGCACACCGTCGTACGAGCCGATGGTGACGACGCTGCGTCCCCAACCCTCGGGGATGTCCTCCAAGCCACGCCAGCGCTGCACTCTGCCCGCTCCTCGCCCGAACTCTTGTCAGTCCACTGCGCCACGTCGGCATGGCGCAGGTCTAAGACTGCCATGCCCCGGGTGGTGCTTCGCGCGAAGGGTCACCGGCGACCGCCCGGTGGATCTTCATGGCAGCACCACACCGGCTCCGCCCCGGGCCGGGTACCCGGTCTCCGTCTCACGGACACCTGACCGCGAACGCCAAACCGCGGGTGCCCAGCCTTGGCTGCCTGCGGACCACTGCGGCCACCTGCGGGGGCTTGCGGGCGCCTGCGGAGGCTGCCTGCGGGTGCCCGACCGTAGGCAGCCGACTAAGACGACCGCGGCGGCATCCGACCAAGAGGCCGGTGCCTGCACCCCGGCCCCGCCCGCCGGTCCCCTCACCCGCCCCGACCCCCGGCAGCGGTCGTACGGGGGCGGGCTCCCCTCGCCGCGGCGGTACCCGCCGGATCCGCCGCCCCACCCCGGAGCCGGCGGGCGAAGCCGGGCGTTCGGCGGCCGAGCTCCGCCAGCTGCCGCTCGAAGCCGGCCGCGCCGCCCGGCGTACGGGCCAGCAGCGCGCCGGTGCGCCGCACCAGGTCACGGGTGCGCTCCGCGGGCCGCCGTGCGCAGCCCTCGGCGGCAGCCCGGAGCAGCGCTTCGAGGACGCTGGTGTCGGCGGCGGCGCCGTGCTCGCCCTGGCCCAAGCCGTACGGGCCCCTCTCCTGTTCCTCCTGCGCCAGCAGGGCCTCCAGCAGGTCACCGCGCAGCGCCTCCGAGGCGCCGGAACCGCCCTCCGCCAGCACGTCGGCCAGCGCGCACCGGACCGGCGCCGCGCAGTCGGTGATCAGCTCACCGACGAACGGACGCAGCGCGGCGCGGGCGGCCGGTCCGCGCTCCAGGCGATGGGCGACGAATTCCGCGACCGGGCGCGCGGCGCGGTCCGGGCTGCGCCGGGCGTAGTCCCGGACGAGCGAGGCGGCACGGGCGGCGGTCCCGGGCGCGTCGAGCCCGGCGAGGAGCCGCAGCAGGGCCGCGGCGACCGGTGGGCCTTCGCCCCCGACGAGCCGGGCCCGGAAGGCGGCCAGCACCGGCACGGGGTGCTCGGCCAGCGCACCCGCGAACGCCGTGGGCGGCAGCTGCGGGTCTCCCGCGACGAAGCGGGCCAGCGCCCGGGCCAGGTAGCGGGGGCGGCTGACCGGGTCGCCCACCAGAAGCGCCAGCGCCGAACCGGTCCAGGGTTCGTCGAGCGGTCCGGCGAGTAGCTCGCCCTTCGCTTCCTCCTTCGCTTCCCCCCTCGCTTCGCCCCTCGGTTCGGACCGCATCTCGTACGCCGTGCCCTGTGGCCCGGAGAGCAGGTCGAGCGCCGCCTGACGGAGCAGGGCGCGGTCGGCCTCGGTACGGGCGTGGGGCGCGGCGCGCAGGCCGTAGGACGCGGCGGCCGCCCGGCGGCGGGGGGAGGGGTCGTGGGCCCAGCGGGCGACGGCCCGGCAGACCGTCGACGGCTCGTCCTCGGCGAGCGCGCCGAGCAGCTCGTCTCCCCTGGGGTTCGCGGTGGCCACCAGCGCCTCGGTGAGCGCATCGGGTGCCCGCCGGCGGTGGGCGTACAGCAGGGCCTGCGCGGCGGCCGCCACGGTGATCTCGCGCGGCGCCGGTGTGGAGGGGGCCGGCAGGGGCGTTGGGTCGGGCGGCAACGGCGCGGAAGCCCGGGGCGGGGGTACGGGGCCGTGGGCCGGGCGGTTCGACAGTCCCGCGCCCAGGAGGCGGGTGTCGTCGAACCACGAGCAGAGGAGGGGCTGGACGCGCTGCGGGTCGGTGCGGAGCATCCCCACCGCGGCGTCCAGAAAGCGCGCCGGTGGGCCCACCGCTCCGTCGGCCACCCGCCCGTCCGCCGGCACCAGCCGCCGCAGCAAGTCCAGCCGGTCCTTGTCCGCCAGTGCCAGCCGCTCCCAGAACCACGGCCCGAACGCGTCCAGTCCGGTGTGCGCGAATCCGCCCGCGCGCAGCGATCGTTCGGCGATCCGGTCGGCCAGCAGCCGCAGCACGCCGGTGTACGGCCCGGCGTCGGGGAGCTTGAGCAGGACGCCGGCCAGCAGCTGCCGGGCCCACCGGGGGCCACCCACGGCCCGTGACGCCGCAACCGCAGCCCCCTCCCCCAACGCACCCGGCCCCGGACCCGGCCACGACTCCAGCTCCGGCTCGCCCCCCAGGACAGTCGGCTCCGCCCCTTCGTCCGTAAGGTCCGCCGACAGCCCGCCGCAAGAGCCGCAGGCCCAAGAGCCGCAGCCGTAAGAGGGGCCGCCGTAGGAGGGGCCGCCGTAAGAGTGCCCGCCGCAAGAGTCGCAGTCGCAAGAGCCGCCGTTCCCGGCGTCGTCGTCCCCGGAGTTGGAGTCACCGCCGCACGTAAGCAGCGGGGTCTGCGGTACGTCCTCCCGCGGGCCCGGGAGCAGGCCGCCTCCGCGGGACACCCCGAGCAGACCCTCGCCGTCCGCCGTGGCCATCGCCGCCGCCGTCGCTGTCGCCGTCGCCGCCGGCACCAACTCCGCCAGCCGGAAGGCGAGTTGGACCCGCCCCGCCTGCCGGGCGAGCCGGAGGAGGGCCTCGACGACCGGGGCGGGGCGGTGGCCGGGGACGGTCAGCAGGTCGAGATCGACGTGGGCGCCCTGCAGCCATTCGCCGAACTCGTCGTGGGCGAAGCGGTATCCGGGGCCGGCCGGCACCAGCAGGCCCTCGGCGAGCACCGCGGCGGACCAGCCGGCCCGGACCGGGAAGACCTCCTCGAAGGACGGACGCTCCAACGCGCCCTCCACGGACGCGAGGCAGCGGCGGGCCGCCTCGTGCACCTGACCGGCGACCTGGGCGGCCAGCCTGCGCACCGCGGTGCCACGCGGCGCGGGCCGGTAACCGTCGGCGATGCGTACGGCGATCCGCAGCGACATCAGGTCCAGATAGGCGTCGAAGACCTGGTGGCGGTCCGGTGCGCCGAGCGACTCCCCGCACAACTCCCCGGCCGACGCACCACCCGGCTTCCCGCCCGACTCTCCGGCCCCGCGTTCGGCCCCGGCCCGGTCACCGCCCCCGGCCAGTTCCTCCCACACCTCTGCCAGCAGCCGCAGCGTCAGCGGGTGGCGGGCGTCCGGGGCGGCCGGGGCGCCGGGCGGCAGGCCATAGCGTTCCCGGGCGCGCTCCGCCGCCCTCTTGGGGAGGTCGCCGATCGCCACACAGTCGGGGAGGGCGGGCGCCGCACCGCCCGGCCGCGGCCGGTGCAGCAGCCCCGGCGGGAAGAGCGCTCCGGCTCCTTCCCAGTAGGCGGGGCGGCAGGCGATGACCAGCTGGACGCGGGCGGTGCGCAGCCAGTGGACCGTCGCGGCGGTCCACTCGGCCAGCCGCTCGTGCCGGGCCAGGGCGGCCGGCATCTCCTCCGGGCCGTCGAGGAGCACCAGCAGCGGGCGGCCGGTGCCGACGGCGAGTGCGGCGACGGTCTCGGGGGTGGCGTCCGTCGGATCGCCGGCCGTACGTCCCGAGCCGACGAGGGTCCGGCCCGCGGAGCGCAGCGCGCGCCCCACCGCGGTGCGCAGGCCCTCGTCGCCGGCCCGCAGGTCGGCGCCGCGCAGCCGGACCGTGGGGGCCGGCGGCCCGCCGGCCGCCCGGCGCGCCGCCAGCCGGGCCAGCTCCGTGCTCCGCCCGGTGCCCGGGCCACCCACCAGAGCCAGCACGTGCGCCCCCGACGCCCCGTACGCCGCCGTCTCCGTGAAGCGGGTCAACTCCCCCTGCACTTCGGGACGTTCGACCGGTTCGGGGCCCGGGCCGGCGGTGGACGGGCCCGCGGAGACGGCCGTGAGCCGCAGCACCCCGGCGGGATTCAGTTCGCTGCCGTACGCGGGGACGGTCGCCGCGTTGCGCGCCAGCAGGGCGGCCAGCGGGCCCCTGGGTGCGGCCTCGGCGACCGCGCGCAGCGGGACGGCGAAGCCGCCGGCCCGTCGGCCGGCGTGCAGTGCGCTGCCGAGGACGCCGAGCACCACACCGGTCCGGCCGTCGAGCACCGGCCCGCCGATCGCGGGCCCGCCCAGCCGCAGGGCCTCCCGGCCGCCCGCGCACAGTGCCAGCTCCAGGATGTGGTCGAGGTGGTGGACGCGCTCGCCGGCGGTGTACGTGACGCCGGAGGCGGGGCCGACGACCGTGCCGTCCAGCCAGCCGCCCGTCCAGAGCCGGGCCGGGGCGCCGGCGTCCGGCCGGGCCGTGCCGATCGGCAGGGGGCGGAGCCGGTCCGGGCGGAAGCCGGTGGTCCTGATGAGCGCGAGGCCGCTACCGGGGAGAGGGTTGATGGCGCTCGGCTCCACCGGGCGGGCCCAGGCGGTGGCCGCCGCGCCGGTGGCCGTGACCGGCCGCATGGGCTGGAGCACCAGTCCGGCCGCGCCGTCCACCGCCTCGTGGCTGGTGACCACCGTGCCCTCGTGGTCCGCGAGGAAACCCGTTCCGCGCGTGTGACCTGCCAGATCGCGGATCCGCACCAGTGCGGTGTCCGCATCGGCATCCAGCAATGCCATTGCCGATCCTTCCCGCCGGTACCGTCCTTGGAACGGTAAGCAGGCCGTGATCGTCCTGGCGGGGTGTGCGGCGAACGCGCCCCCGTCCGCGCCTTGATTCACTCCGAGCGCCTGACCGAATGAGTGAATGCCCGAGGTGCGCTGGACAGAGATCAAGAGGAGGGGGATGGTGGAGCGCGGACCGGCACCGTGTCTGCCGGGCGGCCCGCGTTCCACCACCCCTCCCGGAAGCCGGGTTTCCGGCTCTCCCGGATACCGGGATTCCGGTCGGCCTTCCAGGGTCAGATGGCGAAGACCGCCAGGCTCTTGGCCTTCCCGCCCTGGTTCTCCACCAGCGCCAGGAACCGCCCGTCGGGCCCGAAGGCCGCGACCGGCCCGTCGGCCTCGAAGCGCGGCATCGCGATCCGCGCGCCGTTGAGCAGCAACCGGGCCTGTGCCTCGGTGACGTCCCAGCGGGTGAAGGCCGCGTCCGCCGCCTCACCGACCGGCATGATCGGCAGCCCGCCGCCCTCGGGGGCGTCCACCGCCGCCTGCAACTGCTCCAGGGTCTGCGCCCGGTCCAGCTTGTACGGCCCCACGCGGGTGCGGCGCAGCGCGGTCAGATGGCCGCCGACGCCGAGCCCGGAGCCCAGGTCGCGGGCCAGGGCACGGATGTACGTACCGGAGGAGCACTCGACGGAGACCAGCAGGTCGGTCACCGGCGTACCGTCGTCCGCCTCGGTCTCGTGCGCGGAGTGCACCACGAACGAGGAGACGGTGACCGGGCGGGCCGGGATCTCCACGTCCTCGCCCTCACGCACCCGGGAGTACGACCGCTTGCCGTTGATCTTGATGGCGCTGACCTTGGACGGCACCTGCATGATCGCGCCGGACAGCCGCGCGACCCCGGCGTCGATGGCCTCGCGGGCGAGGCCGTGCGCCGCCTTGGACGCGGTGATCTCGCCCTCGGCGTCATCGGTGACCGTGGTCTGGCCCAGCCTGATGGTGCCGACGTACTCCTTCTCCGTCAGCGCCAGGTGGCCGAGGAGCTTGGTGGCCCGCTCCAGGCCGAGGACGAGCACGCCGGTGGCCATCGGGTCGAGGGTGCCGGCATGGCCGACCCTGCGGGTGCGGGCCATACCGCGCATCTTCGCCACCACGTCGTGCGAAGTGAAGCCGGCCGGCTTGTCGACGATGATCAGGCCGCCCGGCTTGTTGCTCTCACGCTTCATTCTTACGCGGTGCCCTCGTCATCCTCGTCGTCGCCGGGCTTGCGGTACGGATCGGCCTCGCCGGCGTACTTGGCGCCCGAGGAGGCCTCCCGGACCTTGGCGTCCGAGGCCCGTGCCTTGTCGAGGAGGTCCTCGATGGTCTTGGCGTTCTCCGGCAGGGCGTCCGCGACGAACGCCAGGGTCGGCGTGAACTTCGTGCCGGCCGCGGCACCGACCGCGGAGCGCAGCATGCCCTTGGCGCTCTCCAGCCCGGCGGCGGCGCTGGCCCGGTCCTCGTCGTCGCCGTAGACCGTGTAGAAGACCGTAGCCTCCCGCAGGTCGCCGGTGACCCGGGTGTCCGTGATGGTCACGTGTGAGCCGAGCCGCGGGTCCTTGATGCCGCGCTGCAGCTTCTGGGCGACCACCTCCCGGATGAGGTCCGCCAGCTTCTTCGCCCGCGCATTGTCGGCCACTGGTCCGTCTCCTTCTTTTCTTCCACAATTGTGCTTCCACCGGCGGCGACCTGCCCCGTCATCAGGTCAGTCCTCGTCGCCGTGCAGCCGTCGGCGTACCGACAGCAGCTCCACTTCGGGCCGTGCGGCGACCAGGCGCTCGCAGCGGTCCATGACATCGGTGAGGTGCCCGACGTCCCCGGACACCACCGCCAGGCCGATGGTGGCCCTGCGGTACAGATCCTGGTCCCCGACCTCCGCCACGCTCACCGCGAATTTGCGGTGGAGTTCGGAGACGATCGGGCGGACGACGGAGCGCTTCTCCTTCAGCGACCGTACGTCGCCGAGAAGCAGGTCGAAGGACAGCGTCCCTACGTACATGCAAGCCGGGTCAAGCCACCCGTGGGGCCTTGGGGGCACCTCCCGGCATGGGCCGGGGGTGTGCGTGTCAGTTCGAACCGTACACGCAACGGCCGGGGCCGATCGACGGAGTTTCTTCCGCCGACCGGCCCCGAAAGGTCGCTGCGTGATCAGCCGCGGGGCTTCTCGCGCATCTCGTACGTCGCGATGACGTCGTCGACCTTGATGTCGTTGAAGTTCCCGAGGTTGATACCGCCCTCGAAGCCTTCGCGGATCTCGGTGACGTCGTCCTTGAAGCGACGCAGACCGTCGATGTTGAGGTTCTCCGCGACCACCTTGCCGTCGCGGATGAGGCGCGCCTTGGTGTTGCGCTTGACCTCGCCGGAGCGGATGAGAACACCCGCGATGTTGCCCAGCTTGGACGACTTGAAGACCTCGCGGATCTCCGCCGTACCGAGCTCGACCTCTTCGTACTCCGGCTTGAGCATGCCCTTGAGGGCCGCCTCGATCTCCTCGATCGCCTGGTAGATGACCGAGTAGTAGCGCACGTCGACGCCCTCGCGCTCGGCCATCTGCGTGGCGCGGCCCTCGGCCCGCACGTTGAAGCCGATGACGATCGCGTCGGAGCCGGACGCCAGGTTGATGTCGGTCTCCGTGACCGCACCGACGCCGCGGTGCAGCACCCGGATGTCGACCTCTTCGCCGACGTCGAGCTGGAGCAGCGAGGACTCCAGGGCCTCGACGGAACCAGAAGCGTCACCCTTGATGATGAGGTTGAGCTGCTGGACCTCGCCGGCCTTGAGCACCTTGTCCAGGTCCTCCAGGGAGACCCGGCGGGTGCGCTTGGCGAAGGCCGCGTTGCGCTCGCGCGCCGCGCGCTTCTCGGCGATCTGGCGGGCCGTGCGGTCCTCGTCGACGACCAGGAAGTTGTCGCCGGCGCCCGGGACGTTGGTCAGACCCAGGACCAGGACGGGGGTCGACGGACCCGCTTCCTCGACGTTGTTGCCCTTGTCGTCGAACATCGCACGGACCCGGCCGTACGCGTCACCGGCGACCATCGTGTCACCGACGCGGAGGGTACCGCGCTGGACGAGGACGGTGGCCACGGCGCCGCGGCCGCGGTCGAGGTGGGCCTCGATCGCAATACCCTGCGCGTCCTGCTCGGCGTTGGCCCGCAGGTCGAGCGCGGCGTCCGCGGTGAGGACCACGGCCTCCAGCAGCGACTCGATGTTGAGCCCCTGCTTGGCGGAGATGTCGACGAACATGGTGTCGCCGCCGTACTCCTCGGCCACCAGGCCGTACTCGGTCAGCTGACCGCGCACCTTGGTCGGGTCGGCGCCCTCGACGTCGATCTTGTTGACCGCGACCACGATCGGCACGTCGGCCGCCTTGGCGTGGTTCAGGGCCTCGATCGTCTGCGGCATGACACCGTCGTTGGCCGCCACCACGAGGATCGCGATGTCGGTCGACTTGGCACCACGGGCACGCATGGCGGTGAACGCCTCGTGACCGGGGGTGTCAATGAAGGTGATGCGCCGCTCTTCGTCGTTGACCTCGGTCGCGACCTGGTAGGCACCGATGTGCTGGGTGATGCCGCCGGCCTCGCCCGCGATGACGTTCGTCTTGCGGATCGCGTCGAGCAGTCGGGTCTTACCGTGGTCGACGTGACCCATGACGGTCACCACCGGCGGACGGGAGACGAGCATCTCCTCGCCGCCCTCGTTCTCGCCGAACTCGATGTCGAAGGACTCGAGCAGCTCGCGGTCCTCCTCCTCCGGGCTGACGATCTCGACGATGTAGTTCATCTCGTCGGCGAGCAGCTGCAGCGTCTCGTCGGAGACCGACTGCGTGGCCGTGACCATCTCGCCCAGGTTGAGCATGACCTGGACCAGCGACGCCGGGTTGGCGTTGATCTTCTCGGCGAAGTCCGTCAGCGAGGCACCGCGCGACAGCCGAACCGTCGCGCCGTTGCCGCGCGGCAGCATGATGCCGCCGACCGACGGGGCCTGCATGGCCTCGTACTCCTGACGGCGCTGCCGCTTCGACTTGCGGCCGCGACGCGCCGGACCGCCGGGACGGCCGAACGCACCCTGCGTGCCACCACGGCCACCGGGACCGCCGGGACGGCCACCGAAGCCGGGACGACCGCCGAAGCCGCCGCCACCGCCGCCGGGGCCACCGCCACCGGGACGACCGGCGAAGCCGCCGCCCGCACCGGGACGACCGCCGCCGCCACCACCGGGACGACCGGCGAAGCCGCCGCCACCGGGACGACCGCCGCCGCCGGGACGACCGGCACCGCCGGGACCGCGACCGCCGCCACCGGGGCCGGGACGCGGGCCGGCAGCCGGACGCTGCGGCATCATGCCCGGGTTCGGGCGGTTACCGCCGCCACCGCCGGGACGCGGGCCGGCGCCGGGCGCGGCACCCTGCGGACGGGGCATACCACCGGGGGTCGGACGCGCGCCGCCCTGGCCCTGGGGACGGGGGCCGCCCTGGCCGCCGCCCTGCGGACGCGGTCCGCCGGGACCACCCTGGCCACCGGGACGCGGCGCGCCACCGGGACGGGGGGCCTGCGGACGGGCCATGCCCGTGGAGCCACCGGAGGTGAAGGGGTTGTTACCCGGACGCGGGCCGGACGGACGGCCGCCGGGCCGCGCGGCCGGACGCTCGCCGCCGGGACGCGGGGCGTTGCCACGGCCCTGACCACCCTGACCGCCGCCGGGCGCCGGACGGGCCGGGCGCGGGCCGGGGGTGGCACCGGGACGGGGGGCCGACGGGGCGGCCGGGGGCGCCTGGAACTCGGGCTGCGCGGGCGCGGCCGGAGCAGGCTTGGGGGCTGCCGGGCGCGCCGGGGAGGGGCGCGGGCCGGGAGCCGGGGTGGTGCTCTTGGGGGCCGCGGGGGCCGGCGCCTCGGAGGCGGCCGGAGCCGGGGCCGCGGGGCCCGGCTTGGGGGCACCCGGCTTCGGGGCAGCAGGACGAGCCGCCTGCGCCGGAGAGGGCGCCGACGGCTTCGCGGGGGCCGACTTGCGCGGCGCCGCGGGCTTCCCGGCGGCGCGGCCATTGCCGCTGCCTGCCTGGAAAGCGTCGGTCAGCTTGCGAACAACCGGCGCCTCGATCGTCGAGGACGCCGAACGGACGAATTCACCAAGTTCTTGGAGCTTGGCCATGACGACCTTGCTCTCCACGCCGAACTCCTTGGCGAGTTCGTATACCCGGACCTTAGCCACTTCGCTCCTTCTAGGTCCGGGGTGTCCACCGGACCGTCGCTACTTCATGGGCGTACTCATCGCGTACTCATCGAGTGCTCATCGCAATCTCGACCTACTTCCGACTCGCGAGGTACCTGACCGCACGGTTTTCCGTGCGCTGTGCGTTCTTGCTGTGCGGTGTTGCAGTGGGCGGCTTCAACCGGCGTGCCGTTCGAGGAACCGACGCACGTCCGTCGTGTCGAACGGCCCCCGGCCCCGAAAGGCCCGGGGAAACGCCCGGCGGCGGACCGCCAGGTCGAGGCAGACCAGTGTCGGATGCACGTATGCACCCCGGCCGGGCAGCGTACCGCGAGGATCAGGGGCACACTCGCCCTCGATCTCCACGATGCGCAGCAAATCGCCCTTGGCCGCCCGCTCCCGGCATCCCAGACATGTGCGCTCAGGGCATGCGCGGGCATGCGTCCGGCCAGACACTGCTTAAGTCTACCTCCCCGCGTCGACCGCACCCCGATGGGGTAAGGGCCGAACGGTTGCTCAGAATTCCCGTCGGAGGGCCGCGGCGCCACCAATTTTTCCGTGGGCCGCGGCTCCGGCGGCTACGACGTGTGATCCCCGGCGTGCGACGCGTGCTCGGTGTCCGGCCGGATGTCGATCCGCCATCCGGTGAGCCGGGCCGCCAGACGGGCATTCTGCCCTTCCTTGCCGATGGCCAGTGACAGCTGGTAATCGGGGACGGTGACCCGGGCGGAACGCGCCGCCAGGTCCACGACCTCGACCTTGCTGACCCGGGCCGGCGACAGCGCGTTGGCGACCAGGTCGGCGGGGTCGTCCGACCAGTCCACGATGTCGATCTTCTCGCCGTTGAGCTCGGCCATCACGGCCCGCACCCGCCCGCCCATGGGGCCGATGCACGCACCCTTGGCGTTCAGCCCCGACCGCGTCGAGCGCACGGCGATCTTCGTACGGTGTCCGGCCTCGCGGGCGATGGCGGCGATCTCCACCGAACCGTCCGCGATCTCCGGCACCTCCATGGCGAAGAGCTTCTTCACCAGGTTGGGGTGGGTGCGCGACAGCGTCACCGACGGGCCGCGCACACCCTTGACCACCCGGACGACGTACGACCGCAGCCGGGTGCCGTGGGTGTACTCCTCACCGGGGACCTGTTCCTGCACCGGCAGGATGGCCTCCAGCTTGCCGATGTCGACCAGGACGTTCTTGGGGTCCTTGCCCTGCTGGACGACGCCGGTGACGACGTCGCCCTCCCGCCCGGCGTACTCGCCGAACGTGATCTCCTCCTCGGCGTCCCGCAGCCGCTGCAGGATGACCTGCTTGGCGGTGGTCGCCGCGATCCGCCCGAAGCCGGACGGGGTGTCGTCGAACTCGCGCGGCTCGGCACCCTCCTCCAGGTCCTCGGGGTCCTCCTTCGCCCACACCGTCACATGGCCGGTGCTGCGGTCCAGCTCCACCCGCGCCCGCCGGCGGCTGCCCTCGGTGCGGTGGTAAGCGATGAGGAGGGCCGACTCGATCGCCTCGACCAGCAGGTCGAACGAGATCTCCTTCTCCCGCACCAGCCCCCGCAGGGCACTCATGTCGATGTCCACGGCTACGCCTCCTCCTTGTTCTCGTCGTTCTCGTCGATCTTCTCTTCGTGCTGCGCGTCGCGCTTGTCCGCCGTCTCGGGCTTCTCGGGCTTCCGGCTGAATTCCAGCTCGACGCGCGCCTTGGCGATCTCGTCGAACAAGACCCGGCGGGCCGTCGGCTTGCGCCCCTTCACGCCCGGCACCTCCAGATCGAGGCCGTCGTCGTCGACGCCGGTGATCCGGGCGATCAGCTCCCCGGACCCTGCGGCTTCGGTGAGTTGGGCCTTGATGAGGCGGCCGAGGGCGCGGCGGTAGTGGCGCAGCTCGGTCAGCGGGCGGTCGGCGCCCGGGGAGGTCACCTCAAGGGTGTAGGGCGCGCCGCCCATCACGTCGGTGTCGTCCAGGACCACGGACGCCTCGCGGCTCAGCTCGGCGCACTCGTCCAGCTGGACGCCCTCGTCGGAATCGACCACGATCCGCAGCACCCGGCGCTTCCCGGCCGGTGTCACCTCGATCTCTTCCAGATCCAGGTCTCGCGCGGCGACGAGCGGTTCAAGCAGTCCGCGCAGCCTCTCGCTCTGGGTGGTGCTCATCCGGGTGACTCCTCGGCCGCGTGTGCTGTTGTGGGTGGATCGCGTGTCGGATCAAAGCCTATCGGTTCCGGCGGGGTACTGACGATTCGGTGGGTGGTCACGGATACTCTCGCCTGCGGTGATCACGACGGAAGACCCCGGGAAGTGCAACGTGCCGAAAGTGGCGCTCACACGCAGAAGGACCCTGCTGGCCGGCGCCGCCCTGGGGGGCGCGGCGCTGCTCACCGGCTGCTCCGAGGACGTCTCCCCCGACCGGGACGAGCACTCCTCCGCCGCCGACCGGCTGCGCACGGCCGCGGCCCACGACAGTACGGCGCTGCTGGCGCGCTACGACGCGACGCTCGCCGCCCACCCGGCGCTGGAGCCGAGGCTGCGCCCGCTGCGCTCCGAAGTGGCCCGGCACGTCCAGGCGTTCACGACCGGGGACGCCGCCCCCTCCCCCGCCGGCTCCGCCCGCCGGGGCCGCCCGCACAAGGCAGGCGCGCCCCCGGTGCCCGGGGACGAGAAGGCCGCGCAGGGCGCCCTGGCCGCCGCGGAACGCAAGCTCGCCGACAACCGGACCACCGCGCTGCTGACCGCGCCGCCCGAACTGGCCCGGCTGCTCGCCTCGGTGGCCGCGGCCGGCGCGGCGCACGCCTATCTGCTGACGGAGCCGCCCCGATGACCTCCCGGAAGAAGAGCGACGAGCGGAGCGACGACGGCCGCGCGGAGCTGACCGCCGTGCAGGCGGCGCTGGCCGCCGAGCACGCCGCGGTCTACGGCTACGGCGTGGTCGGCGGCCGGATCTCCCGCGACCGGCGCACCGAGGCACAGGCCGCCTACGACGCCCACCGCGCCCGCCGGGACGCGCTGCGCCGCGAAGTGCTGGCGCTGGGCGGCACGCCCGCGGCCGCGGCGGCCGCGTACGAACTGCCGTTCCCGGTGCCCGACCCGGCCGCCGCGGCGCGGCTGGCGGCGGAACTGGAGGACCGGCTGGCCGCCGTCTACGCGGACCTCGTACGGGCCGGTGGCCGGGCCCGGCGGCGGGAGGCGGCCGCCGCGCTGCGGGAGGCGGCGGTGCGGGCGGTGCGCTGGCGCGGCGGCGGCGTAGCCTTCCCTGGGCTCACGGAGCGGGCTTCGGCCGCCGCTCCGTCCGGCTCCGCGAGCGCGTCCGCGGGCGCGCTCTGAACGACCGGCGGTCACCACCCCGGAAAGGCCCCAGGAAAGGGACAGCGCAGGCATGGCAACGGCACCCATCGAACCGCCGCAGCGTTTGGTGAGTTCGGTGAGCGGCGACCCGGACAGCCCGGTACGGAAGTGGCTCGACGCGCTGCCGACGCTGGTTCAGCAGCGGCTGGACGACTGGGAGCTGACGCTGGAGCGGGTGCACGCCCCCGGTGGCCGCAGCAGTCTGCTGGCGCTCGTACGGCAGGTGGACGGTACGCCGGCGGCGCTGAAGTTGCCGGTGCCGGGCCGCCGTGCCGGGCACGAGGCGGCGGCGCTCGCGGCCTGGAACGGCTGGGGCGCGGTACGGCTGCTGCGGGCCGACGCGGCGAGCGGTGCGCTGTTGCTGGAGCGGCTGCAGAGCGGGGTGTCGCTGCGCTCGCTGCCGGAGGCCAAGGCCCTTCTGGAGGCGGCCGGTACGGTGCGCCGCCTGTGGGTGGAGCCGCCGGCGGACCATCCGTTCGAGACCCTGGCCGGGCGTACCGAGGAGGACGTGGAGGCGCTGGGGACGGTCGGTGGGCTGACCCGGGCAGCCGGTCCGCTGGTGACGGAGGCCCAGGAGCTGCGCCGTGATCTGGCGGCCGCTTCGGAGGAGCAGTTCCTGCTGCACGGGGCGTTCCGCCAGGGCAAGGTGCTGGCCGGTGAGCGGGCGCCGTGGCTGGCGATCGGCCCGTCCCCGGTGGTCGGCGAGCGGGCGTACGACCTGGCGGCGCTGGTGCTGGACCGCTTCGAGGACCTGGTGGCCGGGTCGGGTGCGGCCGCCGCGGTCCGCCGCCGGATGGCCAAGCTGGCCGACTCCCTGGAGGTGGACCGGGGGCGGCTGCGCGACTGGACGCTGTTCCGGGCGGTGGACGCCGGGGTGCGGGAGGCGGCCGTGGGCGACCGCCAGCGCGGCGAGCTGCTGTTGGAGTTCGCGGCCTGGCTGTAGCGCACCCGTACGTGCGCTGCGGCGGGGGGGGGGGGGGCCGGCGGCGGGCGCGCACGGGGGGGGGGGGGGAGGA
>NZ_JBEZMM010000045.1:0-61310 GCF_040652715.1 Streptomyces sp. NPDC048196 | reverse complement strand
ACGTAAAGCGACAGCAGTCCACGAACAAGGCCCCGGAGGTCCGTCACCGCACCCAACAACAACCCAGCCCGCCGCAGGCGCAACGGCGAACAACATCCGCGACGCAGCAGACGGCTACATGCGCGGCGCCGCAAAGCGCAACGGCGAGCGAGCCCCGCGGCGCCGCAGACAGCTACGTGCGGAGCCCCGCAAAGCGCAACGGCGAGTACGGCGCTGCCGCCGAGTACGTGGGGTTATTGAAGGACCAGCTCCCGCAGGACGTCTTCCATCGTGACCAGGCCGGCCAGGCGGCCGTCGTCGCCGATGACGGCCGCGAGGTGGGTGCGGGAGCCCCGCATGGCGGTCAGGACGTCGTCCAGCGGGGTCGCGGCGCGGACCCGGGCGATGGGGCGGAGGGCCGAGACGGGGAACGGCACGTTGCGCGGGGCGGCGTCCAGCGCGTCCTTGACGTGGAGGTAACCGAGGATGCGGCGGGTGTCGTCGAGGACCGGGAAGCGGGAGAAGCCGGATTCCGCGGCCAGCTGTTCCAGCTCCTCGGCGGTGGTGTCCATGCGGGCCGAGACCACCTTCTCGGCCGGGAGGATCACGTCCCGGACCGGTCGGCGGCCCAGTTCCAGGGCGTCGCGGAGGCGTTCCTGGGCCCGCTCGTCGAGGAGTCCGGCCTCCCGGGAGTCCTGGACCATCCGCGCCAGTTGGGCGTCCGAGAACGTCGCGGCCACCTCGTTCCTGGTCTCCACCCGCAGCAGCTTGAGCAGCACGTTGGCGAACGTGTTGACCGTGAAGATCACCGGACGCAGCGCCCGGGTCAGCGCGACCAGCGGCGGCCCGAGGGCGAGCGCGGTGCGTACCGGCTCGGCCAGTGCCACGTTCTTCGGCACCATCTCGCCGAACAGCATGTGCAGGTACGTGGCCAGGGCCAGGGCGATCACGAACGAGATCGGGTGGACCAGCGCGTGCGAGATGCCCACCGTGTGGAAGACCGGTTCCAGCAGGTGCGCGATGGCCGGTTCGGCGACCGCGCCCAGGACCAGGGTGCACAGGGTGATCCCGAGCTGGGCGGCCGCCAGCAGTGCCGACACGTGGGAGAGCCCCCACATCACGCTGGTCGCCCGCCGGTCGCCGCGTTCGGCGTACGGCTCGATCTGGCTGCGGCGCACCGAGATCAGGGCGAACTCGGCGCCGACGAAGAAGGCGTTGACGACCAGTGTCAGCAGGCCCACGAACAGCTGGAGCGCGGTCATCGGGCGGTCTCCGTCCCCTCGTCGGTGCCCGGCAGCGGGGCGTGCAGCAGCACCCGCGCCGCGCGGTGGCCGGAGGCGTCCAGGACGTCCATGGTCCAGCCGGCCACTTCCAGATGGTCACCGGCGACCGGTATCCGGCCGAGCTCGGTGGCGATCAGTCCGGCCAGCGTCTCGTACGGGCCTTCCGGGGCCCGCAGGCCGATGCGTTCCAGCTGGTCGGTGCGGGCGCCGCCGTCGGCCTGGTAGGCGGCGCGGCCCTCGGCGTCGTCGCCGGCCGGGGCCAGGTCGGGGGTCTCCAGCGGGTCGTGCTCGTCGCGTACCTCGCCGACGACCTCCTCGACGATGTCCTCCAGCGTCACGACGCCGGCCGTGCCGCCGTACTCGTCGATGACCACGGCCATGGTGCGCCGGCCGGACAGCCGGTCCAGCAGCCGGTCCACGGTCAGCGTCGCCGGCACCAGCAGCGGTTCGCGCAGCAGCTCGGAGACCGGGTGGCGCAGCCGGCGCTCGGCCGGGACGGTCAGCACGTCCTTGATGTGCGCCACGCCGACGACGCTGTCCAGGCTGCCGCGGTAGACCGGGAAGCGGGACAGCCCGGTCGCCCGGGTCGCGTTGGCGATGTCCTCGGCGGTGGACTGGACCTCCAGCGCCACCACCTGGACCCGCGGGGTCATGACGTTCTCCGCGGTCAGATCGGCGAGGTTGAGGGTCCGGACGAACAGCTCGGCGGTGTCCGCCTCCAGTGCGCCTTCCTTGGCCGAGTGCCGGGCCAGTGCGACCAGCTCCTGCGGGCCGCGGGCCGATGCCAGCTCCTCGGCGGGGTCCAGGCCCATCCGGCGGACGGTGCGGTTGGCGGTGTTGTTGAGGTGCCGGATGAACGGCTTGAAGGCGGCGCTGAACCCGCGCTGGGCGGTGGCGACCTTCTTGGCGATGCTCAGCGGGTGGGAGATGGCCCAGTTCTTGGGGACCAGCTCGCCGACCACCATCAGGACGACCGTGGAGATCGCGGTGCCGAGGACCAGCGCCACCGACTCCGCCACCCCGTGCGACAGCCCCACGGCGCCCAACGGGCCCGCCAGCAGGGTGGCGATGGCCGGCTTGGACAGCATGCCGATGACCAGGCCGGTGACGGTGATGCCGAGCTGGGCACCGGAGAGCTGGAAGGTCAGGCCGCGGACCGCCTTCAGCGCGCTGTCCGCCCCGCGCTCGCCGCGCTCGGCGGCGCGTTCGAGGTCGCTGCGCTCGACGGTCGTCAGCGAGAACTCGGCCGCCACGAAGACACCACAGGCGAGGGTCAGGAGGAGCGCCACGCCCAGGAAGAGCAGGTCGGTCATCGGGTCACCTCCGTCCCATGCTGGTACAGGACGGGGAGGTTCGCGCATCGTCGCCGGGATGCTCGACTACTGGGAGGCTCGCCCATGGCTGGACGCTCACACACCTTTCGCTCGTGGCCGGGAAGGACCATGGTAAAGGATCGGCAAAATGGTGTGCGTGGGGAGAGCCCGCCCCGAGGGTGTCGGGGCGGGCTCCGGGGCCGGGTGGATCCGGTGCCGGCGGCGCTCAGGCCAGCGGCTTCGTCCAGCGGCGCCACTGCTCCTCGCGCTGGTAGCCCGCCGCCGCCCAGGCGTGCTGGGCCCGCTCGTTCGCCTGTAGCACCATGGCGTCCCCGCGTCGCCCGCCCAGCTTCACGAAGCGCTCCTCGGCCGCCGCCAGCAGCGCCTTCGAGATGCCCCGCCGGCGGTGGGACGGATGCACGGCGAGCCGGTACAGCGAGGCCCGCCAGCCGTCCCAGCCGGCGATCACCGTGCCGACCAGCGTGCCCTGCGACTCGGCCAGGAGCAGCGCCTCCGGGTCGCGCGCGATGAGGCGCCGCACCCCCTCCACGTCGTCGCTGATGCTCGTGCCCTCGGCGGCCGCCGTCCAGAAGCCGAGCACCGTCTCGGCGTCGGAGGGAACGGCCGGCCGGATGTCCATGTCGGTCATGCGGCCGAGCCAAGCAGCCGCTGCCCCCGGCCCGCCACCACATTTCCGCACCCCGGGACGGTCAGCTGCCGCGCAGCTCCGCCAGGACCGGAGCGAACTCCTCCAGCGCGGAATCCAGGACGGTGAGGTACGAGAATCCGAACCGCTCGCGGTGCTCCCGCAGCTGCTCGGCCATCTGCCGCGGGGTGCCGATCAGCAGGGTCGGCACCTCCAGCGCCTGCTCCTCGTCCAGCCCGATGCCGCGGTCCGCGACCTCCCGGGCGACCGCCCGACGGTCGTGGGTGTTCCGCACCTGCTGGACCAGGAGGTTGCGCTCGGCCGGCTCCGGGCGGCCGGCCGCGTACCGCTCGTAGCGGGCCACGGACGCCGCCAGTTCGTCCGCGGGCATCAGTTCCAGGGTGCCCTCCGGCCTGCCGGGTGCCTGGCGGCCGCCGGTGAACGCCGCGATCTCGGCGTGTTCGGCCGCCAGCCGCAGCATCCGCGGACCGTTCCCGCCGATCAGCAGCGGCGGCCGGGGCCGCTGCGTCGGCCGCGGCGCCTGCTCCGGGGCGCCCAGCAGCCGGTCCAGCTCCTCGACGGTGCGCGCCAGGTGGTCGACCCGTTCGCGGGGCGACCCCCAGGGCAGTCCGGCGGTCTCGTGCTCGGCGCGGACGTATCCGGTGCCCAGGCCCAGCTCCAGCCGCCCGCCGGTGAGCGCGTCGGTGGTCGCCACCTCGCGGGCCAGCAGCGCCGGGTTCCAGAACCCCGCGTTGAGCACGAACGTGCCCACCCGCGGCCGTTCGGTCGCCTCCGCCGCGGCGATCAGTGCGGGGAACGGCGCCGGCATCCCCAGGTGGTCCGGTACGAGCAGGACGTCGTAACCCAGCTCCTCGGCCCGGCGGCACTTCCGGCGCCAGGAATCCCCGGCCTCCAGCGTGAGCAGGTTGACGCCGAAGCGGAACGGACGTGGCATGGATCCCCCTCGTCGATGCGGTGACCGGCGCCGGTCGCGACCGGTCAACTCCCATGCAAGCACGGCCGGTTCGCGTCAGGGCAGCCGGTCGTCCGCGGACGGGGCCCGCCACCGCTGCACCAGATAGCCGGCCGCCGCGATCGCCAGCAGCACCGCGACCGTACCGAGGGTGAACGCCTCGAAGGTGAGCCGGGAGACGCCCCAGGTGGCCCGGAAGTCGTAGCGGAACCCGACGAGGTGCTCCAGCGTGCCGGGGAACAGCGCCACCCAGCAGCCGAGCAGGATCCAGGCGTAGACGAGCAGGGTGGCGACCGTGAACCCGCGGGTGCCGAACGGGACGCGGTACGGGCGGGGTGCCGCACGGTGGCGCAGGCGGAGCGCCAGCAGGGCGGGGATCACGGCGAGGTACGACAGCAGCAGGGTGGTGATGGCGACGGTGAGCACCACGCCGAAGATCGCCGAGGCGTCGCCGTTCGCCAGGTTCATCGCCGCCGCCATGAAGACGGTGGCGGTGACGCCGGACAGCAGGTTCATCCGGACCGGGGTGCCCAGCCGCGGATGGAAGGCGCCCAGTGCCCGGGTGAAGAACCCGCCGTCGGCGGCGGCCATCGCCTGCATCCGGTCGGCGACGATCATCCAGGCGCTGCCCTGCGTCAGCAGCGACAGCGCGAACAGCACGGCGACGAAGGACAGCAGCGGTCCGCGCCAGCTCCCGTAGATCCCGAAGACCAGCCGGGCCGCCTCCATGAAGCCGCCGACGCCGGTGATCCGGCCGGCCGGGGCGGCGGACAGGATGGCCAGCACCGGCAGCAGATAGCAGCAGGTGGCGACGGATGCGGACACCGCGATCGCGACCGGTACGTCGCGCCGCGGATCGAGCATCTCGTCCCCGGCCGCGTTCGGCGCCTCGAACCCGACGAACGCGAACAGCAGCACCGGAACCAGCGCCAGGAACCCGGCCGCCGTCGGCGCGAAACCGGCCGTCCCCAGGCCGCGGAAGCCGTGCTGGAGGCCGTACGCCACCGCCGTCGCGGTGAAGAAGGCCAGCGCCAGGACCTTGGCGCCGGCACCGGCCGTGGTGATCCACTTGCCGCGGCGCAGCGAGATCACCGCGGTGAGGATCGCGATCCAGATGAAGACCAGTTTGAAGGCGTAGTCGGCCACCGTGCCCGTGCCGAGCGGGAAGACGAAGCCGTCCCAGGCCTCGGCGGCCAGGAACACCAGCGAACCGCCGAGCCAGACCGGGTTGGTCACCCAGTAGAACATCGTGGTGAGCACGGCCGGCAGCCGGCCGAACGCCACCTCCACCCACACATACGGGCCGCCCTCCTGCGGGAACGCGGCGCCGGTCTCGGCGAAGATCAGCGCGTACGGCAGCAGGAACGCCACCACGATCACCCCGATCCAGGTGACGGCCTGACCGCCGCCGGCGGCGATCTGCCCGATCACATCGAAGGAGATCACGGCGGCGATCCCGATCGCCATGATGTCGAAGCGCCGCAGACTGCGCTTCAGATGCGGCACGGGAGCGGGCACGGACACGGCGGTGGTCCTCCTGACGGCCGAGCGGTCGTGGACGGTCCGGTCGCACAACGGATCACATCGTGCGCCATCCGTCCCGGCACCCCCGGCAGCGGCACGCGGACCGCGGGCCGGTCGGACCGGCGGCGCTTGCCGGTGCTAGCGCGGGCGCGCTAGCGTGAGGGAGTGGCGAAGACACAGCTGAACGTCCGGGTGGACGAGGCCACTGCCGAAGCGGCGCGGGAGCGCGCCCTGCAGCGGGGAGTGAGCATGAACCGCTACATCGAGGAGCTCGTGCTGCGCGACGCCGGCGAGGTGGGCCAGACCTTCGTCGAGGCCGCCTCCGACTTCATGAAGCAGTACGAGCGGGTCTTCGCCGAGGAATTCGGCCGGGACACGGGCGGCGCGCCCGGCCCCGCCGCGCCCGCGGACCGCGAGGGACTGCCGGGCACGACGTGACACTGCGCATCGACCTCGCCTGGCTCCTCCTGATCGCCGAACAGCACACCCCCGGGGACCCCCAGGTCACCGACTGGGGTGCCCTGGTGGCCGCGGTCAGCCGCCACGACGCCGAGATATTCGGCGTACCCGTCTACCCCGACCCGCCGGACCGCGCCGCCGCGCTGCTCCAACTCCTGCTCCAGGTACCGGCGTTGGAGCGCTCGAACGCGATGTTCGCGACCGCCGTCGCCTACGGCTACCTCGTCGCCAGCGGACTGAAGATCGCCACCTCGCCCGAACGGGTCCGCGACCTCGCCCGGCTCATCAAGGAGGGCACCGCGGACGTCCACGCCATCGCGGACGAACTGCGCACCTGGATCCTGTGACCCGCCGGCCGGTCCCGCGGGGAACCGGTGAGCGTCGGCGCCAAGGGGGCCTTGGGACCCGTAGGGGACGGTCGAACAGAACCCGTAAGGGTCGCGAGCGCCCCCTGCGGGGCCACAACCCAACAGGCGGGGGAGGTATTCCCGCTGACCGACGACGTCCGCCCCGCCCCGGCCCGCCCCGGCCCGACGCGCCCGCGCCGGCGCGCCCGGCCCGGTGCGGTCAGTCGGCCGGCCGCCGGGCCAGTCCCAGCACCGCCGGAGAGGTCGGCAGCGTCGGGCCGCGCTCCGGGACCTTCAGCCGGCGCACCCGCACCACCTCGAAACCGGCTGCCCGGATCTCACCCAGCGGGTCCCGGCCGGTGTGGCAGCCGCCCATCAGCAGTGGCCACACCGTGTGGTCCAGCGACCACTGCACCGCCGCCAGACCGCGTCCCGGGGCCCGCCCGTGCTCGAAGAACCGCAGTTCCCCGCCGGGCCGCAGCACCCGCCGCAGTTCCGCCAGCGCCCGCCGGGTCTCCCGTACGGAGCACAGCACCAGCGACGCCACAGCCGTGTCGAACGCCTCGCTCTTCACCGGCAGCGCCTCCGCCACCCCCGGCACCAGGTCCACCGGCACCTCCGCCCGGGCCGCCGCCGCCCGCGCCACCTGGCGCAGCGTCGGCTCCGGCTCGATGGCCACCACCTCCGAGACCGTGCCCGGGTAGTGGGCGAAGTTCAGCCCGGTGCCCGCGCCGACCTCGATGACCCGGCCGGTCGCCCCGGTCAGCAGCTCCCTGCGGAGCCGTGCCACCCCCGCCCGCGCATCCGCGGCCGGCCCGCAGCAGGTCGCGTAGAAGCGGGCGAAGACCGGGTGGTGGACGGTGCCGAGCGGAACTCCCCTGCGCTGCCTCATGACGACCCCTTTTCTTGCCGTTCCCGCTGTTCCCGCGCCGGCCGATGCCCGCTGCTGCTGTCAGTCTCCCCAGCGGAAGGCGCGGCGAGTCCGGCCGGCGCGGCCCGGCAGAGCGTGATGATCTCCGGGGCGTCCGCGGTGAGCGGGCGGCGGTCCCAGTCGCCGTACTGCTCCTCGACGGTCAGCCCCGCCCCGGCCAGGCGCTCACCCAGCGTCCGGGCGTCGAGGAACCGCAGACTGCTCCGGCTCGTCCGCGGCCGGGTGCCGTCCGGCCCGCTGAAGGTCTCCGTGAAGTGGACGACGTCCCCGCGCACCGGCAGGTCGACCCGGTGGGCGACGCGCACCGTGACCCCGTCCGCGTCCCTCACCTCCACCGCCCGGTCCGGCGTCCACCGCTCCCAGGGTCGCGCCAGCGGATTACGGGTCTCGAAGGCGAACCGGCCGCCCGCCGCCAGCGCGGCGCGGACCGCCGCCAGTGAACCCCGCAACTCCGCTTCCCCGACGAGGACTTGGAAGGCGTGCCCGGTCATCACGACCAGGTCGAAGACCGGGCCGGGGCGATTCCGGCCGGCCAGCGACAGCGCATCGCCCGCCAGCCATTCGATGTCGGTGCGCCGTCGTGCGCGCGCCAGCATCCCGTCCGCCGGATCGAGCCCGCACAGCCGGCCCCGGTGGCCGCGCGCCCGGGCGCGGTGCAACAGGGTGCCCGTACCGCAGCCGACGTCCAGGACGGAGTCCGCGGACATCACCAGCTCCAGGTAGAAGTCGTCGCCCGGCCCCCAGGGGTTGAGGAGGTCGTACCACTGGGCGAGGCTCCGGTCCGCGTACGCGAAATCCACCACCCCCGCAGTGTGCCCGTGAACCGGTGCGACGGCTCGCCGATTTCCGCCGGGAAGATCCCGTATGATCAGCCGTCAAACCGAACAACTGTCGCAGTCACCGCGCATGCGGAAATGCTCCGCCATGCCCGACCAAGGTGACCGCATCAGGGGGAAGGAACACCATGAAGTCGACGACGTCGACCAAGGCCACCCGTTTCGGGCGCCGTCTCGCCGGTACCGCCGCCGCCACGCTCCTGCTGGGCGCCGGCGCACTGGCCGCCGCGCCGTCCGCGGCGGCCAAGGCCAACCTGCTGACCATCAACAAGGTCACGCTCCACCAGCCCGGCCTGCAGGCGAAGGTCACGTACTCCTGTGACGAGGGCATCAACCACCAGCTGGTCGCCAACGCCACCAAGCTCAACACCACCGGCCACGAGGAGTCGATCGCGGCCGGCACCATCAAGAAGGCCCATCTCGTCTGCGACTACGCCGACCACACCGCGCAGATCACCCTGCGCCCGGCCGTCGGCTCGCACTTCGCCAAGGGCGACAAGGTGAAGCTGAGCGTCTTCTACTTCGACGAGGACGGCTTCAGCTACGCCAACACGGAGACCGTCGCGGTCCTCTGAGGCGCCTTGCTGCCGCCGAGCGCCGGGGTCAGCCACGTCGGGGCTGCGGCCCGGAAGGCGCTCGGCGGCAGTGCACCGGAGCCTTCCGGGAGCACGCCCAGCAGCGGGGCCCCGGCGGCCTCCGGAAGGTCCGTCAGATTGCAGCGGGACGCCAGATCGGGGTCGGCCGGCCAGCTGCCGACGACGATGCCGGGGGAGTCGAGACCGTAGTGGCGCAGCGCCAGCGCGGTCAGCGCGGTGGAGTTGAGGGTGCCCAGCCCGGCCTGGACGACCACCAGCACGGGGGCGTCCGCCAGCCGGGCCGCGTCGGCGAGGGTGTGGCCCTCCGCGTCCAGCCGTACGAGCAGCCCGCCCGCGCCCTCGACCAGCACCAGGTCGTGCGAGACGGCCAGCTCGGCGGCGGCCTCGGCGATCTGCTGCGGCCCCACCGGCGGCAGACCGGCCCGCTGGGCGGCCGTCGCGGGCGCCAACGGGTCCGGGTAGCGGGCGAGTTCCACGGTGGTGACCGGGCCGGCCAGCCGTTCGACCTCCGCGGCATCGCCCGTCTCGTCCGCGGTGACCCCGGTCTGGGCCGGCTTGAGCACCGCCACCGAACGGCCCCGGGCGAGCGCGGCCGCCGCGATCGCGGCCGTGGTCACCGTCTTGCCGATCTCCGTGCCCGTGCCCGTCACGAACAGCACCGACATCTCTTCGTCACTCCTCATCGGCCGAAGGCCGTGTCGTCGGGTGGCCCCGGGGCCCGGGGCCCCGGTCCTCAGCCCTCGCGGGCCGCGGCGCACACCGCGGCGCAGATCCGCGCCACCTCGTCGTCACCGGTGATGTACGGCGGCATCGTGTAGATCAGGTCCCGGAACGGCCGCAGCCACACACCGGCACCCACGGCCGCCCGGGTCGCGGCCGCCATGTCCACCGCATGGTCGAGCTGCACCACGCCGATCGCGCCGAGCACCCGGACGTCGCGCACGCCGGGGAGGTCCGCGGCGGGCGCCAGCCCGGCCCGCAGTCCGGCCTCGATGCGCTTGACCTCCTGCGCCCAGTCCTGCGACAGCAGCAGCTCGATCGAGGCGTCGGCGACCGCGGTGGCCAGCGGATTGCCCATGAACGTGGGACCGTGCGCCAGCACCGGCAGTTCGCCGCGGGAGATCCCGTCCGCCACCGCCGTGGTGCACAGCGTCGCGGCCAGCGTCAGATAACCGCCGGTCAGCGCCTTGCCCAGGCACATCACATCGGGCGCCACGCCGGCGTGCCCGGCGGCGAAGAGCGCACCGGTACGGCCGAAGCCGGTGGCGATCTCGTCGAACACCAGCAGCACGTCGTGCGCGTCGCAGGCCTCCCGCAGCACCTTCAGGTACTCGGGGGAGTGGAACGACATCCCGCCCGCGCCCTGCACCACCGGCTCGACGATCACCGCCGCCAGCTCGTCGGCGTGCCGGCCGATCAGCTCGCGCAGCTGGTCCGCGTACGCCGGGTCGGCCGGGGCGTCGAAACCGGGCGGCGGGGTGTCCGCGAAGACCTGCCGCGGCAGCACCCCCTGCCACAGCTCGTGCATCCCGCCGTCCGGATCGCACACCGACATCGGCTGCCAGGTGTCGCCGTGGTAGCCGCCCCGCCAGGTCAGCAGCCGCTGTTTGCGGGGCTTTCCCAGGGAACGCCAGTACTGCAGGCACATCTTCACGGCGACCTCGACCGACACCGAACCGGAGTCGGCGAGGAAGACGTGCTGCAGCGGCTCCGGCGTGATGTCGACCAGCCGCTTGGCCAGCCGCACCGCGGGCTCGTGGGTGAGCCCGCCGAACATCACATGGCTCATCCGCTCCAGCTGGCCGCGGGCGGCGTCGTTCAGCACCGGGTGGTTGTAGCCGTGCACCGCCGACCACCAGGAGGACATCCCGTCCACCAACTCGTCGTGCCCCTCGGCCGGTTCGGCCAGCCGCAGCCGGACACCGGAGGCCGACTCGACCAGCAGCGGCGCGGCGGTGCCGGGCATCGGCCCGTACGGGTGCCAGACGTGCTGCCGGTCCAGGGCGAGCAGTTCGCGGGGCCCGAGCGGCTCAGGCATTGGGCGGGAGGTCGGTACCGGCGCCGCGGCGGCGCACCGACACCAGATCGCGGCGGGCCTCGTCGGACGGGGCGGGGACGGTGGCGGCGGGTGCCTCGGCGTCCGTCTCCGGGGCCGCGGCCGCGTGCTCGCCGCACGGCCGGCGGTGCTCGGGCAGCGTCGTGGTGTCCGTGCCCTCCACCTCGAAGCCGGCGTCCTCGATCATCGCCAGGTCGTCCTTGCCGGCCTGGCCCTCGCTGGTCAGGTAGTCGCCCAGGAAGATGGAGTTGACCAGGTGCAGGGCCAGCGGCTGCAGACTGCGCAGATGCACCTCGCGACCGCCGGCCAGCCGCACCTCGATGTCCGGGCAGACGAACCGGACCATCGCCAGGATGCGCAGCGCACGCTGCGGGGTGAGGTTCCACTCCTTGGCGAGCGGGGTGCCCTCGAACGGGATCAGGAAGTTGACCGGCACCGAGTCCGGGTCCAGCTCACGCAGCGCGAACACCACGTCCACGAGGTCGGCGTCGCTCTCGCCCATACCGGCGATCAGTCCGGAGCAGGCGGACATGCCCGCGGCCTGGGCCTGCTGGACGGTGGAGACCCGGTCGGAGAAGTCATGCGTGGTGCAGATGTCGCCGTAGGTGGCTTCCGAGGTGTTGAGGTTGTGGTTGTAGGCATCGGCACCCGCCGCGCGCAGCCGCTCGGCCTGGCCGTCGGAGAGCAGTCCCAGACAAGCGCACACCTCCACGCCCTCGTTCTGCTCCTTGATCGCGGCGATGGTCTCCGAGACCCGGTCCACGTCCTTGTCCGTCGGGCCGCGGCCGCTGGCCACCAGGCACACCCGCTTGGCGCCGCCGGCCAACCCGGCGGCGGCCGCCTTGGAGGCGTCATCGGGCTTCAGCCAGGTGTACTTGAGGATCTCGGCCTTCGACCCCAGCCGCTGCGAGCAGTACGAGCAGTCCTCCGGGCACAGGCCCGACTTGAGGTTGACGAGGTAGTTGAGCTTGACCCGCCGCCCGAACCACTGGCGGCGCACCTTTCCGGCCGCGGCCACGACGTCGAGCAGTTCGTCATCGGAAGTCGCCAGCACGGCCAGCGCCTCTTCACGGGTCGGCAACTCGCGCCGCAGTCCCTTGTCCACCAGTGTGTTCAGCAGGTCCATGGCGATGATCCTGTCCTACGCCCCCGCCCCCGGCCAAGGAGGATTCCCACAACGCGCGTCGATCGGGGTGTGTGTATCGCCACACCGTGACCGGGCGGAACGACCGCTAACGTCTATCGACAGCCCACAATCGAGCCCCCGACGAAGGACGCCGATGCCGCAGGACTCCGCCGCGCTGCCGCTGCGCGACACCGCGCCCCCGCCCGCCGCCGGCCCGGCGCCCGGCTCGGCCTTCGACTGGCTCGACACCGCCCGCGCCGAACGCCAACGCGCCGGCCTGGTCCGCGCGCTGCGCCCCCGCCCGGCCGACTGCCCGCTGCTCGACCTGTCCGGAAACGACTATCTCGGACTCTCCCGGCATCCCGAGGTCACCCACGCCGCGGCCGAGGCCGCGCAGCTCTGGGGCGCCGGCGCCACCGGCTCGCGGCTGGTCTCCGGCAGCACCGAACTCCACGCCCGGCTGGAGGCGGAACTCGCCGCGTTCTGCGGCTTCGAGGCGGCTCTGGTGCTCTCGTCCGGATATGCCGCGAATCTCGCCGCGGTCACCGCGCTGACCGCACCCGGCACCCTGGTCGTCTCCGACGCCGGCAACCATGCCTCCCTCATCGACGGCTGCCGGCTCTCCCGGGCCCGCACCGAGGTCGCCCCGCACGCCGACCCCGAGGCCGTACGCCGCACCCTGGCCGGCCACAGCGGGCGGGCGCTGGTGGTCACCGACTCGGTGTTCTCGGTCGACGGCGACGCCGCACCGCTGCCCGCTCTGGCCGCCGCCTGCCGGTCGCACGGCGCCGCGCTGCTCGTCGACGACGCCCATGGGCTGGGTGTCCTCGGTGACGGCGGCCGGGGGGCGCTCGCGGCGGCCGGACTGGCCGGGGACCCCGACGTGGTCGCCACCGTGACGCTCTCCAAGTCGCTCGGCTCCCAGGGCGGCGCGGTGCTCGGCCCGGCCCGGGTCATCGAGCACCTGGTCAACACCGCCCGGACGTTCATCTTCGACACCGGCCTGGCCCCCGCCGCGGCCGGCGGCGCGCTGGCCGCGCTGCGGCTGATCGGCCGCGAACCCGAGCGCGCCGCCCGGGCCGGGGAGGTCGCCCGCGCACTGCACCGCCGGCTCACCGCGGCCGGTCTGACGGCGGTACGGCCGGACGCCGCGGTGGTGTCCGTCCGCGCCCCCTCGCCGGAGGCCGCGGTCCGCTGGGCCGCCGACTGCCGCACGGCCGGTCTCGCGGTCGGCTGCTTCCGCCCGCCGTCCGTGCCGGACGGGATCTCCCGGCTGCGGCTCACCGCCCGCGCGGACCTGACGGAGGGGCAGCTCGACCAAGCGGTGGAGACGATCGTCGCCACCGCGCCGTCGATGATCTGATCCTCGGTGACGCTGGGTGACCGGCACGGCGTCCCCTATCCGGTCTCCCGTCGCAGAGTTCACCGCATCGAGCGATAGATATCTGTAGATGTTGCTGGATCGAGCACCACACCGGGGGCACGGGTGGCAGTCTGGCGCTCCAGCAGAAGCCCGAGGCCGCATCGTTGACCCGAGCGGCACGCCGGCTCACCGGTCAGCGGACCGGAGCCGGCCTCGGTGGGAAAGGGACGGCGTCGCGATGGCAGACCACCAGGAATCCGCACTCACCCTGCCGAGCGCCCCGGAATCGGTCCGCCTCGCCCGCGGACACGCCCTCGCGGTGCTCACCGAATGGGGTCTGCCCGCCGCTTCCGCCACCGCCGACGCGGTCCGCCTGATCGTCTCCGAACTCGCCACCAACGCCGTCCAGCACACCTTCGGACGGTCCCCGACCTTCACCCTCGAACTCCGCCTGGACCGCGACGAGGAACTGCGCGTCGGGGTCACCGACAGTCACCCGCGCCGCCCGCGCCGGCTGCCCGCCGCGGTCCAGCAGGACAACGGCCGGGGGCTGGTCATCATCCGCTTCCTCGCCGCGGAGGCCGGCGGCCGGCTCTCCGTCGTCCCGACCGACACCGGCGGCAAGACCGTCTGGATCAGCCTGCCCTGGCGGATCGCGGTCGGCTGACGGCGCGGCCGTCACGGAGGGCCGCCGTAACGGAAGGCCGCCGTGATGGGAAGCCCGCTGTGAGGGGAAGCCCGACGTCACGGCACGGCGGGGCGGCCGAACGCGCCGCGCGGCGGCGCGCACCGGGCGCCCCGCGCGCCGGGAGCTTCACGCGCTGGAAGCCCCGCGAGCCGGAGGCCACCACCGGCGCCCTGCCCACGCAGCGGCTACGGCTCAGCCGCGTCCGCCGACCGGCACCATCAGCACCTCCGCGCCCACCGGTACGAACCCCGCGGCCAGCAGGGCACGGACGCTGCGGGCGTTGCCGGGGGCGGCCTGGGCCCAGAGCCGTTCGCCCGCCGGTATGAGATGGCGGGCGGCGTGCGCCAGCCGGCGGCCGAGACCGCGGCCCTGGCCGGCGGCCTCGACCTCCACCGCCAGCTCAAGGCGGCCGGCCACGCCCCGGCCGATGACCAGCGTCCCGCCGTCCCCGGTCGTCCAGACCCGCACCTCGTCGCGGTGGCGCAGGGCCCGCACGATCCGCGGATGGCTGCGGTCCGTGGTCTCCACCAGCTCCAGCGGCGGCGGGCCGGGCAGTGCCTCGGCGACCGTGGCCAGGTCGATGTTGTTGGCCTCGCGGCCGGTCCGCTCACCCAGCGCGGTGAGGAACGGCGGGCTGAGCGGTCCGGCGAGGTCGCCGGGGGCTGTCCGGTCGTGCACCCAGGACGGCTCCACGTCCGCGAACACCACGGCATGGCAGGTGAACGACACCACGCCCACGTCCCGCGGGGACGGCGGGGGCAGCACCGTCACCGAACCGTCCGCGGGCGGGAAGCAGCCCCGCGCCGCGGCCGTAAGCACCTTGCTCAGTTCCGAGGTCACCCCGTCAAGTTACCGGGGCCCACTGACACTTCACCGAGCGTCCGGCGTCGCCGCAGCTCAGCGCACTCTTCCGTACGAGACCGCGCGGCTCCAGATCCTCTCCAGCCGCACCACGCTGCCGGCCTTGGGCGCATGCCACATCCGGCCGTGCCCGGCGTAGATGCCGACGTGGTAGATGCCGGTGCCCGAGTGGAAGAAGACCAGGTCCCCGCGTTTCCGGGCGGCGGCCGGGATGTGCCGGGTCTGGCCGTACTGCTGCGCGGCGGTGCGTGGCAGCTCCCGGCCGGCGCGCTTGAACGAGTACACCGTCAGGCCCGAACAGTCGAAGCGGTACGGCCCCATGGCCCCGTACTGGTAGGGCGAGCCCCGCTTGGAGGCCGCGATCCGCAGCGCATGTGCGGAGACGGTCGCGGCCTCGGCGTCGGCGGTGGTTCCCGGGGCGAGCGTGGTCCCGCCGAGCGTGGCCAGTGCCAGTGCGGACACGGCGCCGGCGCGGGCCAGCAGATGTGGCGTATGCGTGCGCACGGTCATGCGCAAACCCTTCGTCAGCCGCCTGCGAAGGAAGACCTGTCGGGTTCGGGCAGGCGAAGATGCCCGGCCGCTTCCACGGCTTCACCCCAAGGAGTCCGTCGGGCCGTGCGGGCCCCGGACCCCGTACTGCTCGGGTCCTCCGCTCCCGCCGATCCACACGCATCGACCGGACATCCGGCACGGCGGCGGGATTAGGCGCCCGGCCGGACCGCCCCGTCGCTGTGGCGGGGTCTTGTCGTCGAAGGGATCCTCACGCACCCGCCACCCGAATTCCGAGTTGAAAATGCCGAATGTGACATGCGCCACAGTTGCGCCGAATGGTGGGATTTGCCCCGTTACGCGCTTGAGAGGCGCCTGCGGCACCCCCCGGACCTGGGGCGAAACATCGGTAACCGCAGTAATTCCGGTGCCCCGCGCAATTCGTCGCCCCCTTACCGCACGCGCGGACGCTACGCCGTCCGGGCAGCGCGGGCGCGCGTGTCGGCTCAGGGTTCCCGGGCCGGCGGCACCGTCACGTATCCGGCCCGGCGTTCCCCGTCCAGCACCCGCAGGGCCCGGGCCAGCGTCTCGCCGTGCCGCTCGTGCTCGCCCCGGTTGTGCATCAGCGTCAGCGCGTCCCGTAGTTCGGCGGCCTTGCTCACCAGTGCCTGAGCGGCGCGCAGGGCTTGGTAGGTGCCGCCGCCGCGGGCCGGGTTGATCCGGCCCAGCAGGTCGAGCGCCTCCAGGTAGCAGTCGATCAGCTGCCCCTCGGCGCGGGTCAGCGCGGGCAGCGGCGGGGTCTCCGGCGGCCACATCCGGCTCACCGCCCCGCGTGCTGGTCGGCCGACTGCTTGCGGTTACGGGTGAGCCCGTCGATCAGGCCGTACGCCTGCGCGGCCGGGGCGTCGAAGATCTTGTCGCGCTCGATGTCCGCGGCGATCCGCTCGCGGGGCTGACCGGTGTGCAGCGCCAGCATCTCCTCCAGCATGGCGCGGCTGCGCAGCAGTTCCTGCGCCTGGATGTAGAGGTCGCTGGCCTGGCCCTCGAACGGTTCGCTCACCGACGGCTGGTGGATCAGCACCCGGGCGCCCGGGAGCGCCAGCCGCTTGCCGGGGGCGCCGGCGGCCAGCAGCACCGCGGCGGAGGACGCGGCCTGCCCCAGGCAGACGGTCTCCACGTCGCACGACACGAAGCGCATCGTGTCGTAGATCGCGGTCATCGCGGTGACCGAGCCGCCGGGGGAGTTGATGTAGAGCGAGATGTCCCGCTCGGGCGCGGCGTGTTCGAGGTGGATCAGCTGCGCCATGACGTCGTTGGCGGCGGTGTCGTCGATCGGGGTCCCCAGGAAGATGATCCGCTCGCTCAGCAGCTTGGAGTACGGGTCCATCGTCACCGTCCCCTGCGTGGTGCGCTCGGTGAACTCCGGAAGGACGTAGCGGGCGGTCGGTCGCAGCATGGCCGGCCCCTTTCCTCTGTAGAAAATGTACAGGACGTACATCCCGTTAGAATGGGACCCGATTTTAGTGATCAAGTCAAATGCCCAGGTCAGATGGGGCTTTTTGCTCCTTGGTGAGGGCTCATGTCTCACATCACTTGTCACCGTTTGGGGGGCGTCCATGGTCAGCCTGGTCCGCGAGCTTGTCGTGATTCGCCGCGGTAGGGCCGAGGTCGGCACGCCGGACGACGTTCCTTGCCTGTTCCCGGGCGGTCGTCCAGGGTGCCCTGTCACCGACAGCCAGATCGGCAAGCGCCTCCCCGACATCGGGATCCGAACCAAACAGGATCGGTCCGCTTGCCCGCGCTCATGCCCAGCGCACCGTGAACGAGCCGTGGCTTGCGGCCGCTTCGGTCGATGAGAATCAGCGCGAATCATCGTCAGCATGAACAGGGCTCCCATACCGATAGTGGCGAGCAGGGCGCCTCGGTCGTTGAAGCCGATGTCGGTGCAGAGCGTCGGCGCGTAGCAGAAGGATCGTGTTGATACCGCCGAGGTTCTGGAAGAACACCGGCAACATGCCGATGGTGAAGGCCGGTCTGAGCCGCTGCGACAGCAGTTGTCCGAGAGCCAGCGGAGCACTCGCCCATGTCGCACGGTGGGTCCGCTCGACCTCCGCCAGCTCGTCTTCGGCAGCCCCGTCACCACCACGAAGCCGGGTCAGCACCTGCTGAGCCTGATCACTGCGGCCATGCGCGACCAGCCAGCGGGGACTTTCCGGCTGGCTGACGATGCCGGAGGCGAGGAGCACACCGGGAGCCAGGCCCAGCCCGAGTGTCCCTGGCTCCGCATCTGCCGTCAGCCGCGGAGCCCGTCGGTGGCGGGCAACGAGCTCACTGTGCAGCAGGGCCGAGCGGAGGGGACGGCTTCCGGCGGGGCTCGTGCAGGGGCCGGGATGGAAGGACGAGCCGAGGCAAGCGGGAGCGGAGTCGGGAGAAGGCCGGTCAGGGAGGGGTGGCCACAGCGCTGAGATAGTCGGCCACGTCGGCCACGTCCCGGATCCGGTTCGCGTCGGCTTCAGACACGGCGCCGAGGATTTCCGGTGCAAGGGCGACCGGGACTCCCAGCCGCTCCATGCACTTGAGCGCCGTGCTTCGGCACGCCGCGGCGATCGTTTGCCTGTCGAAGATGGACGGCAGCCTCATGCCGCGTTCGACGGCGACGAGGAGTGCCATCTGCGCGAAGCGCTCCGCACCTGATGCCCGGGAGCATCACGAAGGCAGCTCGCCTTCTGGACGCAGGCCTGTGGGAAGCGGCTTGATCGACGCTGAGGTCTGCAGTTGTTCGACTCCATGGGGCACGATCTGGTCTCCGGCCTGACCACGTCGGTCGCCATGGCGGCGGCACGGAACGCCCGGCGCGGCGGTGGCGACCTGGCCGACGTCGTCGGCTCCGTCGACCAGGCGCTCGCCCAGTGGCTGCCCGACCACTTCTGCACCGGCGTGCTGTGCCGGCTCGACGCGGTCGCCGGGGTACTGCAATGGGTCAACTGCGGCCACCCGCACCGCTGTTGATCCGTGCCCAGCGGGTGCTCGACGGCATGCTGGACAGCCCTCCGCAGCCTCCGATCGGCCTGGCCGGCCCCCTCGCCCCGGCGGTCCGGGAGGTCCACGAGACAACCCTGCAACCGGACGACTGCGTCCTGCTCTCCACCGACGGCCTCCTAGGGGCTCGCGACGCGGACGGTGCGGAGTTCGGCCTCGACCGGTTCACCGACTTCATCATCCACTCCTCCGCCGCCGGTCAGCGCCCGGCCGAGGTGCTGCGGCTGCTCACCCACGCCATCCTCGACCACCAGCGAAAAACCAACTGCGGGACGACGTAACCATCCTGCTCTTCGAATGGCGCCCGCAGCACCGGTGACGCGTTATCGCACCGAGCCTCGCCAGGCTCCTGGGCGGCCTTCGGGAAGGCGGTCAACAGGTGGTTGGGGCGAGTCAGTGGCTGTTTGCGAGTTCACCGCTGAGTTTGCGGTGAAGGTGGGCGCTGGGGTCGTTCAGCCCGGTGATTTCGACGGTCTTGCCGCGCTGGGCGTACTTGGTCTCGATGGCGTCGAGGGCGGCGACGGAGGAGGCGTCCCAGACGTGGGTGGCGGACAGGTCGATGACGACCTTGTCGGGGTCGGTGGCGTAGTTGAACCGGGTGACCAGGTCGTTGGAGGAGGCGAAGAACAGTTCACCGGTGACCCGGTAGACGACCTGGGTGCCGTCCGGATCGACGACCGCGGTGACGTCGGCGAGGTGGGCGACGCGCTTGGCGAAGACGACCATGGCGGTGAGGGTGCCGACGACGACGCCGATGGCCAGGTTGTGGGTGGCGACCACGACGGCGACGGTGAGCACCATGACGGTGATCTCGCCCGCGGGCATCCGCTTGAGGGTCTGGGGCGCGATCGAGTGCCGGTCGAACGTCGCGAACGACACCATCACCATCACGGCGACCAGGGCAGCCATGGGGATGTCGGAGACGACCGGGCCGAACACGATGCACAGCACCATCAGGAACGCGCCCGCGAGGAAGGTGGACAGGCGGGTGCGGGCGCCGGAAACCCGTACGTTGATCATGGTCTGGCCGATCATGGCGCAGCCGCCCATGCCGCCGAAGAAGCCGGTGACGATGTTGGCGATGCCCTGGCCGATGGACTCGCGGGTCTTGTTGGAGCGGGTGTCGGTGATGTCATCGACGAGTTTGGCCGTCATCAGCGACTCCATCAGGCCCACCAACGCCATGGCGAGCGCGTACGGCGCGATCGTGGTGAGGGTGGCGAGCGTGAACGGTACATCGGGCAGGCCCGGGACGGGCAGCGAGGACGGCAGGGCGCCCTTGTTGCCGACGGTGGGCACCGCGATCCCGGCGGCGACGGTCATGACCGTGAGGACGATGATGGAGACCAGCGGCGCCGGGATCACCCTGGTGACCTTCGGGAAGAACACCATCAGCGCCAGCCCGCCCACGATCAGCGGATAGACCGGCCAGGGCACATCGGTCATCTCCGGGACCTGCGCCATGAAGATCAGGATCGCGAGGGCGTTGACGAAGCCGACCATCACCGAGCGCGGCACGAACCGCATCAACTTCGCGACCCCGAGGGCGCCCAGCAGGATCTGGAAGACACCGCCCAGGATGACGGCGGCGACCAGGTAGCCGAAGCCGTGCTCGCGGTTGAGCGGGCCGATGACCAGGGCGACGGCGCCGGTCGCCGCGGAGATCATCGCGCGCCGGCCGCCGACGATCGAGAGGGTGACGGCCATCGTGAAGGAGGCGAACAGGCCGATCGCCGGGTCGACCCCGGCGATGACCGAGAAGCTGATCGCCTCGGGGATCAGGGCGAGCGCGACGACGAGCCCGGCGAGGATCTCGGTGCGCCAGACCTTCGGATCGGACAGCCAGTCGGGCTTCAGGCCGCGTAGCCGCGCGGCGGGAGACAGTGCGGGAGAAGGCAAGGAAGGCAGTCCCTGTCGTGGTCGGGCACGCCGTCGTCGTAGCGGCGTGCGGGAGGCGAGAAGGCCGGGGCGGCTCTTCGCGAAGCCCACGTTCAGCGGGCCGAGGTCTCAAGGCGGCAGCGGGCGCGAAAGGGTGCGGGCGCTGCTTCAGGGGCGAAGGATCAAGGCGGGCAGGCGGCGGCGCCGGGCATCATGCGCACGCTCTCCTGCAGGCATCGGTCTTCGCCGGGGGCGTCGTCGGCCCCGACACGGCAGAGGTGGCGGGTGGCGTCCCGCACGAGGGCAGGAACGGCACGGCCGACCCGCCTCGACATCGGCCGACTCTACCCTAACGTTAGGGTAGAGATCCAAGGTGGTTGCGGGCGATCACCATGTGGACCGAGGAAGGCAGGCACGTGGGCATCCAGCGCATGCAGATCGGTGAGGTCGCGGAACGGACCGAGCTGTCGTTGCGCACCATCCGGCACTACGAAGAGACCGGCCTGGTCATCCCCTCCGCCCGCTCCCAGGGCGGGTTCCGCCTCTACACCGAGTCCGACGTCGCCCGCCTGATGGTGATCCGCCGGATGAAGCCACTCGGCTTCACACTGGACGAGATGCGCGAGTTGCTCGCGGCCACCGACCGCCTGGATTCGGGGGAGGCGTTGTCCGCCCCGGAGCGGGAGGAGCTGCTGGGCCGGGTGCGCGCCTTCCAAGAGGCCGCGCAGCAACGGGTGGAAGACTTGCGCACCCAGCTGGCACGGGCCGAAGAGTTCGCCGCCACGCTGCGCGCACGCCTCGCGCACCTTCCCGCCGGCTGACCACCTCGTCACGGCGTACGCCCGCGTCGGGGACGACGGGGCTCCGCCGGTTCATCCAGCTGACCGGCCACAGCCTTCAAGCCCGGCACAGGGAAGGCGAAAAGCCGGTCGAGGTTGCCGCGCACGGCGGGATGCTCACCCAGTCACTGTCCGGGCGGTGGATCCGGCTGATCAACGTGCCCATCGGTGCCCACAGCCCTGCGGCTCATGCCCGCCGACCGTTCCCGTGCGCGGGACGGCACCGTTGACCTGCCGGGTGCGGTGCGGGGGACGCTCGGGGTGACCCCGCTCGGTGAGTGCGCCGCCCGTTCGGTGGTCACGACCTCCACCACGAGCCGCTGCCACGGCACCGCCGCCGCCCGGGCTGGTTCAGGCGTCGTCTCCAAGAGCCCGAATCGCTGCCGTCCCGGCAATGTTCGGCGCCGGTGCAGCGAAGCCGGAAGCAGCCGTCACGCCGAAGGCCGGCCCGAGGACATCGCGCTGTAGGCCGATCGCGGTTGGCACCGCCGTCCCGGCCCATACCCACGCCGTGCTTACCGAGCCTTCGAAGGTGGCCCAGTCGCCCGGCTGCCTGGGAACTGCACGAGATGACCGGGGCTTCGACAGCGCCCCCTGCTCTTCACCGCGGAGACGGTCCGCATCCGGCTGTGATCAGCCCCTTCCGGCAGCGCGGCGCATTCCGTACTCTCGTGGTTCCCCGGTGGAGCCGTCTCGATGGAGCGGCCGGACAGCGGGGTGAGGTGCTGGTGCTCGTGAAGGGGTGTCGGCTGATGGTGGAGAGGTTCGGACACCTGGGAAGCGCCCGTGTGTGGTGGTGGCGCTTCAGGCGCAGTCCGCTGCGGCGGACGAGCGATCTCGTCGAAGCGTGGTTGCTGCTCATCGCGTGGGCCCTGGGCGTGGTGGGCGGCGCGGCTGTGGGTCTGGTGACCGCGGTCATGGCGGAGCGGGGCTTCGAGGAGGAGCGGTCCGGGCGCCGTGCGGTGGTGGCGGTGCTCGTGGGGAACGCCATGGAGACGGTGACCACTCGGACCGGGGACGGCAACCGGGCCAAGGCCGAGGTCCGCTGGACGACGCCCGACGGCCGGACGCGCACCGGTTGGGTCAGCGTGATCCCCCATGCTTCCGCTGGTATGCGGGTGCCGCTCTGGACGAATGCCCGGGGTGACCTCGTCCCCCAGCCGCCGGCCCCGTCGAGCGCGATGCTGCAGGCCGGCGTGGCGGGCGTCGGGGCGGCGGTGGCAGTAGGCGGTGTGGTGTGGGCGGGTACCCGGCTGATGCGGGCCCTGCTGGAGCGACGTCGTCTGAAGCAGTGGGCCCTGGAGTGGGGGCGTGCCGATGCGCGGCGGGGCCGGCGGACCGGCTGACTCCGGTCTCGTAACGCCCCTGGGGGCCGGAGGAGCCCACGGGCAGGAGATCGTTCTTTGCCGGCGGTCAGGTCGCCTCCGCCGCTACCTCGACGTCCTCGATGCCGGGAGGCCGACCGGCGCGGCTCCTGGTGCTCAACACCCTCGGCCCGCTCCAGCAGGCTCGGAGCGGTGCGCAGGCGCTGATCGACACCCTCGGCACCTGTTGCGACATGGGGTGCGGGGCGGCCGAGGCCGCGCGGCGGCTGTCGCTGAGCGGACGCGCCTTCACCTACGGACCGGAGCGCACCCACAACTTGACCGCGCGGAATCGGCACACCCGACGCGTCGCTACACGTTGCAGACCGCGGTGACCGGCGCCCGGCTTCTGGACCGGCGGGCCAGCGGTGGCGGGTGAGGTGGCCGGCCAGGAGACGGTCGCGGCGAAGGTCGGGCCGGAGCGGCGGTGAGGCGGGCCGGGTCGGTGAACGGTTCGGGTGGCCATGGCTCCGGTGGGCGGCTCGGGTTCATTGCGCCGGGTCGTTGGCCCAGCCCAGCGGGTAGGCGTCGTGGCCGGCCGGTGGAACGGCGGGCTCGCCGGCGGCCTCGGTGAAGGCGGTGAGCGCCTCGACCAGGGCCGTGCCCTGCGCGGGGTCCATGCGGCCGACGATCGCCGCGATCTCCTCCCTGCGGCGGGTGGTGACCTCGTCGACGATGCGGTGTCCGTCCGCGGTGAGCTGGATCAGGGTTTCGCGCCGGTTGTCGGGGTTGGCTCGGCGATCGACGAAGCCGACGGCGTTCAGCCGGTCGATCATTCGCATGGCCGTGGAGGGGTTGACCCCGAGGAGTTCGGCGACCGTGGACAGGTTGGTCGCGCCGTGCACGGAGAGGACCACCAGGAGGCGGAACTGGGGGAGGGTGACCTTGCCTTCGACCGCGGAAAGTGAGCGTGCGGACACGCCGACGAGGACGCGGGAGGCGGTCAGCACTGCGCGGGTCACCGCATCGACGTCACCCATGTCCTGAGCTCTCCCCTTGCGCCTGATCATGCTCATTTCTACCTCGCTCAGGGGCGCACTTGACAACATTTGCATAATGCAAAAAGAGCGTGAGAGGAAAATATGACTGGAAGAGCCGCGATGGAGCCCGCTCCGACCTCCGCCGAGCCTGTGAGCCTCACCACCCGATCCGCGTCGCCGGTGGCCCGTCTGCGGAATGCTCCGTGGGGCCTGCTTGCCCTTGCCGTGACGGTGGGCGCGGGTGCCGGGCTCGGTTCGATCGCCTTCCGCTGGCTGATCGTGACCTTCACCCGCCTCTTCTCCGGCCACCAGGACTACGCGGGCGCGGGCGGCAGCGCGAATCCGCAGGTGCCGTGGCTGGGGCCGTTCTTCGTGCTGCTGGCACCCGTCGTCGGTGGCCTGCTCTACGGCCCCCTGGTCGACCGGTTCGCCAAGGAGGCCCGCGGCCACGGCGTGCCGGAGGTGATGCTGGCGGTCGCCCAGCGCGGCGGCCGGATCAACCCGCAGGTCTCCGTCGTCAAGGCACTCGCCTCGGCCCTGTGCATCGGCTCGGGGGGCTCGGTCGGCCGCGAGGGGCCCATCGTGCAGATCGGCTCCGCTCTCGGCTCCACCTTGGGCCGTGTGGTCAGGGTGTCCGAGGACCGGATGCGGTTGCTGGTGGCCTGCGGCGCCGCCGGAGGCATCGCGGCCACCTTCAACGCACCACTGGCCGGCGTGTTCTTCGCCATGGAGCTGATCCTGGCGACCTTCAGCGTCGAGGCGTTCGGCGCCACTGTGCTCTCCAGCGTCACCGCGAGCGTCATCGGCCGAGCCGCCTTCGGCGACAACGCCTTCCTCGTCCTGCCGCCCTTCCACGTCGAACACCTCGGCCAGTACGGGCTGTTCGCGGTGCTCGGCGTGCTCGCGGGCGCGATCGGCGTCGGGTTCACCCGCATCCTGTACTGGATCGAGGACGCCTGCGACTGGGCCTGGCGCGGGCCCGAGTGGCTCCGACCTGCCGTCGGCGGCCTCCTGCTGGGCGTCGTCCTGCTGGTGCTGCCGGAGATGTACGGCGTCGGCTATCCCGTACTGGAGAAGGCCGCGCACGGCGGATACGTCGCCGGCTTCCTGCTGCTCCTGCTCGTCGGCAAGATCCTCGCCACCAGCCTGACCATCGGCATCGGCGGCTCCGGCGGCGTCTTCGCCCCCAGCCTCTTCATCGGTGCCATGCTCGGTGCCGCCTACGGGGCCACCACCCACCAGCTGATGCCCACCACCGCGGGGGCGGTGGGCGCCTATGCCCTGGTCGGGATGGGTGCCGTCTTTGCGGGAGCCTCCCGCGCGCCCATCACCGCCGTCGTCATCCTCTTCGAGCTCACCGGTCAGTACTCGATCATCCTGCCGCTGATGCTCGCCATCGTCCTGGCAACCCTCACCAGCCGCCTGCTCTCCCGCGACACCGTCTACACCCTCAAGCTCCGCCGCCGTGGCATCGACCTCAACGCCCCGGCCCCCGGAGCCCGACTCGGCGCACAGAGCGTGGAGTCGGTGATGGAGGGCTTCCCCGTGCCCCTGCCCGCCACCACCGAACTCCCGGAGGCCGCGGACCGGTTGCGCCTGTCCGATCACGGCGCGCTGCCCGTCGTGGATGCCGAGGGGCGTTACCGCGGCACGCTCACCGCCCGGGCGACGGCCGAGGCGCTCGCCGAACGTACCGACGGTGACGTCGACCCACCGGCCACCGCAGGTGACCTCGCCGAACCGACGCCGCCCGTGACCGCCGACATGCCCCTGTCCACGGCCCTGCACGCCCTGGTCACGGCACCCGGAACCGGCCTTCCCGTCCTCGACCCCGACCACGGACAGGTGCTCGGCTGGCTGACCCACCAAAGTGCACTGCGCGCGCTTCACGCACCCGCCACCACCTGAAGCGGCGACGTCCACCAACCGTTCGCAGAGGAGATCGCACCAGCTCTCGCAGCACACCGGCGTTCGTCACCGGGCAGCCGGCCCCGGGGGGAGTGAAGTTCTTCCGCGTGAAGGCGGTGAGCTGCGGCGCCGGAGTCGCCGGCCTCGCCCTCGCGCAGCGTCTGGACACCCTCGGCTGCGATGTCGCGGTGGTGGAAAGGCATTCGCCCCCGCACCCAGGGTTGCGTGAGCGACTTCTTCGGCCCCCGCTACGACGCCGCCGAGGCCATGGGCGTCCTGCCCCGCCTGCAAGATCGCCTATTCGGCCGAGGAAGCCGCCTCCGTCGACCACAACGAGCGCACCGGTCCCAGCCGGTCCTGCCGACGGTGCCCGGCGTCCCCGAACGCCGCAGTCACGACTATGTCCGGGCAGGCACCACCACCTTGTTTTTCTGGCGCAATGGAGCGGACCTACAGGTTGGTATCGCAAAACTCTATGTTGATGTTCAGGCGCGACCTGAGCCGGTGCTCGTGAGGTCAGAGCTGGTGCGTTGCTGACCTTTGCGGCGTGATGTCGTGGGGCTGACGAGGTGTGATCGTCGGGGTATGCCGGTTGTGTGAGAAATTCGCAGGGTGGCGGGCTGACGCCTGAACGGCAGGCGTTTCGCGAGCGGATCCGGCTGGAGGCCGCGGAGCGATTCGCTGCCGGTTCGTGCAACGCCGAGGTGGACGGCGACGCGGGCAGACCACCGGACTCCACGAGTTCAGCATGAGTACCAACATGCGGCTGCGATCGGCCGATCGCCACGGCGCAGCTGCGGTCAGGACGCAGCGATCCGCATGAGCTGCGCGGTGCGCTCGGCCACCATGACGGTCGGCGCGTGGGTGCTGGCCCGCGGGGTGGTCGGCACCACCGAGGCACCGAGTGGCCGTCGGTGCACCACCCCAGTGGGCGTGACCCGGGTTTCAGCAAGGACGGCGGAAGGTGGCCCGGTAGGTCTGCGGTGTCGTGCCGGTGACGCGCTTGAACCGTTCGCGGAAGGCGGTCGCGGATCCAAAGCCGGCCTGCACGGCGATACGTTCGACGGGATGGTCGCTGTGCTCAAGTAGGTACTGGGCGTGTCGGACGCGTGCGCGGAGCAGCCACTGCAGGGGGGTCGTGCCGGTCTGTTCGCGGAAGCGGCGGCTGAAGGTGCGGGTGCTCATGGCGCAGCGGGCAGCCATGGCCTCCAGAGTGAGATCCTCGCCGAGGTGGTCCTGGATCCAGGCCAGTGTCGGTTCCAGAAGTGAGCCGCGAGGCAGCGGCGGGGGTTCGTGGACGATGTACTGGGCCTGGCCGCCCTCTCGTTCCAGGGGGGTGACGGCCAGTCGGGCCGCGTCCGCCGCGACGGCCGAGCCCAGGTCGCGGCGGACCAGGTGCAAGCACAGGTCCATGCCGGCGGAGGCCCCGGCGGAGGTGAGCAGTTGGCCGTTGTCCACGTAGAGCACGTCCGGGCGCACTTCGATTTTCGGGTACTGCCGGGTGAGTTGGTCGGCGGCGATCCAGTGGGTGGTCGCGGCCAGGCCGTCCAGCAGGCCGGTGGCGGCCAGGGTGAAGGCGCCGCCGCAGATCGAGGCGATGCGCGCGCCGTCGGCGGCGGCGTCACGCAGTGCCTGGAGAGCCTCGCCCGGGGGCGGCCCCGCGTGCTCCTCCCGGCCGGGCACGATGATCGTGTCGGCACCGGCGAGGCCGTCCAGCCCCCAGGGCACACGGATGGTGAACGTCTCGGTCGGCACCTCCGGTCGGGTTCCACAGACGCGCACCCGGTAGGGGCGACGCCCGTCCGGCAGGCGCACGCGTCCGAACACCTCGACCGGGATGGCCATGTCGAAGGCCACCGTCTGGTCCAGCGCAAGAATCGCCACGGTGTGCATCCACGCAGGCTACGCCCACTTCCCGCCGTAACTCACGATGCAGGTCCGGAAGTTCAGGGTTACGAAAGCAATGGTCAGCGAAGTGGCGAGAACTCGTTGAGTTGTGTCATTCAAGCCCATGGTCGGGGTCTGTCGTGCCGCCTAGCGTGAGCGCGGCAGTCAGGAACCGAGGGAAATGAGAGTCGCCGATGCTGGCACAGTTCGTCCTCTTCGATGGGTTCGACCCGTTGGATGTCATCGCTCCGTTCGAGGTCTTCAGCGCCGCCCGGGCCTTCACCGATCGGGTGACCGTCGAACTGGCCTGTGCGGAAGGAGCCAGGCAGGTGCCGAGCGGAATACCCGGCGTCGCGCTGACGGCCGCCGCTCTTCTGGCCCCGGATCGCGCGGACCTGGTCGTTGTGCCGGGCGCGGCCGGCAGGCTCCCCGGGCAGGGCGCGGACGACTCTGCTGAGGAACGGATTCCCGTGATCCTCGGCCGCGCACTGACCACGGAGCTCCCGAAATTGCTGGCCGACGCGCTGGCCGCAGAGGGCACCACGGTGGCCACGGTCTGCGGCGGGTCGCTGGTGCTGTCGATGGCCGGGCTTGTGCACGGCCGCCACGCCACCACCCATCACCAGGCTCTGGACCTCCTGGGCGCGGGCGGTGTGCACGTCGCCCCGGGCCGGGTCGTCGACGACGGCGACCTGGTCACCGCCGGCGGCGTCACCTCTGGCCTCGATCTGGGCCTGTATCTGCTGGAACGGGAGGTCGGGCCGAAAGTCGCGCTCGCGGTGGAGCAGCTGTTCGCCCACGAGCGCCGCGGCGTCGTCTGGCGCGACCAGGGGTTTGTGCCGATGTCCCCCGCCGGCGCGGAGCAGCCGCGGTGACCAAGCTCCTGCTCATCCTGCACGTGCTCGCGGCGATCGTCGCCGTCGGCCCGGTGACCGTGGCGGGCAGCATGTTTCCCGCCGCGGCCCGCCGTGCCGCCGGCACGCCCGGCCAGCACGAGACACTCGCCACGGTACGGGTGTTGCACCGCGTCTGCCGGGTCTACGCCGCCCTCGGCCTGACCGTTCCCGTCCTCGGCTTCGCCACCGCGAGCGAGCTGCACGTCCTGGGCAGCCCCTGGCTGATCATGTCGATCGCGCTGACGGGTGCAGCTGCATCGGTGCTGGCGCTGCAGGTTCTGCCGGCCCAGGAACGCCTCCTCGCCCAGCTGGCCGAGTCCGCGGCCGGGACGGCGGTCGTCGAGCGCGCGCAGACCGCGCGCCTGGCCATGCTGACCGGCGCCTTCAACCTGCTCTGGGCGACGGTCACCGTCCTGATGATTCTCCGCCCCGGCTCCACCACGGGAGTGTGACCCATGACCGCCAGCTCCGTACCCGCGCCACGGCTCGCACGCAGGCCGCTGCGCGCCTCGGCAACCATCGAACTGGTCAGCCTCGCCGTGTTGTTGGTCAACATCGCGACCGGGAACGCCCGCGAGATCGCCGCGCTGTTCGGGCCCGTGCACGGGGTCGCCTGGCTTTTCGGCGTCCTGGCCACCCGGCGCGATCCGCGGCGCAGCACCGGCGCCACGCTGCGCGCCGTCATCCCTGGCATCGGGGGACTGCTCGCGCTCCGTGCCCTGGAGCGTGCCGACGCGCAGGGCGCTTTGGACACCGGATCGGGGGCACGATGAGAGCCCGCCTTCCCGGGCTCGCGGCCACGGCGGCGCCGACCCTGGCGTTCGTGGCCGCCTACGGTGCCGACGGGCTGCGGACCGCCCTCGTGGCGGCCACAGTGGCCGGTGTACTGGTCCTCGCCTGTGGTCTGTGGACCCGCCGGTACCTCCGGTATGCGGCGGTGGGCGCGCTGCTGGCGGTGACCTGCGCGGCCGTGGCGCTCGGTACCGGGCAGGCACGGGGCTTCTTCCTGCTGCCCATGCTGCTGCCCGCGGCATCCTCGGCGGCCTGCCTGCTGTCGGTGCTGGCAGGCCGTCCCCTGGCCGGCCTGGTGGCGAACCGGGTCGTGGGCGGCCCACCGTGCTGGCGGTCGCACCGGCCCCTGCACCGTTTCTATCGTTGGATGACGGTGTGCATCGGCCTGGTGTGCCTGGCGAGTCTGGCTGCGCAGACCGCCCTCTACAGCCGTGCGGAGATCGCCTCCCTCGGTGTCCTCCACGTCGTCATGGGAGCGCTGTGGCCCGGGATCACCGCCGCCACGCTGGCTCTGTCGCGCATGGCCGTGGCCCGCCACCGCGACTCGGCCGCCGCATGGTCGCGGGTGCGGGGAGGTTGACGTGTGGCCACGCCGTAGAGACGTCCGGGTACGTCGCGCATGTGGCGGGACATCACACTTCACGGCCGGAGGGTACGTGCGCCCCTCATGAGGGGTCGGTTTGCCTCCGTGAAGGCGTTGCGGAATTCGCCGAACGATTCCCCCTCGTGACCATGCGTAGTCAGGTGGAACGCATAACGGTAGGGGGATGGCTTGGGCAACTGGACAAACGCAGGTAAATAGGCCCTGCTGTGAAGGGTTGTGAAAGTCTGCTCGCCAATTTCTGTTACGCACCGCCAGTCACCCGCGTCTCCTTACATGTACGGCGGAACACAGTCGCGCGCACCGGCGCCGAGAGAGCAAACGCAGAGAGTGGGGGGCGTGGACGCGGAAAACGGGGTGGCGGTGGTCACGGCCGCACAGAACGGCGACCACCGGGCTCAGGACGAACTCGTCGGCGAGTGCCTGCCGTTGGTGTACAACATCGTCGGCCGGGCCCTGAACGGTCACGCCGACGTCGACGACGTGGTGCAGGAGACCATGCTCCGCGTCATCAACGGCCTGGACAGCCTGCGCGACCCGGCGGACTTCCGGTCGTGGCTGGTGGCCATCGCCATGAACCAGATACGCCAGTACTGGCGCGAGAACCAGTCGCGGACCGCGCCCCTCCCCGGGTACGACGGGCTGGACGACTCCCTCGACATCGCCGACCCCGGCGCCGACTTCGTCGATGCCACCATCACGCGCCTGGGCCTGGAGGGCCAGCGCCGCGAACTCGCCCAGGCCTCCCGCTGGTTGGACAGCGATGACACGGCCCTGATGTCGCTGTGGTGGCTGGAGGCGGCGGGTGAACTGACCCGCGCCGAGGTCGCGGCCGCCCTGGAGCTCTCGCCCCAGCACGTCGGCGTCCGGGTGCAGCGGATGAAGGGCCAGCTGGAGACGGCCCGGGTGGTGGTGCGGGCACTGGAATCGACCCGCAAGGCGGGCCCCCGGGCCTGTGCGGAACTGGAGTCGATGGCGGAACGGTGGGACGGGGCGCCCTCCCCGCTGTGGCGGAAACGGTTCTCCCGGCACGTTCGCGCGTGCGCGAGCTGTCCGGGCCACCGGGAGGAGTTGGCACCCGCCGAGAAACTCCTCGTCAACCTCACGCTGGCGCCCATGACAGGGACGGCCGCGGCCGCGCTGCTGGAGGCGGTGTGCGCGAAGGCGGACGCCGGGGAGGCGGCGGCGCGGCCGGCCGGAGGGATGACCCCGCTGCCCGCAGCCGAGGCGGGCTCGTTCGCGGGCGCCGCCGGGCCCCGTACCGCCCATGCTCCCGTGCGTGCCGGGCACCGCGGTGGCACCGGCTCCCGCCACCGCCACGGTCGTCACCGGATACCCCACGGCCGCCGGGCCGGACGGACTATGAGCACCACGGCGCTGCCTGTCTCCCTCGCGGGCGCCGCCCACCCGGCCGACCGGGGCCGACGGCGAAGACCCTTCGCCCCGCGGCCGGCCGTGGCCCTCCCGTCCGGTCACGCCGCGTCCCCTGCCGGTCAACTCGTCCGCACGCCCGGCCAATCCAGAGAAGAAACGTTTCGTCCGACAGGCCGCCGGCCGGCTCGCCCCCGAGCGAACCAAGACCGGCCGGCCACCGTCGCGCACCGCCCCGACGCGCCGGCCGGCGGTACAGCGTCGCCCGGAGGACCTGCGCACCCCCCGCTTCCACGACCCCACCGACCCGGACGGCACCGGCCCCGCCGAGCGGATCACCGCGACGGTCTCTTCCCGGAGCGCCCCGGCCGACAACACCGCCCTCCGCCGGCCGGGCCCGGTGAGAGCGACGAGCGCCCGGAAGAACGGCACGGTGCACCGCCCCCACGCGCCCACCCCCACCTGTACGCACGGCCGGAGCCGGCGTCGCCTGCGGGCCGGCGCGGCCCGTGCCGGACACAGCACGTCACGACGCAGCTGACGCGTTTCCGCTGACGTGACTCCGCCGGCGCGGCACCGCGGAAGCGAACCACCGCGAACCCCCCCCGGCCCCCTGAACCCCCACCGCACCCCCCACAACACGGGCGTTCCACGGCACCACCCTGCGCACCGCTCACGCGCCGCAACGTGCCCCACGCCCGTTCCACCACCACACACCACACGGCAGGAGAGAGAGTTGGGGAAGAGAAGCAGACGCCGTCACGCCGCGCGCAGCGCCGGTGGCGGTCGTCGGACCGGCATAGTCGCCGCCGCGGTCCTCGCGGCGACCGGCATCGTCGCCACGGGCGTCGTCTACGGCGTGACGGCTGGCGGCTCCGGCGACCGTGAGACCGCGGCCGCGCCCGGCTCGGCGTTGCAGACGGCGACGAAGCCGGCCGCCAGCCCCGAGCACAAGAAGCCGCTCGCGCCGCTGGGGAAGCTGCCCAAGAACGACCCGAAGCACGGCATGGTCTACAAGGGCCTCAAGCCGGCCCCGAAGAGCGACTCCTGCGTGGGCGTCTACAAGGTGGAGCGCTCCGGACTGTGCACCCACGGACCGGACGAGCCGCCCAAGGGCGTGGACATCCACCGCATCACCCCGCCGGCTGTCAAGGCCAGCGCACCCAAGCCGGACCTGAACAGCGGTGACGCCCACGCGCCGTCGTCGAAGGACCTGCTGAAGGACGCCCCGCCGGTGCTCGACGCCCAAAAGGACGCCGACCAGCAGACCGCCGCGGCAGCGGCGCCCGGCGCGGGCGGCGGAAACCGCACGGCTGCGGCGGGCGGCCAGCAGGTCGTCTGCGACGGCGACGGCACCACCGGCAACCGCGTACAGGTGCTGTACGTCCACGGGCCCGGCCAGTCCCGGTACGGGCAGTACGTCGCCTCGTTCAAGCAGTGGGCGGCCGGCGCCGACCTCATCTACGCCGAGAGCGCCAAGGAGACGGGCGGCACCCGGCACATCCGGTACGTCACCGGATCCGACTGCACCCCCTCGGTCCTCGACGTCGAACTGCCCGCCTCCTCGCTCGGTGAGTTCAGTGCCACCAACAACGCACTGGCGGAGCGGGGCTACAACCGTCGCGACCGGAAGTACATGATCTTCGCCGACGCGCAGGTGTACTGCGGCATCGGCAGCTTCGCCGGTGACGAACGTCCCGACGCGAGCAACCAGAGCAACTTCGGCCCGTCCTACGGCCGTACCGACTCCGGCTGCTGGAGCGCCTCCACAGCCGCCCACGAACTGGGCCACAACCTGGGCGCCGTCAACAACAGCGCCCCCAACACCAGCCGCGGTGCACACTGCACCGACGAGTGGGACATCATGTGCTACTCGGACACCCCCTACTACCCGCAGATGCGCACCGTCTGCCCCGAGCGCGGCCACGACGAGCGCCTCGACTGCAACCACGACGACTACTTCAACACCGACCCCCGGCCGGGCAGCTACCTCGCCACCCACTGGAACGTGGCGAACAACCAGTTCCTGATCAAGGGCGGCTCCAGCCCCGACCCGGACCCGGGCCCCACCGCCGGCCCGAAGCCGGTCGTCGGCACGATCACCGCCGACACCGCGAGCCTCAGCTGGCAGGCCGTCAACTCCGCGGCGAGCTATGACATCGTCCTGAACGACCAGTCCATCGGCAGCGTCACCACCGCCGCGACCCGGATCGTCAACCTGCGCCCGGACACCGACTACACCGTCGCCATCGCCGTGAAGGACCGCGACGGCCGTACTTCCAAGCCGGGCCCGAAGACGTCGTTCCACACCTCCTCCGCAGGCGACCCGACGAAGACGATCACCTCCGGCAAGCCCTACGCACTGCTGAACCCCCTCACCGGCAAGGCCGCCGACCTCTACGGCGGATCCTCCGCCGACGGCACGGTCCTCATCGGCTGGCAGCGTCACGGCTACGCCAACCAGCAGTGGGTCTTCCGCGACGCGGGCGGCGGCTACCTGCGGATCGAGTCGGTGCTGTCCCACAAGTGCCTCCAGGTCGGCGGCTCGCTCCACGCCGGTGCGTACGTGATGCAGCAGCCGTGCTCGTCCGCCGCGTCGCAGCAGTGGAAGACGACGGCCTCCGGCAGCACGTGGACGCTGGCCCCCAAGGGCACGGACCTGGTGCTCGGTGTCAGCGCCCGCGACTACTACGGCGGCACGCTGCTCGAACTCCAGCGGCCGGACAGCCGGGGCCAGCAGAACTGGACCGCCCAGCCCGTCTCCTGACCGCCTTCCTCCCCTCTCCCCGGCCACGCCGGCCATACCAGTCCCGCGGTCACACCGGCCGCCTCGGCAAGGAGCTCCTGATCCATGCGTCTGCGTCCTCGCGCACTGTGCGTGCCCCTCCTGGCGTTCCTGGCGTCGCCGCTGCTCGTCCTGGTCCAGGCCGGGCAGGCCGACGCGCACGGTGACAGCATCCAGTTCACGGTCACCGGCCAGGACACCGGGCACGTACGGGCCAAGGCGACGTACGAGGACGACCATGACCCGGTCGACGAGCGGATCTCGGGCACGCTGACCGCGGTGTCCGCGGACGGGCGCACGCGTGGCCCGTGGCGGCTGGTCGCCGTCCCGGGCCACGCCGGAACCGTCACGACCCAGGAGGTACTGCCTCCGGGCACCTGGAAGGTGACCGTCGAATCCGGCTTCCCGGAACTCGGCCGGGGAGAGGGGAAGATCGACGTGCCGGTGGTGGACCCCCGGCCCGGGGAGAAGACAACCCCCCGGCCGGCGCGGCCCACGGCGTCCGGGACCGCCTCCGCGGCCCCGTCCGTCGAGCCCGCCACACCGGCCACCGCACATGCGGCGGCCAGGGCGGGAGCGGAGTCCGGGTCCGGGTCCGAAGGGGCGACGGCGTGGCTGCCGTGGACCGCCGCGGCCGCGGCCGTACTCGCGGTCACAGCCACCACGGTCACCGCCGTGCGCCGTAGGCGGCGTTCGCGCACGAACTGACCCACACCGAGGGCGCACCCTCCTCACAGCCCGGGGCGTAGCTCACCGAGCCACCCTCGCCGCTGGGGCGTGTCCGCAGAGTCCTGCCAGGCGTCACAAGCCTGGCAGGACTTTTTTGCGGGCACGTCGAGTTGTGCTTCACCCCGACCTACGCATCCTGGGCGGACCCGATCGAGGCGTACTTCGGGCCGCTGAGGCAGCTCACCAAACTCCAACCACCCCAACCACACCGTGCAGACCCGGGCACTGCATGCCTACCTGCGCTGGCGCAACGCCAACGCCCGCCACCGGACCTCCGGGCCGCCGAGCGCAAAGAACGCGCCCGCATCCGATGCGAGAAAGACGTCCGCTGGGGACGTCACCTCCTGGGACCCCGCCCAGGATCTCGCCGCGAGCTGGAACGTGGCTCCGACCGATGACGTGTGGTCGATCTTGGAGCGCGTCGATCGAGACAGCGGCGAGGTCACTCGGCAGCTGCGGCCACTGCGCTGGGGTCTGGTGCCGTCGTGGGCGAAGAGTCTCAGCGTCGGCTCGAAGATGATCAACGCGCGGGTGGTGACCATCGCGGAGAAGCCGGCCTACCGCCTGGCGTTCGCCAGGCGCCGGTGCCTGCTGCCGGCGGGTGGCTTCTACGAGTGGCAAGCCGTCGCGGCAACCGAGACCGCCAAGGCCCACCAGCAGCCCTACTTCATCAGCCCCGAAGACGGCCAGCTCATGGCGCCCGCCGGGCTGTACGAGTTCTGGCGCGACCCCGCCGTCGCCGACGATGATCCGGCGGCATGGTGGGCGACCTGCACGCTGGGAGCTCCGGCCGCCGGCCACCTGGATGCCCGGACGGTGTCCACCGCGGTCAACAACGGCCCCCACCTCCTGGACGCGATCACCGACGACCCCGGCCGCACCGACACCGGAGCCCAAGCTTGTGTCGGTGGGCTGTCAGGGCAGGTGGTCTGTCAGGGTATGGGTATGGCGACGACGCACGATGAGTGGCTACGGGAGCTGGATACGGAAATGGTGATCAGGTCCTGGCGCTGTCCTTCGGCCAGGACGGTGCGGTACAGGCTCATCCGAGAGCGCGGCTGCTCCAAGCCATAGGAGCGGCGGCCCGACCAGACCGCGTGTAGCGGCAGGTCGGCGGTGCCGTGGGCGGGGCCGGCCAGGTCCTCCAGCTGAGCGGGCAGCCGCTCCACGTACTGTTCGCGCAGCAGCTCGAACGCGTTCGGCACCGGAAACGAGGGGGGCTACAGGGTCATGCCCCCAGTATCGCCCGGCCGGCTGGACGATTGCTACGCAATGTCTGAGCTCCGCTGAGTTACCTGCCGAGACGGGGATGCTTGGATGCTGGACGGCTCCTGTTCCACATCTCACCTCGTCTCACACATTTCTCACAAACGAGAGCGCACGGGAGCGCGCGAGAGCCTCTGACCTGGATATCCGCTGTCGCCACGGACCACGGTGGACCAGGTGGACGGCACATAGGCTAGGAGCATGGCCTACGAAATTCCGGTGACGCAAGCCCGGGCGGAGCTGGCGGATCTGATCAACCGCGTCGTCTACGGCGGCGAGCGGGTGGTCGTCACCCGCCACGGCAAGCCGCTCGTGGCCCTGGTTTCCGCCGATGACCTGCAGCTTCTCGAAGAGCTGGGGCAGTGCGAGCAGGGCACGGAGGACGAGCAGGTGATCAGCACGGTCTCCACCGTCCGGCCCCTGTCGTCCGCTCCGGGCGAACGGCGGCGCTTCGGCATCGCCGCGGAACACCGCGACCCGGCCGCCGGGGACCGGCGACCGGGTCGCGAGAGATGACGGTCAGCGCGGGCTGACCGGGTGAGGAGGCGGAGGGCTCAGGAGCTGAGCTGCCAGATCGCGGCGGCGATGGCGTCCGTGTTGGTGTCCAGCGCCTTCTCGTCGATGTTCTTCGAGGTGTCGCAGGACTGGTGGTAGCAGGCGTCGAACGCCTTGCCCGCCTCGCCGCCCCAGTTCTTCGCCTGCTCCTCGGTCTTCTTGTAGTCCGCGCCCGAGAAGAGCCCGCCGACCGCGACGCCGGCGTCCTTGAAGGAGGCGTGGTCCGAGCGCCCGTCGCCCTCGGTCTCCTTCTCGGTGGCGATGTTCTTCGCGGCGAACCAGTCCTTGAAGACCTTCTCCAGGCGCGCGTCGTCGTCGTAGACGAAGTAGCCCGGGTTCGGCGACCCGATCATGTCGAAGTTCAGGTACGCGTCGATCTTCTTGGTGTCGGCGCCGAGCTTCTGGACGTAGGACTGCGAGCCGACCATGCCGTCCTCCTCGTCGCCGAACCAGGCGAACCGGAGGTGCTTGGCGGGCTTGAGGCCGGACTTGGAGACCGCGAGCGCGACTTCGAGGATGCCGGCCGAGCCGGAACCGTTGTCGTTGATGCCGGGACCGGCGTCGACCGAGTCCACGTGGGCGCCGGCCATGACGGTCTTGCTCTCGTCGCCGCCCGGCCAGTCGGCGACGAGGTTGTAGCCGGTGGCGCCGTTGTTGTCGAACTCCTGGACCTGGGTCTTGAACCCGGCCTGGTCCAGCTTGCCCTTGAGGAAGTCGATGGACGCCTTGTGGCCGGGCTTGCCGTGGGCGCGGTTGCCGCCGTTGGCGTCGGCGATGGACTGCAGCTGGTCCAGGTCGGCCTTGACGGCCTTGACGTCGATGTCCGGGGCGGCGGCCGGTGCGGGGTCGGCGTGGGCGCCGGCCGCGGTGAAGAGGGTGGCGGCCAGGGCGGTGACGCATCCGGTGGCCAGCGCGGCCCGGCGTATTCGTGCAGAACGGGTCACAGTGAAGGCTCCGATACAGGTGTGGGGGGATGGTGCGGAGCGTTTTGACGCGCACATGAGAATTGCGATCACTTGAGAGATCGTCAAGAGCGCATATCGGACAGGGGTGTTCGCAGAGCGGAGCGTGCCCGGTATGCCCTGATTGCGGCGATCGGTGATCCGAAGGCTTCGTCTGTGTCGGTGAGTGGTGGCCCGTCGGCGTAAGGAATGCGCCAGCGATGTGCTGCGATACCTCCGCGTCATTCGTCGTAACGCCGACGAAATCCGGCCGAACTAGCCTGCCCCGATGGGGCTGTGGATGGCCAAGTGCTGGAAGTCGGTTTGCTCCCCCTTTAATGACTGCGTGATACATCTACCGATACAGGTGTGCCCACGCCTGTGACCTGGGCAAATGTGTCCGGGCCGGAAGACAGTGAGGTGGAAGGTATGCAACTGACCCCGCATGAACAAGAACGCTTGATGATTCATGTGGCGGCAGACGTGGCCGAAAAGCGCCGTGCCCGAGGGCTGAGGCTCAACCACCCCGAGTCGATCGCGCTGCTGACCGTGCACATCCTCGAAGGCGCCCGGGACGGCCGTACCGTCGCCGAGCTGATGTCCTCCGGCCGCAAGGTCCTCACCCGCGACGAGGTGATGGAGGGCGTGCCCGAGATGATCCACGACGTTCAGGTCGAGGCCACCTTCCCCGACGGCACCAAGCTCGTCACCGTCCACGAACCCATCAACTGACCGCGGGAGAGCAGACGATGATCCCGGGACAGATCCTCCACGCCGACGAGCCGGTACGCCTCAACGAAGGCCTTCCCCGCACGCGCATGACCGTCCTCAACGCCGCCGACCGCCCCGTCCAGGTCGGCTCCCACTACCACTTCGCCGAGGCCAACCCCGGCCTCGACTTCGACCGCGCGGCCGCGCACGGCAAGCGGCTGAACGTCCCGGCCGGCTCCGCCGTGCGCTTCGAGCCCGGCATCCCCACCGAGGTCGAGCTGGTCCCCCTCGCGGGCAAGCGGATCGTCCCGGGGCTGCGCGGCGAGACCGGAGGCACTCTCGATGTGAGCGACGCACGGGAGGCCGCCGGGCCGCAGGCTTCGAGCGACGTGCACTGTCGCCGAGCGGGCGGAGAAGCGAACGGAGCCAAAGGTGTCTGAGTTGACCCGCCAGGCGTACGCCGATCTCTTCGGCCCCACCACCGGCGACCGGATCCGCCTCGCCGACACCGACCTGGTCATCGAGATCACCGAGGACCGCTCCGGCGGACCCGGCCGGGCCGGCGACGAGGCGGTCTTCGGCGGCGGCAAGGTCATCCGCGAGTCGATGGGCCAGTCCCGCACCACCCGCGCCGAGGGCGCCCCGGACACCGTGATCACCGGCGCCGTGGTCCTCGACCACTGGGGCGTCGTCAAGGCCGACGTCGGCATCCGCGACGGCCGGATCACCGCCCTCGGCAAGGCCGGCAACCCCGACACCATGGACGGCGTCCACCCCGACCTGGTCATCGGCCCCGAGACCGAGATCATCGCCGGCAACGGCAAGATCCTCACCGCCGGCGGCATCGACACCCACGTCCACTTCATCTGCCCCCAGCAGGCGGACGAGGCGCTCGCCTCCGGCGTGACCACGCTCATCGGCGGCGGCACCGGACCGGCCGAGGGCAGCAAGGCCACCACCATCACCCCCGGCGCCTGGCACATCGCCCGGCTGCTGGAGTCGATGGACTCCTTCCCGGTCAACGTCGGACTGCTCGGCAAGGGCAACACCACCTCCCTCGCCTCGATGCGCGACCAACTGCGCGCCGGCATCCTCGGCTTCAAGATCCACGAGGACTGGGGCGCCACCCCCGCCGTCATCGACGCCTGCCTGACCGTCTGCGAGGAGAGCGGCGCCCAGCTCGCGATCCACACCGACACCCTGAACGAGGCCGGCTTCCTCGGCGACACCCTCGCCGCCATCGCCGGCCGCTCCATCCACGCGTTCCACGTCGAGGGCGCCGGCGGCGGCCACGCCCCCGACATGATCGCCATGGTCTCCGAGCCGAACGTGCTGCCCGCGTCCACCAACCCCACGCGGCCGCACACCGTCAACACCGTCGAGGAACACCTCGACATGCTGATGGTCTGCCACCACCTCAACCCGGCGGTCCCCGAGGACCTGGCGTTCGCCGAGTCCCGGATCCGGCCCTCCACCATCGCCGCCGAGGACATCCTGCACGACCTCGGCGCCATCTCGATCATGTCCTCCGACGCCCAGGCCATGGGCCGGATCGGCGAGGTCGTGATGCGCACCTGGCAGACCGCGCACGTGATGAAGCGGCGCCGCGGCGCCCTGGCCGGCGACGGCGGCGCGGACAACCACCGGGCCCGCCGCTACGTCGCGAAGTACACCATCAACGCCGCCCTCGCCCAGGGCATCGACCACCTCGTCGGCTCCGTCGAGGACGGCAAGCTCGCCGACCTCGTCCTGTGGGACCCGGCGTTCTTCGGCGTCAAGCCCCAACTGGTCATCAAGGGCGGACAGATCGCGTACGCGCAGATGGGCGACGCCAACGCCTCCATCCCCACCCCGCAGCCGGTCCTGCCCCGCCCGATGTTCGGCGCCACCGGCAAGGCCCCCGGCAGCAACTCGGTCAACTTCGTCTCCCCGCAGGCCCTGGAGGACGACCTCCCCGGGCGCCTGCCGCTGGCCAAGGCGTACGAGGCGATCCGCTCCACCCGCGGTGTCACCAAGGCGGACATGCGCAACAACGACGCCCTGCCGCGGGTCCACGTCGACCCCGACACCTTCACCGTCACCATCGACGGCGAGGTGGTCGAACCCCACCCGGCCGCCGAACTCCCCATGGCCCAGCGGTACTTCCTCTTCTGACCGGCCATGAGGAAGATCCCGATGAACACCACGGACCACCGATGAGCCGCGCCGCGCTGCTCGTCCTCGCCGACGGCCGGTTCCCCGCCGGAGGGCACGCCCACTCGGGCGGCGCCGAACCGGCCGTCGCCGCGGGGCACATCAAGGACGCCGCCACCCTGGAGGGCTTCTGCCGGGGCCGGCTGCACACCGCGGGCCTGGTCGCCGCCGCGCTCGCCGCGGCGGCCGCGGCCGGCTGCGACCCGCTGCTCCTGGACGACGCCGCCGACGCCCGCACGCCCGTACCGGCGCTCCGGCAGGTCGCCCGGCGGCTCGGCCGGCAGATGATGCGGGCCGCCCGCGCCACCTGGCCGGACCCCGCACTCGACGCGCTCGCCGCGGCCCGGCCGCGCGGCGCCCACCAGCCCGTCGTCCTGGGCCTGGCCGCCCGGTCCGCCGGACTGTCGCCGCAGGACGCCGCGTACGCCGTGGCCTACGAGAGCATCAGCGGCCCGGCCACCGCCGCCGTCCGCCTGCTCAGCCTGGACCCGTTCGACGCCACCGCGGTGCTCGCCCGCCTGGCCGCCGACGTCGACCGGATCGCCGAACAGGGCGCCGCGGCCGGGGAACGGGCCGCCGCCGAAGGAGCCGACGCGCTGCCCGCCGCGTCCGCCCCGCTGCTCGACATCACCGCGGAAGCGCACGCCGCCTGGCCGGTCCGCCTCTTCGCCTCCTGACCCCGTCCGGCCCCGGCCGGCACCCGCGCCGCCCCCGGCGGCCGTACGAACCACCGGAGTGACCATGCACCTCGACCACCACGAGACCTTCCCCGAACGCCACACCTACAGCGCCGCCGCACCCGTACGGGCGGACGGACGCCGCCGGGCGCTGCGCATCGGCCTGGGCGGCCCGGTCGGCACCGGCAAGACCGCCACCGTCGCCGCGCTCTGCCGCGCCCTGCGCGACGAGCTGTCCCTCGCCGTGGTCACCAACGACATCTACACCCGCGAGGACGCCGAGTTCCTGCTCCGCGAGGCCGTGCTGCCCGCCGAGCGGATCTCCGCGGTGGAGACCGGCGCCTGCCCGCACACCGCGATCCGCGACGACATCTCCGCCAACCTGGAGGCCGTCGAGGACCTGGAGGACACGGTCGGCCCGCTCGACCTCATCCTGGTCGAGTCCGGCGGCGACAACCTCACCGCCACCTTCTCCAAGGGCCTGGTCGACTTCCAGATCTTCGTCATCGACGTCGCGGGCGGCGACGACATCCCGCGCAAGGGCGGCCCCGGCGTCACCACCGCCGACCTGCTCGTCATCAACAAGACCGACCTCGCCCCGTACGTCGGCGTCGACCTGGCGGGCATGGCCCGGGACGCCAAGGCCCAGCGCGGCGAACTCCCGGTCGCCTTCACGGCGTTGAAGACGGAGGGCGGCGTGCGGCCGGTGTCGGACTGGGTCCGGGCCCGGCTGGCGGACTGGACCGCGGGCCCGGCATGACGCTCGCCCTTCCGCCGCGGACCGCGCCGGCGACCGCCGCACCGTCCCCGGCCGGCCTGCGCGCCACCGCCCGCATCGTCGCCCGCGCCGACGCCGACGGCACCACCCGGCTGCCCGTCCTGGACGGCGACGGCCCGTTCGCGCTGCGCCGGGTCCGTGCGCACGGCGGCCCGGCCCGGGTGTGCGTCGTCGGCGCCATGAGCGCCCCGCTCGGCGGTGACCGGCTGGCCATCGAGGTCACCGCCGAGGCCGGCAGCGCCCTGCACCTCACGGCCGCCGCGGCCACCGTCGCCCTGCCCGGCCGGACCGGTGAGCCCGCCCACTACGACGTACGCCTCACGGTGGGCGAGGGCGCCCGGCTGGACTGGCTGCCCGAGCCGCTGATCTCGGCCGCCGGCAGCGACCTGCGGATGACCACGACCGTCGAACTGGCCGCCACCGCCCGGCTCGTGCTCCGCGAGGAACAGGTCCTCGGCCGCAGCGGTGAGCCGACCGGCGCCCTGCGCAGCCGGCTCACCGTCCGGCGTGCCGGACGCACCCTGCTCGACCAGGAGACCGCCTACGGCCCCGGCGCCCCCGGCTGGGACACCTCGGCCGTCCTGGGCGGCCACCGGGCCGTCGGTCAACTCCTGGTCCTGAAACCGGAGTTCGAGGACGCACCGGCCGAGGTGCGGCTGCTCGGCGCGACCGGTGACCCGCCGCCCCGGGGCCGGCCGTCCGGTCACCAACGGGCGGATGCCCAGGGCATCCTGGCACCGCTGGCCGGCCCCGGCGCGCTGGCCACGGCCGTCGCCCCGGACGGGCTGCGACTGCGCCGCCTCCTGGACGAGGTCGCGCGCGAGCTGGGCGGCTGAGGGTCACACCTCCAGTTCGGCCTCCAGCCGGGCCAGGCGGTGGCGTGCCAGCGCCAGATTGGCGCGCTTGCGGTCCAGCACCAGATAGAGGAAGAGCCCGCTGCCGCTCTTGCCGGTGACCGGCCGGATGATGTGGTACTGCGCGGTCAGCGTGATGAGCATGTCCTCGATGGTGCCCTGGAGTTCGAGCATCTCCATCGTGCGCATCTTGGCGCGGACGACATCGGTGTTGCCGGCCGCAGCGATGTTGAGGTCCAGGGCCTGGTGGTCGCCGAGCGTGGCCAGCGCCATGCCGCTGGTGTAGTCGACCAGGGCGACGCCTATCGCGCCTTCGATGGTCGACATCGCGTCGGAGAGGGCGGATTCCATCTGAGCCATGAGGGGTGGTGACCTTTCGAATGGGTGGAGATGTTGCGGTGTGCGGGGGATTACGGGGGCGGGCGGCGGGCCTGCCTACCGGCGCGGGGCCGCGTCGACGAGCGCCCCGATGCGCTCGGCCGCCCGCCTGGCCTGCAGGTGCAGCCGGCCCACATTGGTGTCCGGGCCGGTCACGGCGGTGAGCACGGCGCGGCGGCCGGCCGAGTAGGCGGCGATGTAGCCGTCCGTGCCGCGGGTCAGGGACTCCTCGAAAGCGCCCTGCCCGGTCGCCTCGGTGAGCCGCTTGGCGACCCCGATGGCCGCCGCGGTCAGCGCCGCCAGCCCGTCCGGTTCGATGTCCGGCAGATCGTGCGCGATGACCATGCCGTCCGCGCTCGCGACCATGCCGCCCTGGAAATGCCGCACCTGACCGCGCAGCGTCAGCAGTTCGTCCCGTATCCGGGGTTCCATCGTCATCAGTCTCCTTTTCACGGCCCGCCTTCCGAGGGCGCGCCTCATGCCGTGCACGGTCTTCGTGGGCAAGGGATCACAGGTTTTCCTCCAGCGCCGTACGCAGTCGGACAAGGAGGGCAACGTCCGGGTCCCGGGTGTCGAGGAGTTCCGGCACCGGTGGTTGCCAGGTGGGGGCGCGGCATCCGCCGGCGCCGGGTGGCGGATGCCCCGCCGGTGCGGCGCCCGGCCGGCGCCGGGGGAGTCCGCCGGGCGGCATCCGGACCAGCCCGGCCGCGGCCAGCCGGCGGACGTCCAGCAGCGTCAGGAACGCGGACTGGCCCAGCGCGCGGGCGAGTTCGCAGGGGGTGTGCCGGCCGTCGGCATGTGCGAGCAGCCGTCGCTGCCGCGGCGTCGTACCGGCCGGAGCGCCGGGGCCGGCCGGCACCACGGGCCGGGTGTCGACCGCCGCCCAGGGGCGCAGCCGGTCCAGCAGCGCCCGGCGGCGGGCCGTCGCCCGCTGGAGGTCGCCGGCGCTGATCGGGCGTACGACACCCAGCCAGTGCCCGGTCCCGGGGGTGAAGGACGTGGTCTCCGGCGGCAGCGGCAGCGCGAAGAACGCCGCGTCGAGCAGGGCGGCGAGATGGCAGATCTCCAGCTCGCCCTGGGTCAGCCAGCCCTCGCTGACCAGGAACCGGCCGCCCTGCCGTGCCGGCCCCGCGGTCTCGACCGCGTACCGCCAGCCCTGCGGCGGAACCTTCCCCGCCGCGCTGAGCCGCACCTCGATTCCGGGCGCCGCGGCCCCCTCGACCCAGGTGACCGCACCGTCGCGCAGGTAGACGCAGCCGTGCGGGCCCCGCAGCGCGCCGGTGACGCGTTCGGCGGCGCACCGGTCGAGCAGCCCGGCCGGGCCGGGCGGGGGAGACGGGGGCAGGCCCATGGCTGGTTCCCTCACCGTTCGTGCGAACTGGCAGCGCCGGGACGTCAGGACGCGACCAGCCCCGCCGCCAGCTCGCGCAGCCGTATCCGGGCCACGGCGAGATTCGCCTGGCTACGGTCCAGCCAGAGGTACAGATAGGTCTGGCTGTCGAAGGCGGTGTGCACGAAACGGATCAGGTGGTAGCTGCCGGCGGCCGTGATGATCAGGTCCTCCAGGGCGGGGGCGGTGGCGCCGGCGGTGTCGAAGGTGGCGTTGCGCGCCACCGCCTGGACGACCTCGGCGGTGTCCGCGGCGGCCGCGTCGTGGTCCCCGTTCGGCGCCTGGCCGGCCGTCCCGAGCGTCAGCCCGCTGGTCCAGTCGATCAGTCCGGCCCCCAGCACCCCCGGGATCCCCATCGCCTGGGCCAACACCTGATCGATACCCGGCACTTCGGATCTCCTTAGCGAGGCTTGGACGACGGCTCGGACGACGGGACGGCGCTCCGGACGGGGCGGAAACGCCGAAGCCCTCCCGGGTGGCGCTGCGTGGAAGAGCCTTCACGGAAGGTTACTGAAGGTGTGCGCGTGGCACATGCCTCGTGGGCAGGTTCAAGGCAATTGACGCGTTCTCGCCCCTCGATGGTGCCGCGGCGGCCGGCAGGGCGGCCGCCCGGGACCCACTACGGCCCCCTTGGTGCCGGCTCCTGTCGCTCCGTCAAATGACGTCTCATCAGGACGAGTTGCTACTCGCAGGCAGCCCTGCGCGCCGGACGCAACACCGCCCGCCCAGCCCTTCCGCCACTTGGCCGGAAAGACAGGGTTCCGTCGCGACGTCCGGCCGGCGCCACTCCCGCCAACCCCCGGTCCGCTGATGGCCGGAAACCTACAGCTTGGTAAAGAATTGCGGGTCAAACCTGTTCAGGAGGGGCACGCAGACGACAGGATCCCCCCGTAGGCCTGTGATCAACGCCGCCACAAGTGGCGCACCATGCAGGGGGAACACACCACGTGAAGAAATCAGCAGTGCTCGGCGCCGCCGGCACCCTGGTGACCGGGGCTCTCCTCGCCACCGCGATAGCCACGCCCGCCAGCGCGGGAGAACACCACAAGAAGGGCTCGGCCGAGGCCCGCGGAGTCCAGATCGCCGCCGCGCGTGCGGCCAAGAAGGGCATCGACTGGCAGGACTGCCCGGCCGACTGGGGCCTGAAGTCGCCCGTCCAGTGCGGTTTCGTCACCGTCCCGGTCGACTACGCCCGGCCCGACGGCCGCACCATCAAGATCGCCGTCGACCGTGCGGTCAGCACCGGCGGCAAGGAGGAGCGCCAGGGCTCCCTCCTCTACAACCCCGGTGGACCGGGCGGTTCGGGCATGCGCTTCCCGACCCGCATCACCACCAAGAACCCGCTGTGGGCCAAGACCGCCAAGGCGTACGACTTCGTCGGCTTCGACCCGCGCGGTGTCGGCCACTCCGCCCCGATCTCCTGCATCGACCCGCAGGAGTTCGTCAAGGCCCCGAAGGCCGACCCGGTGCCGGACAGCGAGGCGGACAAGCGCGCCCAGCGCAAGCTCGCCAAGGAGTACGCGGACGGCTGCAAGGAGCGCAGCGGCGCCCTGCTGCCGTACATGACCACCGCGAACACCGCCCGCGACATCGACGTGATCCGCGCCGCGCTGCACGAGAAGAAGCTCAACTACCTGGGCGTCTCGTACGGCACGTACCTCGGCGCCGTCTACGCGACGCTCTTCCCGGGCCATGTGCGCCGGATGCTCGTCGACAGCGTCGTCAACCCGTCCCGCGAGAGCGTCTGGTATCAGGCCAACCTCGACCAGGACATCGCCTTCGAGACCCGCTGGGGCGACTGGAAGAAGTGGGTCGCCAAGAACGACGCCGCCTACCACATCGGCGACACCCCCGAGAAGGTCCAGGCGGCGTGGGAGCAGCTGCGCGCCACCGCCAAGAAGGACGCCATCGGCGGCGTGGTCGGCCCGGCCGAGCTCACCGGCTTCTTCCAGAACGCGCCCTACTACGACTCGATGTGGGCCACCGTCGCGCAGGTCTGGAGCGCCTACCGCGCCGGCGACCCGAAGCCCCTGATCGAGAACGCCGGTCCCGACCTCAAGGACACCGCGGGCAACATCGCCGCGGAGAACGGCAACGCCGTCTACACGGCCGTCGAGTGCACCGACACCAAGTGGCCCACCAGCTGGCGCAAGTGGGACCGCGACAACACCCGCATCCACCAGCAGGCCCCGTTCATGACCTGGGCCAACGCCTGGATGAACCTGCCCTGCGCCACCTGGCCGGTCAAGCAGCAGCGTCCGGTCGAGGTCCGCACCGGCAAGGGCCTGCCGAGCGTGCTCATCGTGCAGAGCACCCGTGACGCGGCGACGCCCTACGACGGCGCCGTCGAGCTGCACAAGCGGTTCGCGGGCTCCCGCCTGATCACCGAGCGGGACGCCGGTTCGCACGGCGTCACCGGCCAGGTCAACCCCTGCATCAACGACCGGGTCGACGCGTACTTCCTGGAGGGGAAGACCGACGCCCAGGACGTGACCTGCGCCCCGCACGCCACGCCGAAGCCGGCCGCCTCGCCGGCCAAGGCCACTGCGGCGGCCGCGGGCAAGGCCGACCTCCCGGCAGTCCGATAGCCCGGTAGCCCACCGGGACCAGCAGGAGAAGAGGGCGGCCGGGAATCCACCCGGCCGCCCTCGCCCTGTGTCCGGGCCCGGCTCAGCCCGCGATCGGCTCCACCCGCGGCTCCGCGATCGCCACGCGGTCCTCGGTCACCAGCGCCGGCGAGCGGTCCAGCCGCGCCGCGTTGAAGCAGATCTCCGGCTGCTCCAGCAACGCCGGATCGACCGGAAGCGTGCCACGATCCTCCAGCAGCCCGGTCAGCTTGCTGTACGTCTCGTGCTCCCTCACGCCGTCCTCGTTTCCCTTCCTCGTGCTCACGCTGCGAACGCCTCGGCGAAGGCGGCCCTGGTGGGGGAGTCCGTACGGCGGTCCAGTACCGCGAACACCACCCGGCCGAACCGGTCGGCGAACCGGCCGGCACCCAGCAGCTGGGCGGCGAACGCCCGCGCCACATCGGCGGGTTCGTTGCGGAACACCCCGCACCCCCAGGCGCCGAGGACCAGCTGACGGTACCCGCCGGCCGCCGCGACCTCCAGCACCCGCTCCGCCCGCACGGCCAGCGCCGCCGGCACCCGCCCCGCCTCGGCCGGCCGCTGTCGCGCGATCACCCCCGCGTTCGGCGCCGCCGCCGTCAAGAACCCCGCCTCGTACGGCACTTCCAGCAGCGATCCGCGATCGTCCCGGAACACCGGCACGCCCGGCGAGAGGATCACCCGGTCGCTGTAGAACGGCGTCGGCTCGCGCCGGTGCGCCGCGTAGAACTCCGGTGCCTCGCGCACGCACGCGTACAGCGCTGACCCCCGGCACAGCGCCTCCTCCTGCGCCTGCGCACCGTTGAGATAGCCACCACCGGGATTCCGCGCCGAGGCGAAGTTCAGCACCGCGACCGGCCCGCCGCCACTGCCGGCCAGCCGCCGCCCCGCCGTCAGGCTCCCTTCCCCCGTCACCTCGAACACGGTCTCCCGGCCGCCGTCCGCGGGCTCCGGCACCGCGACCGGCTCCGGCCCGTACAACCGGGTCGCGGCCCGGGCCCGCGCCACCTGCTCCGCGATCTCCACCGGCCGCCCGCTCGGCGCCCGGTACCTCCCCTGCGCAACGATCCGCTCGGTCTCCTGCGCCATCCCCCGCAAACGGGCGCTCATCGACGGCACCCTTCTCTCCACGTCACCATGATGATCACGGTAGGGGCCCGGGGTGGGGTGCGCGATCGAATAACGGGCGGCCGGCCGCGACGCTAGGAGGCTTCGGGCGGGGTGCGCGGCGTCGTGCGCCGGCGGCGCAGCTGCGGGTGCGGCCGGCCCTGGGCCTTGGCCTCGGTGGCGTACACGTCGACGTACTCCTGCCCGGAGAGGGCGAGGATCGCGTACATGATCCGGTCGGTGACGGCACGCAGCGCGGTGCGCTCGTCGGCCAGGCCGGCGTACCGGGAGAAGTCCAGCGGTGCGCCGAAGCGGATGGTGATCCGCACGGCCCGCGGCAGCCGCCGGCCGGTCGGCTGCGCCTCGAACGTGCCGATCACGGCACAGGGGATCACCGGCACCCCGGCCTGCAGGGCCATCGCGGCGACCCCGGTGCGCCCCTTGTAGAGCCGGCCGTCGTGCGAACGGGTGCCCTCCGGATAGATCCCCAGCAGCCGGCCCTTGCGCAGCACGGCCAGGCCCGACGCGATCGCCGCCCGGGAGGCGCGGCCGCCGGACCGGTCCACCGGGATCTGCCCGACCCCGCGGAAGAACGCCGCGGTCAGCCGCCCCTTCAGCCCCGGTCCGGTGAAGTACTCGGACTTGGCCAGGAACGTCACCCGGCGCGGCACGATCGCCGGCATCACGAAGTGGTCGGCGAACGAGAGGTGGTTGCCGGCGATGATCGCGGCGCCCTCCTCGGGGACGTGTTCGAGGCCCTCCACCCGCGGCCGGAACACCAGTCGCAACAGCGGTCCCAGCAGGACGTACTTGAGCACCTGGTAGAACACGGGCGGCTCCCTCCGCGGCCGAGGCGGCAGTGAGTGTATGAGCAACCGCCGCCGGGAGTAACCACCTTGACGCGAATCGATGCTGACGCCCGGCAGCGGATTTGGCATCCCCGGACAACTTTCAACTCGCCCTGAGCACCCCGTAGTTGGGTTCCCGTACTGACCGGCGAGCGAGCCCGGGACCAGTTTCCGGGCCGAGGACAGGAGCCCTGCATGTCCCGCAAGAGAAGAGTCACCCGGCGACAGAAGATCGTGGTCGCGGTGAGCGCCGCGGCGCTGGTGGGTGGTATCGCCATCGTCACGACCGGCACCAGCCAGGCGTCGGTGGCCTGCGACGGACTGGCCACCGCCCTGAGCAACAACCAGAAGTTCATCGCCGACCAACAGGCCCACCCCGACGCCCAGTCGGCGGCACGGATCGCCAACAGACAGGCGGTGATCAAGGAGATCCAGGTCAAGCAGCAGGCCGCCGGCTGCAGTGGGGGAGGCGGCGGCGCCGAGGCGGGTGCGCCACCCCAGGGCGGTGCGCCGCCCCAGAGCAGCGCACCGCCCGCCTCCGAGGCGCCACCGGGTTCCTCGGCCGACCCGACCTCCTCGGCCGACCCGTCCGCGTCCGGTGCTCCGCCCGCGGCCGGCGGCGACGTGGTCTGCCCCGGCTCGACGGTCACCCTCTCCGGCGAGGGCGGCGCACCGGCCGCGTCCAGCGACCAGTTCCCCGCCGGCACGAAACTGAAGGTGACCAACCTGGACAACAACAAGTCGACGACGGTGTCCGTCACCTCGACGTCGGGCAGCTGTGTGCTGCTCAACAACGCCGCGTTCGAGCAGGTACGGGAGGAGGGCAAGTTCCTGATCCGGCACGCCCGCATCGAGCGCGTGGGCTAGCGCGGGCGGGCCGCCCCCGGGGCGAGAGCCCGGGGTGAGAGCCCGTTCGTGAAAACCCCTCCGGTCCGGTGGCCGGTGACGGAAGCCGCCTCCTCCGTCACCGGCCACCTTGTGCCGGACGGGCCCGGCGCGGACCGATGGGCCCGGACCGAGGGGCCCGGAACGGCTCAGGAACGGGCCCCTGTACGGGCGACCTCGCGGCGTGGCCGCTTGCGTGTCGGGGCCCGGCGGGGTGGCCTGAAGCCCCCAGCGTTCCCCAGGAGGCACCGATGCCCGTGCACCACCGACGCCGCACCGCGCGTGCCGCCGTGCCCGCCGCCGTGGTCGCGACCGTGTCCGCCGTGCTGGCCGGTGCGTTCTGCGCCGCCCCGGCCGGCGCCACCGAACCACCACCGCCGCCCGCCGGCCAGGGACTGCTGCTGACCATCTCCGGGGACCACGACACCTGGATCCGCGGGGTGCGGCTCTCCTGCCCGGACGTCTACGGCCGGCACCCCCACGCGGCCGCCGCCTGCGACGCGCTGACCTGGGCACGCGGCGACTTCGACGCACTGCCCGGCGAGCCGCACGCCTGCACCCGGCAGTACGACCCGGTCACCGTCAGCGCGACCGGCAACTGGCGCGGCGGTCCGGTGAACTGGCGCAAGGAATTCCCCAACGCGTGCACGCTGGACTCCGCCACCGGGCCGGTCTTCCGCTTCTGAGCGCCCTCAGTTCGGCCGGGCCGCCACCACCCCGACCGTCACCACGGCCAGGATCACCCAGCAGAACCAGAGCCAGCCATTGGCGCCCAGCGCCACGGTGTAGGCGGTGGCGGCCACCAGGCCGGTCACCGTGCACACGGCCATCGTCCTCACAGATCCGGGCATCCCGCATCCTCCTCACGGCAGCCCGGAGCCGGCAACGCAGCGGGCCGCGGCCATGGGACCATCGTCCCCGGCCGCGGCCCGTACCGCCAGACGGTCGACCCACCCGCTTGCCGCCCTACCGCCCCCGCGCGTTGAGCGAGGCGAGGTACGCGTTGTAGTCGGCGAGGTCCTGGTCGCCGTTGCGGTCCGCGGCCCGGTCGGCGCGTTGCGACTGTCGCTCCTCGGACTTGTACCACTGGAAGACCAGCGCGATCAGCACCACGACGGACGGGATCTCGCTGAACGCCCAGGCGATGCCGCCGGCGGCCTGCTGGTCGGCCAGCGCCTCGATGCCGAGCGAGGCCGGCGGGTGCAGGAAGGTGTCGACCATCGGCTCGGAGGCCATCATCAGCGCGATGCCGAAGAAGGCGTGGAACGGCATGCCCGCGAAGAGCTCCAGCATCCGCATCACGTAACCGGGCCGGTGCGGCCCCGGGTCGACGCCCATGATCGGCCAGAAGAAGACCAGGCCGACCGCGAGGAAGTGCACCATCATCGCGATGTGCCCGGCCCGGGACTCCATCAGGAAGTCGAACAGCGGCGAGAAGTAGAGCGCGTAGAGGCTCGCGATGAACAGCGGGATGGTGAAGGCGGGGTGCGTGATGACCCGCATGTAGCGGCTGTGCAGCAGCGCCACCAGCAACTCCCGCGGCCCCTTGCGGCCGCGCCCGGCGGTGGGCAGCGCCCGCAGCGCCAGCGTCACCGGCGCACCGAGCAGCAGCAGGATCGGCGACAGCATGCTCACGATCATGTGCTGGACCATGTGCACGCTGAACATCACCATGCCGTAGTCGTTCAGCCGGGTGCACATCGACAGCGCCACGGTGAGCACGCCCAGGGCCCAGGCGACGATCCGGCCGAGCGGCCAGGCATCGCCCCGGCGCCGCAGCCGGACGACCGCCCAGCCGTACAGCCCGAGGGCCAGCAGGCAGCCGATGAGGAAGACCGGATCACCACCGAACGCGAGGCCCCGCCCCAGCGTGAACGGCGGTAGATCCATCTGCATGCCGTCCATGCCGTGCCCGCTGTGATGCATCCGCTCGCTCCTGATTCGTACCAATGCTCCGGCGACAAGCGTAGAACCGCCCCCGGCCGTGATCGTGGCCGGGGGCGGGTCGTACAGCGGGGAACTACCGTGCGCAGCGGACGGCGGTGCCGTGCGCGGTGGCCGGGGTCACAGGACGCACTCGGCCTCGTCGTAGCGCGCGGCCGGCACCGTCTTCAGCGTCTCCACGGCCTCGGCCAGCGGGACCAGCGTGATGTCCGTGCCGCGCAGCGCGGTCATCATGCCGAACTCCCCGCGGTGCGCGGCCTCGACGGCGTGCCAGCCGAAGCGGGTGGCCAGCACCCGGTCGTACGCGGTCGGGGTGCCGCCGCGCTGGACGTGGCCGAGGATGACCGGCCGGGCCTCCTTGCCGAGGCGGTTCTCCAGCTCGACGGAGAGCTGCCGGGCCACGCCCGCGAACCGCTCGTGCCCGTAGATGTCCTTGCCGCCGATGTCGAACGACATGGTGCCCTCGCGCGGCTTGGCGCCCTCGGCGACCACCACGATGGCGAACTTCTTGCCGGCCTCGAAGCGGGCCGAGACCCGCGCGGTGAGCTCGTCGATGTCGAAGGGACGCTCCGGCACCACGATCGCGTGCGCCCCGGCCGCCATGCCGGAGTGCAGCGCGATCCAGCCGGTGTGCCGCCCCATCACCTCGACGATCATGACCCGCTGGTGGGACTCGGCGGTCGTCTTGAGCCGGTCCAGCGCCTCCGTGGCGACGCCCACCGCGGTGTCGAACCCGAACGTGACGTCGGTGACCGCGATGTCGTTGTCGATGGTCTTCGGTACGCCGACGATCGGCAGCCCGGCGTCCGACAGCAGCCGCGCCGCCTTCAGGGTGCCCTCGCCGCCGATCGGGATGATCGCGTCCAGGCCCAGCTCGGCGACGTGACCGCGGGCCCGCTCCACGCCGTCGCGCAGATGGGCCGGCTGCACCCGGGACGACCCGAGGATGGTGCCGCCGCGGGCCAGGATGCCGCCGACGGCGTCGAGGTCGAGCTTGCGGTAGTCGGCTTCCAGCAGGCCCTTCCAGCCGTCGCGGAAGCCGATCACCTCATCGCCGTGGTCGGCGGTGGCGCGGTGGACGACGGAGCGGATGACGGCGTTCAGACCGGGGCAGTCGCCGCCGGAGGTGAGGACACCAATACGCATTGCTCGAAAACCCTCTGCAACGTAACCGGGGGGCCCGGACCCCGTCGTCCGGTTGTATGCCGCTCACCCTACAAGCGCGGGGCCCCCGGGCACACGTACGCCCGCAGTGCGGACTGCGGGCGTACGAAAAGCCGTGAAAAGCCGTGAAAAGGCAGCTGTTGCTCAGGCGGGCTGGGTCGCGGCGGCGATCCGCTCCTGGCGGAGCGCCTCGTACCAGCGGTCGTCCACCGGGGGCAGTGCGTTGACGTCCAGCGCCAGCTTGATCAGCAGGTCGGCGATGTGCGGGTTGCGGGCCATCACCGGGCCGTGCATGTACGTGCCGAAGACGGTGTCGTTGTACGCGCCCTCGTAGCCGTCGCCGACACCGTTGCCCTTGCCGAACCGGACCTTGGCGAACGGCCGGGCGGTCGCGCCCAGGTGCGTCACGCCCTGGTGGTTCTCGAAGCCGGTCAGCGGCGGCAGCCCCAACTGCGGGTCGATGTCGGCGAGTACGTCACCGACGCAGCGCTCGCCCTCACCGCGGGTGGACACCACGTCCAGCAGCCCCAGGCCCTGCTGCCGCTCACCCAGGTCGTTGATGAACTCGTGGCCCAGGATCTGGTAGCCGGCGCACACCGAGAAGACGATCGCGCCGTTGGAGACCGCGCGGCTCAGACCGCCGTCGCGGATCAGCCGCTCGGAGGCCAGCCGCTGCGGCCGGTCCTCACCGCCGCCGATCAGGTAGATGTCGCCGGAGGTGGGGATCTGCTGGTCGGACCGTACGTCCACGCGCTGGACGTCCAGACCACGCTGGCGCGCCCGCCGCTCCACCACCAGGGCGTTGCCCTGGTCGCCGTAGGTGCTCAGCAGGTCCGGGTAGATCCACACCAGGCGCAGGCTGTTGTCACTCATGCTTGCTCGTCCTTGTCGTGAAGGTGGGTGGATCACGGTCAGTTGCCCACCCGGCGGCGCAGGTCCTGGAAGGCCGTGTAGTTGGCGATGACCTCGATGCGGCCGGGCGGCGCCAGCTGCACCGCCTCGTCCAGGCTCTCGCACACCTGGAAGTCGAGACCCGCGACCTCCAGCCGCACCGCCAGGTCCAGCTTGCGGTCACCGAGCACGAAGATCGGGTGTCCGGCCAGCCGGGTGTAGTCGACGTCCCACAGCCAGGAGGTGTCCGTGCCGTCCGCGCCGCGGGCGTTCACCGACATGATCACCGGGGTCGGCGGCGGGTCGATCAGCGAGAACGTCTCCAGCCAGCCGGCCGGGTTCTTCGCCAGCAGCAGCCGCAGCTCGCGCTGCTGGAACGTGACCACGTCGTAGCGGCCGGCGACCGCCTGCACCGAGAACATCCGCTCCAGGGCCACCTGCGGCGGCACCCCGAAGGCGGCGGCGACCGCCGCGGAGGTGGTCGCGTTGGCCTTGTTGGCCCGCCCCGGAAGCTGGAGCTTGATCGGCCAGGCGCTGCCGTGCGGGTCGAGGACGTGATCGCCGGAGAGCGCCCAGCTGGGCGTGGGGCGGCGGAAACCGCACTCGGCGCAGAACCAGTCGTCGCCCGGCCGCTGCATCACACCACCACAGGAGGGGCAGGACCAGGCGTCGTCCTTCCACTCCTGGCCGGCCGCGACCCACACCACGTTCGCGGACGACGAGGCCGCCCACACGATCAGCGGGTCGTCGGCGTTGGCGACGATCAGGGCCTTGGAGCCGGCCAGGCCCTCGCGCCACTTCTCCGCCAGCATCCGGGTCTCGGCGGCCCGGTCGAGCTGGTCGCGCGAGAGGTTCAACAGCGCTATGGCCTTCGGCGTGACGTCCCGCGCCACCCCGGCGAGGTACTTCTCGTCGACCTCGATGACGCCGTACTTGGCGTCCGAGCCGCCGGCCAGGGCGGAGGTGATGCCGGCCGGCATGTTGGCGCCGAGCGCGTTGGAGACCACCGGGCCGCTGGCCCGCAGCGCCTCGGCGATCAGCCGCGTCGTCGTGGTCTTGCCGTTGGTCGCCGACACCAGGACGACGTCCAGATGCCCGGCGAGCCGTGCCAGCAGGTCGGGGTCGAGCTTCAGCGCCACCCGGCCACCGATCACCGATCCGCTGCCGCGGCCCGCCGCGCGCGACACCGCCGCCGCGGCCTTGCCCGCCGTCACGGCCAGCTTGGCCCGCGGCGACAGCGGCTCCGTGTTGCCTGCCATCGTCCTAGATCCTCCTTGCATCCGGCGCCCGGCGTGCGGCTGCCGGTGGAACGCCTCCTCCGCTGCCGACGACCGGCCGGAGGCTTCGGTCGGGGATCAGCCTATCGAGATCCGGCGGCGGCCCCGAACCCCGCCACCCGTCCGGCGACATCCGGCGGTGCCCAGGACCGTACGCTTGTCCCATGCGCCTCCGCACCATCCCCGGCAGTTCCGGCCGGCCCCGCCCGCTGCGTCTGCTCGGCGATCCGGCCCTGACCGGGCCCTGTCAGGAGGTCACCGCGTTCGACGATGAGCTGGCCGCGCTCATCGAGGACATGTTCGCGACGATGTACGCCGCGCACGGCGTCGGGCTCGCCGCCAACCAGATCGGCGTTCCGCTGCGGGTCTTCGTCTACGACTGCCCCGACGACGAGGACCGCCGCCACCTGGGGCACCTGGTCAACCCCCGGCTCGTCGAGACCGACGGACCGGTGATCCGCGGGCCCGAGGGGTGCCTCTCGCTCCCCGGCATCGAGGCCGGCACCCCGCGCCACGACCGCACCGTGGTGACCGGTTTCAGCGCGTCCGGCGAGCCGCGCACGGTGACCGGCACCGGCTTCTTCGCCCGCTGTCTGCAGCACGAGTGCGACCATCTCGACGGCGGTCTGTACGTCGACCACCTCACCGGGCTGCGCCGCCGCCGGGTGCTGCGCGCCGCGGCCCGGTCGCCGTGGGCCGCGGACCCGGAGCCGTCCGGCCGCTGATCGGCCGGCTCCCCCTCCGGCCCCTGGCCCTCTGTCCTCTCTGTCCCCTCTGCTGTCGTACGTCCTCAGAACCCGGGGCTGTCCTCGCGGTCCTTGAGGGCGGCCAGCTGGCCCCACAGCAGATCGGTCAGGTGCTGGACCAACTGCTCGCGGGAGCAGGGGCGTTCGCGCAGCCACCAGTCGCCGGCGCCGTGCATCATGCCGACGATGCCGTGGCCCCAGACCCGGGCCCGCTCCTCGCCGCCGGGGCCGAGGTCGAGGCGTTCGATGATCACGGTGGCCAGCTCCTCACCGAGCCGGCGCAGCAGCGGAGCGGCGTGCCGCCCCACGTCGAAACCGGACTCCGACGGGGTGTTCTCCTCCGCCGGGTGCATCAGGAAGCGGTAGACCTGCGGACGGGCCTCGATCGCGAGCAGATAGGCGTCGAGAGTGGCCTCGACCCGGTCGCGGCGCAGGACCGACGCGTCCAGCGCGGTGCGCAGGTTGAGCAGCAGGGCGTCGGTGTGCCGGACGGCCAGCGCGCGGTACAGGCCGCCCTTGTCGCCGAAGTGCCGGTAGAGGATCGGCTTGGTGATGCCCGCCTCCGCGGCGATGGCGTTCATCGAGGCGTCCGGGCCGTCGCGCAGCACGATGCGCTCGGCGGCCTCCAGCAGCTCCCGCCGTCTGCGCTCGGTCGCCGAGTGCCGGCGGCCGCTGTTGTCTGTGCTCTCCATGGTCGTGCTCCCCACCCTCGTGACTCCGTGGCGCTCGCGCAACGTAACACCCGATCTTCGCCGGTAATCCGGCACAGGGGGAGTTGACATCGCTTACTGACGAGTAACACACTTCGCGTTACCGCTAGTAACACGAGAAATGCCTGCACTGGAGGGGACATGGCCGAGTTCACCATGGAGCTCAACGACGAGCAGAAGGAAGTCCGTGACTGGATTCACGGCTTCGCCGCGGACGTCGTGCGCCCCGCCGCCGCCGAATGGGACGAGCGCGAGGAGACCCCCTGGCCCGTCATCCAGGAGGCAGCGAAGATCGGCCTGTACTCGCTGGACTTCTACGCCCAGCAGTTCTTCGACCCCACCGGCCTCGGCATCCCGATGACCATGGAGGAGCTCTTCTGGGGCGATGCGGGCATCGCGCTGTCCATCGTCGGCACCGGTCTGGCCGCCGTCGGTGTCCTCGCCAACGGCACCGAGGAGCAGATCGGCACCTGGGTCCCGCAGATGTACGGCGACGCCAACGACGTCAAGGTGGCCGCCTTCTGCTCCTCCGAGCCCGACGCCGGCTCGGACGTCGCCTCGATGCGCACCCGCGCCGTCTACGACGAGGCCAAGGACGAGTGGGTCCTCAACGGCACCAAGACCTGGGCGACCAACGGCGGGATCGCCAACGTGCATGTCGTCGTCGCGGTCGTCGACCCCGAGCTGGGTTCCAAGGGCCACGCCTCCTTCATCGTCCCGCCGAACACCCCCGGCCTTTCCCAGGGCCAGAAGTTCAAGAAGCACGGCATCCGCGCCTCGCACACCGCCGAGGTCGTCCTGGAGGACGTCCGCGTGCCCGGCCACTGCCTGCTCGGCGGCAAGGACAAGCTCGACGAGCGCCTCGCCCGGGCCCGCGAGAAGGCCAAGGCGGGTGGAGAGAGGGTGAAGAACGCCGCGATGGCGACGTTCGAGGCGTCCCGCCCGGCCGTCGGCGCCATGGCCGTCGGCACCGCCCGCGCCGCCTACGAGGAGGCGCTGGAGTACGCCACCACCCGCGAGCAGTTCGGCCGCCCGATCATCGACAACCAGGGCGTCGCCTTCCAACTCGCCGACATGCGCACCCAGATCGACGCGGCCCGCCTCCTCGTCTGGCGCGCCTCCTGGATGGCCACCACGGGCAAGCCCTTCACCTCCGCGGAGGGCTCGATGTCCAAGCTGTTCGCGAGTGAGACCGCCAAGAAGGTCACGGCCCAGGCCATCCAGATCCTCGGTGGCAACGGCTTCACCCGCGAGTACCCGGTGGAGCGCATGCACCGCGACGCCGCGATCTACACCATCTTCGAGGGCACCAGCGAGATCCAGCGCCTGGTCATCGCCCGGACGCTGTCGGGGATGCCGATCCGGTAACGGCGGACTTCCGTAGGCGTGGCGCGGCCCATCCGGTGACGGGTGGGCCGCGCCGTCTTCACGGGAAAGTCACAAGTTCTTCACTTCATCTATTTCTGGATTCAACAAGCCGCTACTCTCGCCCTCCCGGAACAACCTTGGGGGGATCGTGACGTATCAGCAGCATCCGGCCCAGCCCGGACACCAGCCGCCACCGCCGCCCGGCATGTACGCCCCGCCGCCGAAGAAGATGAGCACCGGAGCGAAGATCGGTCTCGGGTGCGGCGGTGCGGTGGGCGTGTTCGTCGTCCTCGGTGTCATCGGCGCAGCCCTCAGCGGGGGTGGCGCCTCATCCGGGGCCGACAAGCCGGACAAGGTCGCCGCGGCCCCGAAGCGGGAGCAGCAGGCGAAGGATGACGCCAAGTCCGCTGCGGCGAAGGGGAGTTCGGACCCGGAGAAGCGCAGCGCGGCTCCGGAGGCGAAGCCCAAGGCGCCTGCGTCGCAGGCCGACCGGTTCAAGGCGTTCGTGAACAAGAACGGGACCGCCAACGAAAAGGCGGCCATCGCGCACGTCACCAAGGTCCAGGGCGCCGACGAGCAGAACGACATCCTCGACTCGGTCGACGTCTACACGGACTTCACCGGCGGGATCATGGGGCCGCACCAGAGCGAGGGGAAGCTCATCGCGAGCGCCTTCGCCGACTGGAAGGACTCCAAGAACGGTCTGGTCACCATCTATGACGCCAAGGGGGAGCTCCTCTCCAACGGCAACTTCTAGTCCGGTCTGATCCGGACACCCCGACGCCCCGCCGCGAGCAATCGCGGCGGGGCGTCGTCGTTTCGGTGGCCGCCCCGCTGTGCGGTGCGAAAGACGCCCCTTGCTGCAGGTCTTCCGGTCGGGCCGGCGGGGCTGCCCCTTGACGGCCGGTGCGTCGCGCTTTAACTTCCTTCCATAAAGCAAAACATTGATTCCACGATACGGAATCAGGTGTCCCGGCTCTCGCCGGGGTCCGCTCGTGACAGGTCGACGCAGGAGTACGCGATGCCTCGAATGACAGCCGCCCGCGCCGCGGTGGAGATCCTCAAGCGTGAGGGCGTGACCAACGCCTTCGGAGTGCCGGGCGCCGCGATCAACCCCTTCTACGCCGCGCTCAAGGGCGCCGGCGGGATCGACCACACGCTGGCCCGTCACGTCGAGGGCGCCTCGCACATGGCCGAGGGCTACACCCGGACCCACCCGGGCAACATCGGCGTCTGCATCGGCACCTCCGGCCCGGCCGGCACGGACATGATCACCGGCCTCTACTCCGCGATCGGTGACTCCATCCCGATCCTCTGCATCACCGGCCAGGCGCCGACCGCGGTGATCCAGAAGGAGGACTTCCAGGCCGTCGACATCGCCTCGATCGCCAAGCCCGTCACCAAGGCCGCGACCACCGTCATGGAGGCCGCCCAGGTCCCCGGCGTCTTCCAGCAGGCCTTCCACCTGATGCGTTCCGGCCGTCCCGGCCCGGTCCTGATCGACCTGCCGATCGACGTCCAGCTCACCGAGATCGACTTCGATCCGGAGACCTACGAGCCGCTGCCGGCCTTCAAGCCGACCGCGACCCGCGCGCAGATCGAGAAGGCCCTCGCGCTGCTCAACGAGTCGGAGCGCCCGCTGATCGTCGCCGGTGGCGGCATCATCAACGCCGACGCCGCCGACCTGCTGGTCGAGTTCGCCGAGCTGACCGGCATCCCGGTCATCCCGACCCTGATGGGCTGGGGCATCCTCGCCGACGACCACGAGTTGAACGCCGGCATGGTCGGTCTGCAGACCTCGCACCGCTACGGCAACGCCAACTTCCTGGAGTCGGACTTCGTCCTGGGCATCGGCAACCGCTGGGCCAACCGCCACACCGGCAAGCTGGACGTCTACACCCAGGGCCGCAAGTTCGTCCACGTCGACATCGAGCCCACCCAGATCGGCAAGATCTTCGCCCCGGACTACGGCATCGCCTCGGACGCCAAGGCCGCGCTGGAGCTGTTCGTCGAGGTGGCCAAGGAGCTCAAGGCCGCGGGCAAGCTGCCCGACCGCGGCGAGTGGGCCGCCTCCACCCAGGAACGCAAGGCCCAGCTGCAGCGCCGTACGCACTTCGACAACATCCCGATGAAGCCGCAGCGCGTCTACGAGGAGATGAACAAGGCCTTCGGCCCGGAGACCCGCTACGTCACCACCATCGGCCTGTCCCAGATCGCCGGCGCGCAGATGCTGCACGTCTACAAGCCGCGCCACTGGATCAACTGCGGCCAGGCCGGCCCGCTCGGCTGGACCATCCCGGCCGCGCTGGGCGTCGCCACCGCCGACCCCGAGTCTCCGGTGGTCGCCCTCTCCGGTGACTACGACTTCCAGTTCATGATCGAGGAGCTGGCGGTCGGCGCCCAGCACAAGATCCCCTACGTCCACGTCCTGGTGAACAACGCGTACCTGGGCCTGATCCGGCAGGCGCAGCGCAACCTGGACATCAACTTCCAGGTCAACCTGGAGTTCGAGAACATCAACTCGCCGGAGATCGGTGTCTACGGCGTGGACCACGTCAAGGTCGCCGAGGGGCTGGGCTGCAAGGCCATCCGGGTCACCGACCCGAACGAGCTGGGCGCCGCCTTCGAGGAGGCCAAGAAGCTGGCCGCCGAGTACCGCGTCCCGGTCGTCGTCGAGGCCGTCCTGGAGCGGATCACCAACATCTCGATGAGCGGCAGCGACATCGCCAGCGTCAACGAGTGGGAAGAGATCGCGACCGAGCCGGGGCACGCCCCCACCGCGATCAAGCCGCTCAAGTCCTGACGCCGGACCGGCCCGGCGTTCCGCCGCCGGGCCGGATCCGGAGGCGAACCGGGCGCGCTCTTGACCGGCGCGCCCGGCCTCGTCACCATCCCGTAGCACGGGCATACCGTAATGCAGAAACAAAAATCCGCTATCCGGAAGGAGCGCCGGCCCTCATGGGTTTCACGGACACGCGCTTCAACGTCAATCTGTCGATCCTGTTCACCGAGCTTCCGTTGCTGGAGCGGCCGGCGGCCGCGCGGGCGGCGGGTTTCACGGCGGTGGAGCTGTGGTGGCCGTGGGTGGACGCCCCGGTTCCGGACGAGGCGGAGCTGGCCGCGCTGCGGACGGCGCTGACCGAGGCCGGTACGCAGCTGGTGGGGCTGAACTTCTACGCCGGTCAGCTGCCGGGGCCGGATCGTGGTGCGCTGTCGATTCCGGGGGAGGAGTCGGAGAAGTTCCGGGCGAATGTGCCGGTGGCCATCGAGTTCGCCCGCTCGCTGGGCTGCACGACCTTCAACGCCCTGTACGGCAACCGCGTCGAGGGCGTGGATGCGGCCGAGCAGGATGCGCTGGCATTGGAGAACCTGGTGTACGCCGCGCGAGCGGTCGGTGAGGTCGGTGGGACGCTGCTGATCGAGGCGCTCAATGCACCCGAGTCGCCGAAGTGCCCGATCGTCTCGGCGCCCAAGGCCATCGA
>NZ_JBEZMM010000044.1:0-65614 GCF_040652715.1 Streptomyces sp. NPDC048196 | reverse complement strand
ACACCCCCCCCCGGGGTGGGGCGGGGCGGGTGGGGCCGGTTGTGTGGACGTAAAGCGTCAGCAGTCCACACAACCGGCCCCGGAGGTCCGTCACCGCACCCAACACCCACCCAGCCCGCCGCAGGCGCAACGGCGAGACGCCCCGCGGCGGGACAGACGGGTACGTGCGGGGCGCCGCCAAGCGCAACGGCGACCAAGCCCCGCGGCGGGACAGACGGGTACGTAGGGGGCGCCGCAAAGCGCGCAACGGTGAGACCACCCGCGGCGCAGCAGACGGCCACGTGCGGGGCGCCGCAAAGCGCAACGGCGAGCAACCCCGACGGCGGGACAGCCAGGTACGTGGGGCCGAGGCCAAGCGCAGCGCCCCGCGGGACGGCGAGCTACGTGCGGGGGCGCCGCAAAGCGGCGCCGGCGACCGCGTCGTCGACGAAGGCGTCCAGCACCTTGTCCGCCACCACCACCGGAACCCGTTTGCCCTTCAGGTCCACGTACACGAAGGACTTGGCGGTCTTCAGCTGTTCCGGAATGCGCTCCCGCAGTTCCTTGGCCCGGGCCTCGTCGCCCGCCTTCGTCGCCTCGATCAGTGCCAGCGCGCTACGTCCCGCGATGCCCCAGGCGTGTGTCGCGTCCAGCCAGGGGCCGCTGTCGTCGACGAAGCCGCGGTCGGCCAGCCGGGCGCGCAGCACCGAGGGCGCGTCCCGGAGGGTACGCAGCACCGCGTCCAGCCGTCCGGCGTTCCCGTCCTTGCGGAACTGGCCGATGGCGGCGGCCAGTTCGGGCGCCTGCTGCGGATTGAGCGAGGAGGCGTAGCTCGCGTCGGCGAAGGCACGCAGCGCCCGTCGGGTCCCCGCGTCGCGGCCGGCCAGCTCGTCGAGCGCGGCGCCCCAGGAGGTACGGGCGTCATAGGCCTTGTCGTTCCACGCGTAGTCCGCCACCGTGTACAGCGCGATCTTGGACGCCGCGGGCTGGATCATCGGGTTCGCGGTGATCCCCGCCAGCTCGCCGGGCAGTCCCTGCTCCCGGCCGTTGAACGGGCCGAGCAGCAGCCGGCTGGTCACGTAGTCGTTGACCGGGTAGTTGTCCCAGGTCAGGATCGGGTGGCCGAAGACCTCCCGGGCCTGCTCGGCCTGGGCGACGGTCATCGTGGGCGCTATCACCCCGACGCCCGTCCACTCCACCACGACGTTCTTGTCCAGCTGGGTGGCGAGGGCCTTCTTGTACGGCGTGGGCTTCACGTCGTAGTACTCGGTCGGCACCATCTCCAGCGGGCGGGCACCCGGATGCCCGGCGATGAAGTCCTGGTTGACGCGGTTGAGCAGATGGGCCTGCGCGGCGCCGGCCGCGCCGCCACCGGTGCCGAACCTGTCCTGGTCGGCCGCGCAGTTCCAATGGGTGTAGCTGATGTCGTCCAGCGGCACGGCGAAGTCGCGCACGCCGATGTCCCACAGGGTCTGGAACTTGGCGGTGAGCGCCTTGAGGTCGGCGTCCGAGCTGTAGCAGACCGAGAGGCCGGGGGAGAGGGCGTAGGTGAAGTCCACATGGCGGGCCCGGGCCCGGTCCACCAGCTCCTTGAGCTGCCCGAGGCGGTCCGTGGGGTAAGGATCGCGCCACTTCTCCCGTAGGTAGGCGTCGTCCTTGGGCGAGTAGACGTAGGTGTTCATCTTGTGCGCGCCGTAGAAGTCGAGCTGGTCGAGCCGGGCGCGGTGGGACCAGGGCGTGCCGTAGAAGCCCTCGATGACGCCGCGCAGCGGGGTGGCCGGCCAGTCCCGTACGGCGGTGCCCGGCACCTGACCGCCAGGGTGGTCGCGGTGCGGCAGCAGCTGCCGGAGTGACTGCGCGGCGTAGTAGCTGCCGGTGGCGTCCTTGCCCGCCAGCGCGATCCGGCCGGCGCCGACGGCCAGTGCGTAGCCCTCGGCGGGCAGCCCGTCGGTGCCCTGTGCGCCCAGGTCGCGGAGCGCCCGCGCGGCGTCCGGCCCGTCCACGTAGACCGTCAACTGTCCTTCGGCGGGCGCCCGGCCGGCCCGTACGACGTGGTCGGCGCCGGCGGCCTTGAGGGACCGTTCGACCAGCTCCAGTGCCGCGGGATCGGCCTTCCGGCCGGCGACGATGGTGGCGGTCGGGGTGATGACCACCCGGCCGGGCAGGCGGTGTGCGGACTGCGGGACGGGGGTGATGGCGCCGGCGGCCGCGGGCCGGTCGCCGGTGCTCTCCCGGTCCGTGTGCCGGCCGGTGCCCGGCGGTCCGGCCATGCCCGTGAGGGGCAGGACGGCCAGCGTCATGGCCAGCGTGGTGGCCGCCGCGGTGCGCGTACGGTGCATCCTTCGGTCCTCCTCGGTGCGACGAGGTGCAGGGACGAGGTACAGGGACGAGGTGAGGCGAACAGGTAGGGGACGAGTCTGGTGCCAGGACTGCGCGGCAGCAGGCTTCACCCGCGGGGCACACCGGGGCAATGGACTTTCGGACCGAAGGAATGGACGTTGCCGGCCGTGGCCGTGACCGTGGCCCTGGGCGTGGCCGTGACCGTGGTCTCGTGGGAGTGGGCGGGGCCGGGGAGCCGCCGGGCGCGGCGGCCAGCGGTCAGCGTGACTTGGCGATGATCACCAGCAGGCTCATGAAGGCCAGCAGGACGTGCGTGGCGACGACGTAGATGAACACCCGCACATACAGTCCGCGGGGTGGCTTGTTCTCGACGTAGCGGGAAGGGGCGGGAGTGGCGGAGGGGCCGGCGGGAAGATCGGCCGGGGTCCGGTCGGGCACGGCGTACGGTCCTTTCGTTCGGGCGGCGCGCGGGCTCACACGCCGCGGTACCTCGCGTCGTCGCCCAGGCACAGCTCGGCGGCGCCGCTCTGCAGCAGCGTGTGGACGAACAGGAGCTCCGTGCCGCCCCGGGAGTCGGCGGCGATCCGGTGCGGGGTGAGCGAGTCGAAGTGCGCCGCGTCCCCCGGGGCCAGCACGTGCGCCGCCGCACCGAGCGTCAGCCGCAGCCGTCCCTTGAGGACGTAGAGCCACTCCTCGCCGGGGTGCACCCGCACCAGCTCGCCCTGCGCGCGTTGGGGCACGTGCACCCGGAGCGCCTGCATGGCGCGGCCGGCTCCGCCCACGGTCCAGTACGTCCAGCCGCCGGCCTCGGAGGGCTCGGCGCGGTCCGCCCGGACGATCGGGTCCCGCTCCGGGGCGGTCTCGCCGAGCAGGTCGGATACCGTGGTTCCGTACGTCCGCGCGAGCGCCAGCAGCATCGGCAGCGAGGGCTGCCGCCGGCCGGTCTCCAGGCGGGACAGGTGCGCGGGCGACAGCCCGACCAGCCGGGCCGCCGTCTCCAGCGTGAGGCCACTGCGTCGCCGTAGGTCACGCAGGCGCGGCGCGACGGTGGGGAGCTCGGCCGGCGGAACGCCGGGGGGCTCGTCGGGGAGCTCGGACATATCACCGGTATAGCGATATGCGGCCTGGCGGGCAAAAGTTTTGCCTCAGAGGCAAAAGCCCCCCGGGACGAGGGATCACCGTACGGAATTCCCTGAGGGGCTCCGTACAGAATTCCGCCGAGCGGTTCCGTCCGGAATGCCGCCGAGCGGTCCCGTACGGACTTCCCCGTCCGGCGTCCGTGTCCGACCCCCGGTCAGGCCCGACCCAGGGACAGGCCCGACCCAGGGAACTCAGGGACAGGCCCGACCCAGGCTCAGGCCCGCCCCCCCGTTCAGGCCGACCCCCCGTCGGGGCCGGCTCCCGGTCAGGCCCGACCCCGTTCAGGCCCGACCCCCCGTCAGGACCGGTCCGCGTCCTCCGGGTACCACCGCAGCTCGACGGTGTTGCCGTCCGGGTCCTGGACGTAGATCGACTGGGCATCGCCGCGCGCGCCGTAGCGGCCGACCGGGCCCTCCAGGACGGTGAAGACGCCGGAGTCGATGACCTCCTGCCAGTCCAGCGGGTCCACGACGAGACAGATGTGGTCCACGTTGGTGGCCGGTGCCGCGCCCGCCTCGTCCTCGGGGTGGGTGATGAGGTCGATGATCGTGACGGGGTTGATCCGCACCGACGGGAACGGGGCCTCGCCGGCCCGCCACTCCTCGACCCGGACCGGCTCCAGCCCGAGCGGCCCGCAGTAGAAGTCCAGCGCCCGCTCGATGTCCCGCACCTTGAGCACCAGGTGGTCGAAGTCCTTGACCTGCATGGAAAACCCTCCCTCTTGTTGCCGTGCCGGTGCTGACGGACCGTCCGTGGCACCGCCGGTCCGCTCACGCCCTCGGTGATCGTCCGCGCGCTCATCATGCCTGGTGGGGGCCGGAGGGGACATCGTGATTTTTCCGGCTTCCGGTTGGGGTGACCGTGTGAACTCCGGGGAAACATCCGCCGTTTGGGATTGACAGGGCCATGTCTACGCGCGTCATTCTGGGAGGCATGAGAATCCCCCCACGGATTACCAGGATCGGCGCCGCGGGCGCCCTCGCATCGGCTCTTCTCCTCGGCGGGACCGCGGTCGCCGCCACCCCCTCCAGTCCGGCCGCCTCGCACGCCGCCTACGCAACGGCCGTGCACGTCAAGGACGTCGGCAGCGTCTGTTACTCCAAGCTGCCCTCGCAGGCCCATGACACCCTCGACCTGATCGCCAAGGGCGGCCCCTTCCCGTACCCGAAGGACGGCACGGTCTTCGACAACCGCGAGGGCGTCCTGCCGAAGCAGAGCACCGGCTACTACCACGAGTACACGGTCATCACCCCGGGCTCGCCCGACCGCGGTGCCCGGCGCATCGTGGCCGGCGAGAAGAAGGACGAGGACTACTACACCGCCGACCACTACTCCACGTTCGACCTGGTCGACCGCAACTGCTGAGACCGGCTCAGCCGGCGCACGGGGTCGCCCGAACGACCCTGACACCATCCGCCGCGGCGGTCGGGGTGCCTTGTGCACCCCGGCCGCCGCTTTGCCGTGCGCCCCCCTCTGACCTCGCTCTTCTCGCATTTCTTGGCAGAAGGGGCGCGCGGGGCGCACCCCCCGGGAGAGGATTGTCGGTGGTTCCCGGTAGCGTTTCGGTGGAAACGAGGAGCGGGCGGGCATCGGCGGACAAGGGACCATGTGGGGTCAGCTGCTGCGGCACGCCCGGGAAAGTGCCGTATCCGCCATGGCCGGGCGGTCCGGCATGGTGCGTCGCAGACAAGGAAGGACGGCGAACTGCCGTGTATCGCTGGGAGATCACCCGGGCCGCACTGGCGCAGCGCGTATTCGCCATCGTTCGCAGCAAGACCTACGACGAGGCGAGCGCCACCGCCGACACCTTGCTGTCGGCCGGCATCACGACCCTGGAGATATCCCTGACCACCCCCTTCGCCCTGGAGGCGGTCACGACCCTGACGCGCGAGCTGGGTGAGGACGCGGTCATCGGCGCGGGCACGGTCCTTGACGCGATGTCGGCCCGGATGGCGGTCGATGCCGGCGCCCGCTTCCTGGTCTCGCCCAGCCTGGACCCCGAGGTCATCCGCACCGCCCACCGCTACGGCGTCCCGGTCTTCCCCGGCGTCTCGACGCCCACCGAAATGGTCCGCGCCCTGGAGCTCGGCGCGGACGCCCTGAAGCTCTTCCCCGCCTCGGCCCACGACCCGTCCTGGCTCACGGAGGTCCGCGCGGCGCTGCCCCAGGCGCCGCTGCTGCCGACCGGCGGGGTGACGGTCGACAGCGCGCCCGAGTGGATCGCCGCCGGCGCGGTAGCCGTCGGCATGGGCGCCGCCCTCTCCGAAGGCGACCGCGACACCGTCGCCAAGCGCGCCGCCGAGCTCCTCGCCCGTCTCGCCGAAGCCACCCCGGACGGGGCGGCGGGCGACGAGGAGAGTGTGTTGTACGGCGGCTGACGGGCTGACGGGCCCATGGGCTGACGGGTCGCAGGAGTGCCGGGTTGACGGGCTGACGGTCGCCGGGCCGACGGCTGAGGGGTGGTCGGCTCGCGGCTTCCCGGACGGCCGTTCCGCCGGCCGTTCCGGTCTCCGGGCAGGGGCTTCCCGCCGATCATCGGCTCTGCCAGGCTGAGCGCGCGATCACCCGACGAGGCGTCAGCACCGCGCCCCGCAGCCCAAGGAGCTTCAGGAGATCCGATGAAGCGTGCCGTCACCCTCTCCGCCCTCGCCTGTCTGCTCGCCGTCACCACAGCCGCCCCGGCGGCGTCCGGCGCCCCCGCCCCGGCACGACAGCCCGCCCCCGAACGCGGACGGCAGGCGTCGGCGCTCGACACCGTTCCGCGGCGCGGGGTGCTGCGGGTGTGCACCACCGGCGACTACCGCCCCTTCAGCTACCGCGACCCCGGCACCGGCAGCTACCGCGGGGTGGACATCGACATGGCCCGGGACCTCGCCCACAGTCTGGACGCCGAGCCCCGTTACGTCCCGTCCACCTGGGCCGGCCTGGTCGGCGACCTGGCGGCCGGGCGCTGCGACATCGCCATGGGCGGCGTCTCGATCACCCTGGCACGGGCCCGTTCGGTCGCCTTCAGCGAGCCCACCCGCACGGACGGCAAGACCCCGATCGTGCGCTGTGCGGACAAGGACAAGTACGGCACCCTGGAGCAGATCGACCGCCCCGGCACGACCGTCATCGTCAACCCGGGCGGCACCAACGAGGAGTTCGCCCGCGCCCACATCAAGCACGCGACGCTGAAGGTCCATCCGGACAACACCACGATCTTCCACGAGATCATCGCGGGCCGCGCCGACGTGATGATGACCGACGCCAGCGAGACCCGCTATCAGGCGAAGCTCCACCCGGAACTCTGCTCGGTCCACCCGGACAAGCCCTTCACCTTCTCCGAGAAGGCCTATGCGCTGCCCCGGAGCGACCACGACTTCACGGCCTATGTGAACCAGTGGGTGCATCTGGCCACCCACGACGGCACCTACCGGAAGTACGAGAACGCCTGGATGGGGGAGTGATGACGGACACCCAGCGGGCGGGCGTCGGGCGCGATCCCGCCGCGGCCTCCGACCCCGCCGCAGCCCTCGATACAGCTACAGCCCTCGACCCCGCCGCGGTCTTCGATCTCGCGTCCGCCCAAAAGGGCCTGGACGAGCAGCCGTTCAGCAGGCTGCTGCGGGCCCGGCTCACCGCGTTCGGGGACGGCGGGGCGACGCTGGAGCTGGACATCCGTGAGGAACTGCTGCAGCAGTACGGGTTCGTGCACGGCGGGGTGCTGTCGTACGCCGCCGACAACACCCTGACGTTCGCCGCGGCCACCGCCCTGGGCCCGGCCCTCGTCACCGGCGGCTTCTCGATCCAGTACCTGCGGCCGGCGCGCGGCCGTACGCTCCGCGCCCGTGCCGAGGTCGTCCACGCCGGCCGCCGGCAGGCCGTGTGCCGGTGCGACCTGACGGTGCTCGCCGCGGACGGCACCGAGCGGCTGTGTGCGGTGGCGCAGGGCACGGCGCTGTCCCTCAACGGCCCGGTGGACAACGGTCCGGCCGGCGGTGGCTGAGGAAAAGCGGGTGCGAAACGGGCATCCGGCGGGAAGGCTGGTCCTCATGATCGTTCCCTTCGACGGCGTCCTCAGGACGTTCCCGAGCCCCGCAGGCAGGCCGGCGTGACCGACTGGATCACCACCCCCGTGGAACCGCACCTCCTGCGCGGTGCCCTGGAGGCGGAGCGCACCGCGCACGGCGTGCTGCCGCACCGGCTGCCCGCGTGGGCCCGTCAGCAGTGGCCCGACGACTACCTGTCCATGGTCGAGTCCCAGCCCTCCGGCGTACGGCTGGTCTTCCGCACCCGCGCCACCGCCGTCGAGCTGGACACACTCCCCACGAAGACGGTCTACGAGGGCGCCCCGCCCCAGCCGGACGGCGTGTACGACCTGGTCGTGGACGGCCGGTTCACCGCCCGGGCCGGTGTCGCGGCCGGCAACGTCCGCACCATCGACCTGGCCACCCAGGCGATCGTCACCCGTCCCGGCCCGCCCGGCACCCTCCGTTTCGGCGGTCTGGCCGCCGGCATGAAGGACATCGAGATCTGGCTGCCGCAGACCGAGACCACCGAGCTGATCGCGCTGCGCACCGACGCACCGGTCGAGGCCGCCCCGGACCGCGGCCGCCGGGTCTGGCTGCACCACGGCAGCTCGATCAGCCACGGCTCCTCCGCCGAGGGGCCGACCGAGACCTGGCCGGCGCTGGCCGCCGCCCGCGGCGGGGTGGAGCTGATCAACCTCGGCTTCGGCGGCAACGCGCTGCTGGACCCGTTCACCGCCCGCGCCATGCGGGACACCCCGGCGGACCTGATCAGCGTCAAGATCGGCATCAATCTGGTCGGCCACGACCTGATGCGGCTGCGCGCCTTCGGGCCGGCGGTGCACGGCTTCCTCGACACGATCCGCGAGGGGCACCCGACCGCGCCGCTGCTGGTCGTGTCGGCCGTCCTGTGCCCGGTGCACGAGGACACCCCCGGGCCCGGCGCGCCGGACTTCAGCTCCGGGACGCTGCGCTTCACCGCCCTCGGCGACCCCAAGGACCCCGGGCGCCTCACGCTGAACCGCATCCGGGACGAGCTGGTCCGGGTCACCGCCGCGCGGGCGGCCGACGATCCGAACCTGCACTACCTCGACGGCCGGGTGCTCTACGGCGAGGAGGACCACGCCGAACTGCCGCTGCCGGACGCGCTGCACCCGGACCCGGCCGGTCATCGCCGTATCGGCGAGCGGTTCGCCGAGCGCGTCTTCGGGGACGGCGGTCCGTTCGCCGTCAGGGACGACTGACCGTGTGCCCGAGGACGTTGACGATCCGTCCGTCCGGGTCGCGGACGAAGAAGCGGCGTACGCCCCACTCCTCGTCCGCGAGGGGCCGGACGATCGTGGCGCCCGCGGCCCGCAGGGCAGCGTGCACCGCGTCCACGTCGTCGACCTCGATGCTGAGGTCGGGGGTGACCGGAGCGGTCCGGTCCGCGGTCAGGAAGGTGAGCTGGGCGGTGGGGTTGGCCGGCGAGGCCAGTGTCATGACCCAGCCCTGGTTCATGACCTCCTCCAGGCCGAGCAGCCCGTAGAAGTCGCGGTTCTCCTCCAGGGCGGTCGACCGGAGGTCGGGGACGACCCGGCGTACGGACATGGGAACTCCTCACAGCTGACGTGCGGACGTGCGGACGGGTGCGGTCGGTCAGGGGGTGGCGGGCGGTGATTCGTGGTGCCGGACGGCGTCGAGGACGTCGCGCAGCACGGTGCGGTGGTCGTCCGGGCGGCGGACCAGCGCGAGTTGGGAGAGCGCCAGGCCGGTGACGGGGCGGGCGACGACGCCCGGGCGCCGGTAGATCTCGGCGTTCCCGGCCGCCAGCAGGACCACCCCGAGGCCCTCGGCCACCGCCTCGAAGGTCTCGTCCGCGTTGGCGACCACCCCGCCGATGCGCACCGGCCGGCCGCCCCGTTCGTCCACCGCGAGCCAGTGGTCCCGCAGGATCCCCGCGCTTTCCGGCAGTGCCAGGAACGGTTCGTCGAGCAGCGCGGCGAACGGGATCCCGTCGGCCGCCGCGAGCCGGTGGCCGGCCGGCAGCGCCACCCACCGCGGTTCGGTGGCCACGACGTGCACGGCGAACGCCTCCTGCCCGGGGAACGGCAGCCACAGCAGCGCCAGGTCCGTCTCGCCGCCCGCGAGCCCGGCGGTGGCGTCCGCCCAGTCGATCTGCCGTACCTGGAGGCGCCAGTTGGGGCGGCGCTCGGCGAGCCGTGCGCGGATCGCGGGGAGCAGCCCGCGGCCGGTGCTCGTCGAGATGCCCAGGGTCAGCACGGCGGCCTCCGCGGCGGCCGCGTCGCTGACCGCACGCTGCGTCTCGTCCCAGAGCCGGACCAGTTCCCGTGCCCTGGGCAGCAGCGCGGCACCGGACGCGGTCAGCGTCACCGTGCGCCGGTCGCGGTCGAACAGCCTGACCCGCAGTCCCTCCTCCAGCTGCCGGATCTGCTTGCTCAGCCCCGGCTGGGAGATGAACAGCCGCTCGGCGGCCCGGGTGAAGTTCAACTCCTCGGCCGTGGCGACGAAGTAGCGCAGGTCCCGCAGATGAGCGTCCATAGCCATGGGTTATCAGAAGCGGCCTTGGACGCGCAGGAAGTCGGGGACGGAAGATGGCTCCATGGACGCCGACCCTCCCACCGGACCCGTCGCCCTCGTCACCGGCGCCACCCGCGGCATCGGCCGCGAGGTGTGCCGGCAGCTGGCGGCGCGCGGGTACACGGTGCTGCTGACCGGACGCTCGCCGGGCGCCGTGCGGCGGGCGGCCGGGGACCTGTGCGGCGCTCCCGGGGCGGGCCGGGACGTCCGGCCGTTGCCCATGGACGTGACCGACGACGCCGGTGTGGCGGCGGCCGCGGCCGAGGTCGCCGAGCGCTTCGGCCGGCTGGACGTGCTGGTCAACAATGCCGCCATCGGCTACGACACCGGGCAGCGGGCCGTCACCGCCGATCTCGCGCGGGTGCGCGAGGTGGCCGAGACCAACCTCTACGGGCCGTGGCGCACCGCGATCGCCTTCGCCCCGCTGCTGCGCGCCTCGGACCATCCGCGGCTGGTCAACGTCTCCAGCGAGGCCGGCTCGCTGACCAACATGGGCGGCGGCACCCCCGCGTACACCGCGTCCAAGGCGGCGCTCAACGCGCTGACCCGGATGCTGGCCGCCGAGCTGCGGGCCGACGGCGTGCTGGTCAACGCGGTCTGTCCGGGCTGGGTGGCCACCGACATGGGCGGGCCGGGCGGCCGGCCGGTGGCCGAGGGCGCGGCCGGTGTCGTGCACGCGGCGATCCTGCCGGACGACGGCCCCACGGGCGGCTTCTTCCGGGACGGCCGCCCGCTGCCCTGGTAGCCCGCCGCGGCCCCAGGTGGCCCGTCATGTCCGGACAATGTGACCTCCGGACTTCCCGTCAACTGTGCGGGCGGATACGCTCGCGAACGTGGGGAAACGCGATACGGAACAAGCCCTGGGCGCCGAGAGCCCCGTTCAGTTCAGCGTGGACCGGAGCAGTCCGGTCCCGCTGTATTTCCAGCTGTCGCAGCAGCTGGAGGCGGCGATCGAGACCGGCAAACTGGCGCCCGGCAGTCTGCTCGGCAACGAGATCGAGCTGGCCGGCCGGCTCGGGCTGTCCCGGCCCACGGTCCGCCAGGCCATCCAGTCGCTGGTCGACAAGGGGCTGCTGGTGCGCCGCCGCGGCATCGGCACCCAGGTCGTGCACAGCCAGGTCAAGCGCCCGCTGGAGCTGAGCAGCCTCTACGACGACCTGGAGGCGGCCGGGCAGAAACCGGCCACCCGGGTGCTGCTCAACACCACCACCGAGGCCGATGCCGAGGTCGCCGCGGCGCTGGGCCTCGCCGAGGGCGCGGAGGTCGCACTGGTCGAGCGGCTGCGGCTGACCCACGGCGAACCGGTCGCCCACCTGCGCAACCACCTCCCCGCCGGCCTGCTGAGGCTGGACACCGCCGAACTGGAGGAGACCGGGCTGTACCGCCTGATGCGGTCGGCCGGGATCACCCTGCACAGCGCCCGCCAGTCCGTCGGCGCCCGGGCCGCCACCGCGGAGGAGGGGCAGCGGCTCGACGAGCCCGAGGGCGCCCCGCTGCTCACCATGCAGCGGACGACCTTCGACGACACCGGACGCGCCGTGGAGTTCGGCTCGCACGTCTACCGGGCGTCGCGCTACGCCTTCGAGTTCCAGCTGCTCGTACGGCCGTGAGCGGGGCGGGCGGTTCGCGGGGCCCCCGCCGGAGCCGCCCGCGGTCCACGTTCGCCCGCCCATGTGCTTTCGTCAGAATGTTCTGACAAAGCATTGACGTGGCTCCGCGCGGGCCGTTACAACTCCTCCAGCCGCATTCCGGCGGCCGTGGAGAAAAGGCGGTTCCACGATGATCAGCGTGCGTACGACCGGCGTCCGGCGGCTCAGCCTCCGCAGCGCCGCCGCTTTACTGACCACCGTCGCACTGGCCGCCGGGTGCAGCGCCACCGGCGGCCAGGACGCCAAGGACGAGGGAGCCGGCGGCACCCGCATGACCATCGGGATGGTCAGCCACGCCGGCGACGGCGACACCTTCTGGGACATCGTCCAGAACGGCGCCCAGCAGGCCGCCGCCAAGGACCACGTGAAGTTCCTCTACGCGCACGACAAGGAGGGCGGCCAGCAGGCCGAGCTGATCCAGTCCTACATCGACCAGAAGGTCGACGGGCTGATCGTCACCCTCGCCAAGCCGCAGGCCGTCAAGGCGGCCGTCCGCAAGGCCGAGGCCGCCGGCATCCCGGTGATCACCATCAACTCGGGCGGTGAGTTCTCCCGGGCGTACGGGGCGCTCACCCACATCGGGCAGGACGAGTCGGTGGCCGGCCGCGCGGTCGGCGAGGAGCTGAACCACCGGGGGGCGAAGAAGGTCCTCTGCGTCCTCCACGAGCAGGGCAACGTGTCGCTGGAGGACCGCTGCGCGGGCGTCCGCAAGGGCTTCCACGGGACCGTCGAGAACCTCAACGTCGACGGCACCAACGCCCCCGCCGCCCAGTCCTCGATCGAGGCCAAGCTGCAGTCCGACAAGTCGCTGGACGCGATCGTGACGCTCGGCGCCCCGATCGCGGCGCTCTCGGTCAAGGCCAAGCAGGACGCCGGCAGCCGCGCGCAGATCGCGACCTTCGACCTGAACGGCGCCGTGGTCAAGCTGCTCAAGGCCAAGGACGTCACCTTCGCCGTCGACCAGCAGCCCTACCTCCAGGGCTACGAGGCGGTCGACCTGCTCTGGCTGCACAAGACCAACGCCGACGTCCTCGGCGGCGGGAAGCCGGTGCTCACCGGGCCCGCGCTGGTGACCCAGAAGGACGTGCCCCAGCTGACCGAGTACACCGGGCGAGGCACCAGGTGAGAGCAGAGGGAAGACGGGACGACCCCATGAACCGGGACAGATCACCGGTAACGGATACTTGGCCGGTTGGCCCCGGCCGGCCGGCGCCGGAGTGCGGCACCGCACCCGCCCGGACCGGGCGGCCCACACAGCGAATACGACCGACGCAGCCGACACGGCGAGATCAGCGGGAAGGGCGAGTCCTCGTGGCAAGGGTTCGAAGAAGGGGACGCGTCGTGAGCGCCGTGCTGGCGGCGGTGCTCGGCGCCTCCCTGGCGGGGTGCAGCAGCACCGGCGGCAAGCGCGCCGAGGAAGAGCGCGCCGCGAAGGCCGCCGGCGGCAAGGCCGCGGTGAACACCCCCAGGTGGACGTTCGCGATGGTCACCCACTCGGGAGACGGCGACACCTTCTGGGACATCGTGCAGAACGGCGCCCAGCAGGCCGCCCTCAAGGACAACATCAAGTTCGTCTACGGGCACGACGAGGAGGCCCAGCGGCAGAGCCAGCTGGTGCAGTCCTACATCGACCAGAAGGTCGACGGGCTGATCGTCTCCCTCGCCAAGCCCAACGCCATGAAGGACGTCGTCGAAAAGGCCGAGAAGGCCGGCATACCGGTGATCACCGTCAACTCCGGCGCCGAGGAGTCCAAGGCGTTCGGCGCGCTCACCCACATCGGGCAGGACGAGACGGTGGCCGGCGAGGCGGTCGGCGACGAGCTGAACCGGCGCGGCCGCAAGAAGGCCCTGTGCGTCCTGCACGAACAGGGCAACGTCGGCCACGAACAGCGCTGCGAGGGCGCCGCCAAGACCTTCAAGGGCAAGCTGGAGAAGCTCTACGTCGAGGGCACCAACATGCCCGACGTGCAGTCCTCCATCGAGTCCAAGCTCCAGGCCGACCCGTCCATCGACGCCGTGGTCACCCTCGGCGCACCCTTCGCGCCCACCGCCGTCAAGGCCAGGGAACAGGCCGGCAGCAAGGCCGAGATCGACACCTTCGACCTCAACGCCCAGGTCGCGGCCGGCCTCAAGGACGACACCCTCGGCTTCGCCGTCGACCAGCAGCCCTACCTCCAGGGCTACGAGGCGGTCGACCTGCTCTGGCTGTACAAGTACAACTCCGACACCCTCGGCGGCGGGAAGCCGGTGCTCACCGGGCCCCAGGTGATCACCAAGAAGGACGCCGGCGCCCTGCAGGACTACACGAAGCGGGGTACCCGATGACCGCCACCCTCAAGGCACCCGTCCAGGACGAACGGCTGCTGCACCGCTCCCTGGCCCGCCGGCTGATGGGCCGCCCCGAACTGGGCTCGGTCGTCGGCGCCGCCGCGGTCTTCGTCTTCTTCTCGATCGTCGCCGAGCCCTTCCTGCGGGCGTCCAGCCTGTCCACCGTGCTCTACGCCTCCTCGACCATCGGGATCATGGCCGTACCGGTGGCACTGCTGATGATCGGCGGGGAATTCGACCTCTCGGCCGGCGTGATGGTCGTCAGCTCGGCGCTGATCTCGTCGATGTTCAGCTACCAGATGACCGCCAACACCTGGGTCGGTGTCGGGGTGTCCCTGCTGGTCACCCTCGCCATCGGGGCGTTCAACGGATTCCTGCTGACCCGCACGAAGCTGCCCAGCTTCATCATCACGCTCGGCACCTTCTTCATGCTGACCGGCCTCAACCTCGGCTTCACCAAACTGATCAGCGGCACCGTCTCGACGAAGTCCATCGCCGACATGGAGGGCTTCGCATCGGCCCGGGCCCTCTTCGCCTCGCACCTGACCGTCGGCAGCGTCGACATCCAGGTCACCATCGTGTGGTGGATCGCGCTGGTCGCCGTGGCCACCTGGGTCCTGCTGCGCACCCGCGTCGGCAACTGGATCTTCGCGGTGGGCGGCAACGCCGACGCCGCGCGGGCGGTCGGCGTCCCGGTCACCAGGACCAAGATCGGCCTCTACATGGGCGTTGCCTTCGCCGCCTGGATCTCCGGCCAGCACCTGCTGTTCTCCTACGACGCGATCCAGTCCGGCGACGGCGTCGGCAACGAATTCCTCTACATCATCGCCGCGGCGGTCGGCGGCTGCCTGATGACCGGCGGCTTCGGCTCGGCGATCGGCGCCGCCGTCGGCGCCTTCATCTTCGGCATGGCCAGCAAGGGCATCGTCTACGCGCAGTGGAATCCGGACTGGTACAAGTTCTTCCTCGGCGCGATGCTGCTGCTCGCCACACTCCTGAACGCATGGGTCCGCAAGCGGGCGGAGGACAAGGCATGACAGCGCTGGTCGAGCTGACCGACGTCAGCAAGTACTACGGCAACGTCCGGGCACTGGAGGGCGTGTCCCTGGAGGTGCACGCGGGGGAGATCACCTGCGTGCTCGGCGACAACGGCGCCGGCAAGTCCACCCTCATCAAGATCATCGCCGGGCTGCACCGGCACGACCGCGGCACCTTCACGATCGAGGGCGAGGAGACCACCCTGGCCTCCCCGCGCGAGGCCCTCGACCGCGGGATCGCCACCGTCTATCAGGACCTCGCCGTCGTCTCCCTCATGCCGGTCTGGCGGAACTTCTTCCTCGGCTCCGAGCAGACCACCGGCGTGGGCCCCTTCAAGCGCCTCGACGTGGCGACGATGCGCGAGACCACCCGCAGCGAGCTGCTGCGGATGGGCATCGACCTGCGCGACGTCGACCAGCCCATCGGCACCCTCTCGGGCGGCGAACGGCAGTGCGTGGCCATCGCCCGCGCCGTCTACTTCGGCGCCAAGGTCCTGGTCCTGGACGAGCCGACCGCGGCACTCGGCGTCAAGCAGTCCGGCGTCGTCCTCAAGTACGTCGCGGCCGCCCGGGACGCCGGCCTCGGCGTGGTGTTGATCACGCACAACCCGCACCACGCCTACCTCGTCGGCGACCGCTTCGTCCTCCTCAAGCGCGGCACGATGGCCGGCAGCCACACCAAGAAGGAGATCGCCCTGGAGGAGCTGACCCGTCAAATGGCGGGCGGCAGCGAACTGGAACAACTCAGTCACGAGCTGGCCCGCACCGCCACCCCGGAATTCCCCGGCGGCCACCGGCCCGACTGAGCAGGTCAGCAGGGTGCCGCGCCCCGCACCGGCCGCCCGGCCGCGCGGGGCGCGGCACTGCCGGTCGCGGTGCGCCGGACGCCGCCGGTGATGCACAATCGCACCGGACCCGCACGCCGAGGCCCCGGCCTCCCGAGACCCCCTAGGGACGAGACGACTCTTGCGAGCACGCAGCCACCGCATGGGGGAACCACCCACGCCCGTCCGGCACCGGGGGAGCAACGGCGAAGAGGTGGGTCGATGAGCATGTACCGGGACCGGGTGCACCGGGGATCGGCCAGGGCCACCGTGCTGCGCACGGTCGGCACCCGCGAGCGGCGCTCGCACCTGACCGCCCCGCGCGTGCCGACGGTGGGCATCGACATCGGCGGCACCAAGGTCATGGCGGGCGTGGTCGATGCGGACGGCACCATCCTGGAGAAGGTCCGCACCGAGACCCCGGACAAGTCCAAGAGCCCCAAGGTCGTCGAGGACACCATCACCGAGCTGGTGCTCGACCTCTCCGACCGGCACGACGTGCACGCGGTCGGCATCGGGGCGGCCGGCTGGGTCGACGCGGACCGCTCCAAGGTCCTCTTCGCCCCGCACCTGAACTGGCGCAACGAGCCGCTGCGCGACCGCCTCGCGGGCCGCCTCGCGGTCCCCGTCATGGTCGACAACGACGCCAACACCGCCGCCTGGGCGGAATGGCGGTTCGGCGCCGGCCGCGGCGAGGACCACCTCGTCATGATCACGCTCGGCACCGGCATCGGCGGCGCGATCCTGGAGGACGGCGCCGTCAAGCGCGGCAAATACGGGGTCGCGGGCGAATTCGGCCATATGCAGGTCGTGCCCGGCGGCCACCGCTGCCCGTGCGGCAACCGCGGCTGCTGGGAGCAGTACAGCTCCGGCAACGCCCTGGTCCGTGAGGCCCGCGAGCTGGCCGCGGCCGACTCCCCGGTCGCGTACAACATCATCGAGCGGGTCGGCGGCCGCGTCGGCGACATCACCGGGCCGCTGATCACCGAGCTCGCCCGTGAGGGCGATGCGATGTGCGTCGAGCTCCTCCAGGACATCGGCCAGTGGCTCGGCGTCGGCATCGCCAACCTCGCCGCCGCCCTCGACCCGTCCTGCTTCGTCATCGGCGGCGGTGTCAGCGCCGCCGACGACCTGCTGATCGGCCCGGCCCGGGACGCCTTCCGGCGCCACCTCACCGGCCGCGGCTACCGCCCCGAAGCCACCATCGCCAAGGCCCAGTTGGGCCCCGAGGCGGGCATGGTGGGCGCCGCGGACCTCGCCCGCCTGATCGCCCGCCGCTTCCGCCGTGCCAACCGCCGCCGGGTCGAGCGCTACGAGCGCTATGAACGGGCCGGCCGCCGATGACCGAAACCGAATCCCCCACCATGCGCGACGACCACCACACCGCCCTGCCGCCCCGGGCCAAGCGCCGCCGCCCCCTGCTGACGGCGCTGATCGTCTTCCTGCTGATCGCGATCCCGGCCGGCTACATCGTCATCTCCGCCGAGCAGAGCCGCGACAGCGGCGAGGGCAAGGAGGCCGAGGCCGCCGCCACCGGCCTGACCAACGCCTTCCCCTCCAAGGTCCAGCAGCGGATCTACAACGTCCCGGTACCCATCGGCTCGACCCCGGTCTACTACTACGAGACCAACTCCTGGGAAACCAGCTCGCTGTTCGTCCAGTTCCGGACCAACGAGTGGGGCCTGGAGCACTACCTCGCAGCCGTCGGCACCAGCACCGCCGCCCTCAAGAAGGACCGGAGGACCATCCCGCCGGGCCAGGCGGCGAAGGTCGGCTGGGACTTCAGCGTCGACTGGCCCTGGGCGGGCACCACGACCACCAGCCGCGGACCGCATCCGTCGCAGCGCATCATGGTCAGCTACGACGAGCCGGGCCACCCCGTGGTGTACACGGTCTCGACGGTCAAGTTCTGACCGCCGCAGCCCCGGCAGCACCGGATCGACGACCGGTTCGCCGGCCCGCCTCACTCTCAAGACTTGCGGAGGGGCTGAGACGCTGACGCGTTCTCGCGTTCCAGCAGCGTGACCGTGACGCCGAGCGCGATCTCGCGCTCGCCGACCGGGACGAATCCGCGCCGAAGATAGAGCGCGACCGCGGGCAGGTTGGCGGTTCCGGTGGAGACGACGGTCAGTTCCGCCGGCTCGACCGAGTCCAGAGCGTCGAGCAGGGCCGTTGCCACGCCGCGGCGATGCGCGACGGGATGGACCACGAGGCGGCAGATCTCCAGAGCACCGTTCGGCAAGCGGGTCCACGCGACCGCTCCGACAAGTCCCGACGCATCGCGAACCCCGAGGAAGGACTCGTCGGATGCGCGCAGCTGCTCAATGGACTCGTGCAGGGGCGGGATGCCGTCGAAGCCGATGAGCCGGGCTTCGACCGCGTAGGCCGCCCGCTGAAGGTCCCACAGACGACGCAGGGTGCCGGGATCGGACAGGTCGAGGCCGACCGGTTCGGCAAAAGGCCAGGGGGATTCGGCGGCGGCGTGGCGTGGGCCGGTCATGCGGTGATCCTCTCAGAACGCCCGACCAGGACGCCGTTCTCCGGCCCTGCCTGCTACTGCAAGGGCTCGTACCGCTATCGGTGAGATGACCGATGTGCGGTGGGCGGGGGCCCGGTCATAGTCCTCGAAAGATCGTTTGCGGGTGGCTGTCGTGCACCCGCCGCCTTTCGAAAGGACTCTTTCTGTGGACACGTACGCGGACCTGGTATTTCTCGGCGGGCGGGTGGTCACGGTCGATGCGCGGTTCACCGTCGCCTCGGCCCTGGCGGTGACCGGGGGGATCATCAGTGCCGTGGGCAGGCGGGAGGACGTCGCGCCGCTCGTCGGCCCGGACACCCGCGTCATCGACCTGCGCGGGGCGACGCTGCTTCCCGGTATCAACGATTCCCATCTCCACGGATGCGCCTTCGGCATGGCCGGCCCGCCGCTCTCCCTCGACCTCGGTCACCCCGCCGTCTCCTCCCTCGCGGACGTGGCCGCGGCGGTACGGCAGGCCGTCGGGCGGGCCCCGGACGGGCAGTGGATCACAGGCCACGGCTGGGACACCGGTTACCTCGACGAATGCGTCACCGATCCCTCGCGGCAGCCCTCCCGGCACGACCTCGACACCGTGAGCCGGGACCACCCGGTCGTCCTGTACTCCTTCTCCGGCCACGCCACTTGGGTCAACTCCAAGGCGCTGGAGCTCATCGGCATCGACCGGAACACCGTCGCCCCACCCGGCGGGGCCATCGTCACGGACGACGCCGGGGAGCCGACCGGGCTGCTGCACGAGGGGGCCCAGGCCCTCGTCCAGGATGCCCTGCCGCCACTCAGCCGGCAGGAGCGGACCGACGCGATCCGGTCGACCCTCGCCACCCTCGCCCGGCTCGGCGTGACCAGCTACACCGAGCCCGGGCTCGGCCCCGGCGGCGACGGCATCATGCGGGGCGCACTCGGCCGGCAGACCCTCGACGTCTACCACCGGCTCCTGGCCGACGGCGAACTGACCGCCCGCGTCGGCGTCCTGCTCCTGCCCACCGGCATGACGAGCACCGCTGAGGAGTTCGCCCGCACGCTCACCGCCCTCGGCGGGACCGCCGCCGATCCGCGCCGCCTGGCGATCCACGGAGTCAAAATATTCGCCGACGGCATCGTCCCCAACAAGACGTCCTGGATGCACGAGCCGTACGTCGGCGGCGGCAGCGGTTCCCTGTGCGTCGGCGGCGGGACCGACGCCGAGCGGATCACCGAGATCGACGCCATGATCCGGCATGCCCACATCGCCGGGCACCAAATGGGCGTCCACGTCACCGGCGACCGGGCCATCGACACCGTGGCGGACGCCTTCGCCGCGGCCATGGCCGAACACCCGCGCCCCGACGCCCGCCACTACCTCATCCACGGCGACTTCCTCACCCCGCACAGCATGAAGGTGCTGGCCGCACACGGCTTCGGCGTCAACATGAACCCCACCATCAAGTGGACCGTCGCCGACATGGAGGAGGACTTCGTCGGCTCCGGACGTGCCGCGTACGCCTGGCCCTACCGGGACGCCATCGACGCCGGCGTGCGGGTCGCCAGCGGATCCGACGCCCCCGTCACCCACCCGGACTGGCGTCAGGGCATCGCCACCATGATGCTCCGCGAGTCGAAGGCCACCGGCCGGGTCAGCGGCCCCGAACAGCGCATCGGCCTCGCCGAAGCGGTCCGCACGTACACCATCGACGCGGCCTGGCAGGACTTCGCCGACGACTGGAAGGGCTCCCTGGAGCCCGGCAAGGTCGCCGACCTCTGCGTGCTCGACGGGGATCTGCTCGCCGCCGACCCCCACGACATCCCGGACCTGCCCGTCGTCCTGACCGTCATGGACGGGCAGGTCGTGCACGACACCCTCCGCGATTGACCTACCCCCTCCACATGATCATCCTTGCAGGATGGCAGCCAACCGGAGCACGGCAGACATCCTGGACGCGGCCGTGCACGTCCGCCAGGCCGCCAGGAGCGCCACGAGCGGCGCGGCCGGCCTCGACGCGGTCCTGGCGGCGCTGTCGGAGGTCATGGAATACGACCATGCCTCCCTGACCCGTTGGGACCCGCTGCGCCGGCGCCACACCACCCTGGCCGGCAGCTACCCGGACGACGCCACGAGCTATATCGAGACCCGACTCCACCACGACCCGGTCTTCCCGGTCCTCCACAGTCCGGCCCGCGGCGGTCTCTGGCTGAGGGACGTTCCCCGGCACCTCCTGGCAGCCTCACCGGGCTTTCTGGAGGTGCTGTCTCCGCTCGGCATCCAGGACGGGGTGGCCCAGTGCCTGTTCGACGCCGACGGCCGGTACGTCGGCATGCTGAACGTCAGCAGCCGCCGGCCGCGGCGCACACCCGACCCGGCACGCGCCGTGGTCACCCTCCTCACCGAGTCCCTCGCCGCCGCCGTCGCCCCCCGCACCACCCCGCAACCCCAGGAGGCCGCCGCGGACCACACCGCCGCGGATCCGCGGCGCCTGGACCCGCGGCGGCCGGGCGGCCTCTCACCACGGGAACTCCAGGTACTGGCCGAACTGACCACCGGCCGCACCAACCGCGAAATCGCCGAACGCCTCTACATCACACCGCGCACCGTCGCCACCCACATCGAGCACATCCTCACCAAGCTCGACGTCCCCAACCGCGCGGCCGCCGCCGCCCGGGCCGCCACGTGGGGAATCGAACCCTCCCCCTGACACGAATCCACCGGCGTCCCGACCGAACGCCTCTGAACGACGCCCCCGGCCGGCTGAATGACGCCCCGGCCGGCGCCTCCCGACCGACAACTCCCCGGGCAGGCCCCCGGATACGTGCGCGGCGCGACCACAGTCCCCGGGAGCCGTTCCACGGCGGTGAAGGGCGCTGCTCCCGGCGAACTCTGCGGCGTCTCGTGCCCCCTACCGTGCCGGGCGGCTCACGCCGTTGAGGGCACATCTGAAGGCGGCGGTCGTCCGTCTAGAGCCGGAAGGAGTCGGCCAGGGTGTCGATCTGCGCGGTGAGCAAGGTCGAGGCGTGGTGCCCCATCCCGGCGTACTGGCCGGACACCTCCAGGCCGACCGTGCCGTGCAGCTGCGACCAGGCCAGCACCGTACCGGCGAGGGCGGCGCCCGCAGCCTTGCCGTGCGGCGGCAGCCCGGTGTGCTGCGCCACCCAGTCGGCGACACCGTCGTCCTCGCGCAGCCAGGCGTCCATCTCGGCGGCGACCGGCCGTAGCGCTTCGGTGGGCCGGCCGGCGGCGAACGCCTTCAGGAACGGCCCCAGGACGGCCCGCGCGCGCTGGAGCGTGTCGGGCGGAGCCGCGTAACCGGGGAGCGGCGTTCCCTGGATCAGGAGATAGCGGTGCGGCTGTTCGACGGCCCAGCTCCGGTAGGCGCCGGCAAGGGCGTGCAGGGTGGCCCGCGCGTCCCCGGCGGAGGCGTCGTCGGCCCGCGCGATGGCTTGCGCCACGTCGTCGTAGGCGTCTCGGATCAGCTCGCCCAGCAGGTCGTCCCGGCCCGCGAAGTAGCGGTAGAGGGCCGGCCCGGACAGCCCCATGTCCTTGGCGATCCGGGTGAGTGCCACGGCCTGGATGCCGCCCTCGGCGAGCTGCTGCAGCGCGGCCGCCTTGATCTCCGCACGGTTCTGCTCGCGGTAGCGCGCTCGGGGGCTTCGCACCTCGGCGGCCATGTGCTCCTCCTGTGTTGCGGGGTGGCGGACGGCAGGTGTGAGCGGTCCTCGCTCATCGTAACCACCACTTCGATTGCGATGATGACTCGCAAGAGTTATGGTCTCTAACAGAAGTGATGCGGTGAAGCGACAACCTGCCCCACCGTCCTCACCCGCCTCTGATCCGATCGATCCCAGCCATCCGCCGTCCCGCAGTGAAGGAACCGCCATGTCTGTTGCACCTCGTCGCCTCCATGCCGTTCTGGGTGCCGGTCCGGCCGGCATCACGCTCGCCGCCGAGCTCGCCCGCCGGGGGCACGCCGTACGGCTGGTCAGCCGCTCGGCGCCGCAAGGTGCCCCCGACGGCGTGCAGTGCCGGGCCGCCGATGTGAGTACGCACGACGGGGCGCTGACCGCCGTCGAGGGCGCCGCTGTCGTGTACCACTGCGTGAACGTCGCCTATCACCAGCAGACCGAGGTCATGCCCCGGGTCCAGCAGGCGGTGCTGGCTGCCGTCGGGACCACGGGGGCACGGCTGGTCGTCCTGGACACGCTGTATCCGTACGGCCCGACGCAGGGCGAGGTGATGACGGAGGACACCCCCTGGCGGGCGACGAGCCGCAAGGGAGCGATGCGGGCACAGCTGGACGAGGCATATCTCGCCGCTCACCGTGCGGGGCGGGCCCGTGTCGTCCTCGGCCGGTCGGCCGACTTCGTCGGCCCCGGCGTGCTCAACTCGACGCTCGGCGGCGCGGTTTTCCCGCCCGCGCTGACCGGCGGTGAGGTCCTCGGGCTGGGCGACATCGACCTCCCGCACAGCTACACGGCCATCCAGGATGTGGCGAAGGGACTGGCCGTCCTCGGCGAAGACCCGGAAGGCGACGGCCGGGTGTGGCATCTGCCGACCGCGCCCGCCCGTACGACCCGCGAGATCCACTCGATGATCGAGGAGCGGGTGGGCCGACCGCTGCGGCGGGTGGTACTCACCGAGCCCCGCCCCTTCGGCCCGTTCGACGCGACCTTCATGGACGAGTACGCGGAGATGTTCTACCAGCACACCGAGCCGCAGATCGTGGACTCCTCGGCGTTCGAGCGGTCCTTCGGCCACCGCCCGGCACCCCTGGAAGCGACGCTCGACGACACACTCGGCTGGTACCGCACGCTGCTGGCCGGCGCACGGAACTGACGGCCCGCAGCAGGCTGTTGGCGTCCCGGAGTGGCCGGCCCCCACACGCCGGGGGCGGCCGCGGAGTGCGCCGGCCCCCGCCGGGGGCTGCCGCAGACGGCTACCAGGGCAGCCCGGACGCGGCACCGAGCCGACCAGGACGAGCAGGGCGATCTCGGTGGCGGTGGCGATCGCGGCGCCGGCGCTGGCGAGGCGCGAAGGCGGTACGTACGCCGGAAGCGGGCGGGCGCGCGGGTGACACGACGCAGCCCGCCGGAGGACGCTCGGCTGGGACGCCCCGGCCGAGCGCTCTACCCGGCTGGTCTTCGGGAACTTCCCATGTGTTCGGCAGTGTTCTCGGTGCAGGTGGGTTGCGCCACGGCCGGCGGCTCACCCCTCACTGTGGCCGCGGTTCGGCGGCTGCGGACCTCGGCATGTGGCTGGCCGAGTGGGCCGAGTACGCGGACCGCGAGCTCGTCGACCCGAGCCATGACGGCCCGATGCGCCTCGTGGCCGACGCCATCGCCAACGGGCTGATCACACTGCTTGGCCCGGCCTCCGACTGGCGCGCCAACGGCTACGCCGCCTACCGGGAGGGCGCCAACGGCAACGTCTCGTGGCGAGGAAGACTCAGGGTGATGAAGCCGTCATCACCCCAACTCGCTCCGCGCGCCATCGGCCGGAGCCACGAAACCGGGTCAACGCCCCAACCCAGGCGATCAACCAGCTCAAGGCCAGTCACATCCTGCCGATTCCCTCGGGAGCAGTGCGACCACGGAGCGCCCAGCGACTACGACGCGTACGTGCAGCCTTGCCCGCCGTAGTACCACTCGTACTGGCCCATCACCCATGGGTCGGCCGTGATCGTGAAGGTGCCACGCGGGGCTGGACAGTGGAACGTCGTGGTGACGGTGCCCTGATGCGGCGTGGACCCGGGCGACGCCGTGGCCGCGGAGGCGATGCCGGCGCCTCCGGCGCTGAGCAGTGCGGTGATGAACGCTATGGCAATGATCTTCTTCATCATGTCTCCCAGTCCCATCGCGTGCGGGAACTGCCTCTGAGGACGATACACACAACCCCCTAATTCGGAACAAGGGGGTATTTCTCCCGATGTCCGGGAAGGTGCGCACGGGGCCGCTGCTGTCGGACATGGTGCCGCCTGATTGGGCACGGCGGCGCTGGCCCGGACCCGGACCCGGGCGCGGGCCCGAAGCCGAACCCGAACTCGGACGCGGGACCGAAGCCGAACCCGGACGCGGCGCGCGCCGTACTGACCCAGGACCGGTACACCGGCAGACATCTATGGCGAGGTCAGCGCATGATCAGTGGGAGCCGGCCCAGACAGCCGGCGTGCGGTGGGACCACGGGGCAGCCTCTTCGAGCTGGGCGGCGAGGCGGAAGAGGGTGTCCTCGCGTCCGTAGGCGGCAGCGAATTGCATGCCTATGGGCAGTCCGGTGGCGGGGTCGGACGTCAGCGGTACGGACATCGCCGGAGTTCCGGCGACGTTGAAGCAGGCGGTGAAGGGGGAGCGGTCGAAGAGCCGGTCGATCCAGCCGAGGCCGTCGAGATCCTCGACGGCCTCGCCGTAGACGCCCAGGCGCGGCGGCAGTTCGGGAAGGGTGGGGGTGAGCAGCACGTCGTAGCGGTCGAAGTGGCGGCCGATGCTGCGGGCGACGGTATTGCGTACGCCGAGTGCACTGACGAAGTCGGCGCCGGTGACCTGGCGGCCCCAGGCGTAGCTGGCGAGCATCTCGGTCTGGACGGTGGACGGATCGATGGGCCGGCCGGAGGCGGCGGCCAGGGCATCGAGCCAGGGGACCAGATTGGCCGTCCAGAGCTGGGCGTTGGCCCCTACGAACTGCTCCCAGCCGACCCCTGGATCAAGCGTGGCCTCCTGTACGTGGTGGCCGAGCGAGGCGAGGAGTTCCGCGGTGCGGGACAGCGCGTCGAGCACCGGGCCCTCGCTGCGGCGACGGCCGCCGCCCTGGGCGATGACGCCGACGCGCAGGCGGCCCGGGGAGCGGGTGATCTCCTCGGAGTAGGGGCGCTCCGGCGGTGCGGCGAAGTACGGGTCGCCGCTCTCCGGGCCCTGTATCCGGTCGAGCAGCGCCGCGCTGTCGCGCACCGTGCGGCTGATGCCGCCCTGCACGGCCAGGCCGTTGAAGATCTCGTCGACATCGGGCCCCATGGACACCCGGCCCCGGGTGGGCTTCAGCCCGAACAGGCCGGTACTGGCGGCCGGGATGCGGATCGAGCCCGCCGCGTCCGTGCCGTGCGCGATCGGCACGATACCGGCCGCGACCGCGGCCGCTGAACCGCCGCTGGAGCCGCCCGGCGAGCGGCCGAGGTCCCAGGGGTTGCGGGTCGGCCCGTACAGCACGGCCTCGGTGGTGATGCCGTAGGCGAACTCCGGGGTCGTGGTGCGGCCGATGGTCACCAGCCCGCTCTCCCGGAAGCGCCGCATCAGGTACGAGTCCGCCGACGCGACATTGCCCTTGGCGAGCCGACTGCCCAGCTCCACCCGCTTGCCCGCCATCGACACACCCAGGTCCTTGAGCAGAAAGGGCACCCCGGCCAACGGTGCCCCGTCGGCGGCCCCCGCCCCCTCCGCAGGCTCCGCCGGCCAGGTCTCCACGACCGCGTTGATCAGCGGATTGACGGCGGCGACCGCCTCCAGCGCGGCCGCCTCCAGCTCGGCGCCGGTCACCTCACCGCGAGCGACCAACTCGGCCAGCCCGACGGCGTCATAGGTCACGTACTCCGACAGTTTCATGAGAACTCCTCTGCCATGCGGCATGCGATACCGGACGGTCCCATGTGATACCGATCGGTATCGTGCAGGACCGTCCGGTACCGTAGCGTGAGAGGGACGCAGCCGAAAAGGCGCTCAGGGCAAGACGTTCAGAGCGATCAGCGCAAGACGTACGGAGCGAGTCGGGAGGATCGGGCATGGCGAAGACGGTGCGGCCGGGCCGTGCGGAGCGGGTGGCCACCTTGCCGCCGCGCGAGCGCATCCTGGATGCGGCTGAGGAGCTGTTCCACTCCGAGGGCATCAGGGGGGTCGGCGTCCAGGCCGTCGCGGAGAGGGCAGGAACCACCAAAGCCGCGCTGTATCGGCACTTCGGCACCAAGGACGAACTGGTGGCGCAGTGGCTGCGTATCGTCGCGGCCGACTACGTCTCGGCGTTCGACACGATCGAGGAACGGTGGCCGGACGACCCCCGGGCGCAGATCAAGGGCGTGGCCGCATTCGTCGCCGACACCCTGTCGACGCTTACACACCGCGGCTGCCCCTTCGTCAACTCCCTTGCCGAGCTGCCCGATCGCCACCATCCCGCGCGCCAGGTGATCGAAGCGCACAAGGCGCGGCAACTCCGCCGTCTCACCGCCATGTGCACCGCCGCCGAACTCACCGATCCCGAAGGGGCCGCAGCGGAGCTCACCTTCGCCCTGGAGGGAGCGCAGGTGAGCGCGCAGAACGGCAGCGTGGACCACATCGCCGAACGGCTCACCACCTTCGTCGAGTCGCTGCTGGCCTGGCACGGAGCGAAGGGGTCCCCAGCCCCCTCCGGACCGCCGTCGCACCGCAGTTGAGCTCTACCCCTCGCCCATCGCGGATCGCGGATCGCGGAGCACACGTCCCGCTTCTCCGGGCCGGGAGACCCCGGTATCGAACTGATCACGAGCAAGGCGCCGCATCCGTACCAGATCCGTACCAGCGAATCATGGGGCGCTGCGACGAGTCGGGTCTCCCGGTCGTCCACGAAGTCTCCACGGTGAGGCTCTGACCTGCGCAGATCCCGCCTCCAGGCGCGCTCGGCGGCCACGTTTCGACAGCTCTTCCTGACCCGGGTGTCAGGATCGCATCATGGAGTGGGAGCGTGGTCGGGTGAGTGAGCAGACCCTGCAGCACCGGATCGACGGTCCAGGCGACGCCCCCGTACTCGTCCTCGGTGCCGGGCTGGGTACCACATGGCACAGGTCGTCACCCGTGTCCTGCGGCGTACAGCAAGTCCAGGGCGGGGTGCGTAAGTTCAGCTCGGAGCCTAGTGATGCGGAGGCGTCTATGGGGTCTGTGCGAATCGTGTGAGATCTGGTGACACGACGAAGCCCCGCCTGTTTTCTCCGGCGGGGCTTCTTGCATCGGTGATCATGGCGCCTTGCGGTGGGTGTCTGGGGCTCCGCTTTCAGCCCCTCGATAGTCCCAGCGGCAGGTCTTCGCTTCATCTCCTTCGCGGAACAGGCCGCTGTCCGGCGTAGGTTCTCGCGCGCGAGCGACCACTCCTTCTCTGCTGTGAGCAGCTGGGTGTGCTCGGTCCGCAGCCGGGCCGGCTCCGCCCCGGTGTCCTGCGGCCCGGGCCTCGCGGGCCACTGCCTCTTCGGCTTCCAGTGGCACCGGGTTCGGGGGCACGTGGCGGGTGCAGGGGGGTGGTCGGCATCTATGCAGCTCAGAGGTGGTGCAGGGCGGATTGACGCATGTGCATGGGTCGCCACCTGTCACCACCTTTGGGAGCCAAGCGAAGGTGCACTCAACAACCCATCTGTAGGTGCCCTGCCCGGTTCCGTGGCGGGTGTCGCTGGGCGGATGGCGGGGGCGATCCCCAGCGCCCGCAGACGGTCGCCAGGGCGTTCTGGTCATAGCCACGGCTGGTAAAAAGCGAACAGATGAGGGTGATCGCCACCTGTCCGTGACCGACCGGCGCGCGGGGGTGCGGCGTGCTGTCCACCCCCAGTTGGCGAGGGCCGAGGGTGGCGAGGCGGTCAGCCGTCGGTGAGTGTCAGGGGCCGGTGGGCTGGCTCGGTTCGGCAGCGCGCCGGCGCAGTTCCTCGTTGAGTCGCTGGGCCTCTTCGAGCTGGTCTTCGAGGATGACGATGCGGCAGGCGGCATCGATCGGGGTGCCCTGGTCGACGAGCTCCCGGGCGCGGGCCGCGATGCGCAGCTGGTAGCGGGAATAGCGGCGGTGGCCGCCTTCGGAACGCAAGGGGACGATGAGACGGGCTTCGCCAACGGCCCGTAGGAAGGCCGGCGTGGTGCCGATCATCTCCGCGGCGCGGCCCATGGTGTAGGCGGGGTAGTCGTCGTCATCGAATTTGTCGGTGGCGCGCGAGGGGGTCTCTCGGGTCATTGAACCTCTTCATAGGACGCGTCGAGGGGCCCTGGTGCCATACGGCACCAGGGCCCCGAGGGTTTCAACACCATCTACCGGTGCCGGGCACCGGCCTTCTGTTTCCGCATGCGCGCCCGAGGGGGCGGGGATGCGGGGATCGCAGCTGCGTGACCGGGGACCACCTTCCAATCCGGGGCCTGCGGTACCCGAGCGGGCTGGGTCCTCGCTCGGGCGATCCTGATGGTGCCTGCTCCTCTCTTTCTCTTACTTCTCTTCGGTGCTGCCGTCGTGCGGTCATGCTCGGCGGCCCTGAAAGCCGCCCGGCACGGCAGTCAGCGGTGGGGCCCTCGTGCACAGTCCCGGCCCCGCGACTCCACTGCCATGCCGTGTCCTGCTCGCGGCAGTTCGTGTCTGCCGCGCCTCACTGACGTCGTTGGCTACGAGAGAAACGTTAGCCACATGAAGCGGGAATGTCTACTGCGACCATCGTAGATTTCACTCGGCTGCAGGAACAGAATCAGGCTGTTCCCGCCGCCCGGCGCGGTGGGTCGTAGGCCCCGGGTGCGGCAGGGCTCGGGGCGGTCGTCGGCCCGGGGAGGGCTTGGCCGTAGGGCGCGCTGTGAGCAGCAAGCCGTTCGGGGCAGTGCGGAAGGTGCTTGCGCGCCGCCAGGATCGCCCGCACGGTGAGACGCCTGGTGCCCGGTCCGTTGCCTGCGGAGCCTGAGCGTTGGATGACGGGACCGATGCTTTTCCGGCCGGATAGAGGCTGAGCGCCGACGCCGAATATCTCGTGTCGCAACTGCAGAAATGACTACCGACGCAGAGGGGTTTTTTATGCCCTCGAAAGCGTCGGGAGCAGGTGTGCTGTGCATGGTCACCAGTACCGTGCTAGCGTTGACGTCAGTTGCAGTTGTGGTTCCCGATGACTTCAAGTGCGCTCGCCGTCGTACTCGGCGAGAGCGCTTTTGTGCTTTCCGGCGTATTTCCCGGCGGGGTAATCATCGCGGCGACACGGGGCCCGCACGGTGTGGGCTCCGGGCACTGCCCCGAAGGAGATATGACATGGCTACTGGCACCGTGAAGTGGTTCAACTCGGAAAAGGGTTTCGGCTTCATCGAGCAGGACGGTGGCGGCGCTGACGTCTTCGCCCACTACTCGAACATCGCCGCCCAGGGCTTCCGTGAGCTGCAGGAGGGCCAGAAGGTGAACTTCGACGTCACGCAGGGCCAGAAGGGCCCGCAGGCCGAGAACATCGTTCCCGCCTGACGCTGTCGACGCTGACGCGTACATACGAAGCTGGGGCCCGCACCTTGGGTGCGGGCCCCAGCTCGTTGCTTTTGCGTGCTTCCCTGTGAGCCGCAACGACCGCACGAGCGGCGTGGGGCGGTTGTGAAAATCCCTGCCCCCTATGGCGCGGGCGGGACGATGATCCGCCCAGTAGCTTCATGATCCGGCAATTTTATCGCTGTTCTTTGTGGCATTTGCCGAATTTCTCCATCCGACGCGCTGGGCCAGCATATTTCCGCCCCGCTTCGTTTCATCTCTTTTCATCGGTTCGTCCTTGTGATTCTTTGTGTGCGACTTATTGAGTCGCCGGGAATTCCTCGACGTACCGCATCGAGGAAGGTTCTCCATGAACCGCACAGCTCGTACCAATGACCGCAACGCTCGTACCCGCTCCTCCGGCTCCGGCCGCGGCGGATACCGCTCGCAACCGTCGAACCGCTCCGGCGGCAATCGGCGTCGTCCCGTCGCACGGCAGGGCGAGTTCGCCCTGCCCGTCACGCGCACTCCCGCCCTGCCCCCGGCCGAGACCTTCGCGGAACTGGACATGCCGCCCGCGCTGCTGGCGTCGCTGACCGCGGAAGGGGTGTCGGTCCCGTTCCCGATCCAGGCCGCCACGCTGCCGAATTCGCTGGCCGGGCGCGACGTTCTGGGCCGCGGGCGCACCGGCTCGGGCAAGACACTCGCCTTCGGCCTGGCCCTGCTGGCCCGCACCGCCGGCCGGCGCGCCGAGCCGGGGCGGCCCCTGGCCCTGATTCTGGTTCCCACCCGGGAGCTGGCTCAGCAGGTCACCGACGCGCTCACCCCCTATTCCCGGTCACTGAAGCTGCGGCTGGCAACCGTCGTCGGCGGGATGTCGATCGGCCGGCAGGCCAGCGCGCTGCGCGGCGGCGCCGAAGTCGTGGTCGCCACGCCGGGGCGGCTCAAGGACCTCATCGAGCGCGGTGACTGCCGCTTGAACCAGGTCGGCATCACCGTGCTGGACGAGGCCGACCAGATGGCCGACATGGGCTTCATGCCCCAGGTCACCGCACTGCTCGACCAGGTCCGGCCCGAGGGGCAGCGCATGCTCTTCTCGGCCACCCTGGACCGCAACGTCGACCTCCTGGTCCGGCGCTACCTCGCCGACCCGGTGGTCCACTCCGTCGACCCCTCAGCCGGCGCGGTCACCACGATGGAACACCACCTGCTGCACGTCCACGGCGCAGACAAGCACGCCACGACCACTGAGATCGCCGCCCGCGAGGGCCGGTCGATCATGTTCCTGGACACCAAGCACGCCGTCGACAAGCTCACCGAGCACCTGCTGCAGAGCGGTGTCCGCGCCGCCGCCCTGCACGGCGGCAAGTCCCAGCCCCAGCGCACCCGCACCCTGGCCCAGTTCAAGAGCGGCCATGTCACCGTCCTGGTGGCCACCAACGTCGCCGCCCGCGGCATCCACGTCGACAACCTGGACCTCGTCGTCAACGTCGACCCGCCCAGTGACCACAAGGACTACCTGCACCGCGGTGGCCGCACCGCCCGGGCAGGCGAGTCCGGCAGCGTCGTCACCCTCGTCCTGCCCAACCAGCGCCGTGAGATGGACCGCCTGATGTCCGACGCGGGCATCACTCCACAGTCCACCCACGTCCGCTCCGGGGAAGCCGCACTGAGCCGCATCACCGGCGCCCAGGCCCCCTCCGGAGTTCCCGTCACCCTCACCGCCCCGGTCGTCGAACGAGCCAAGCGCAGCGGCTCCGCCACGAGCGGCCGCCGCAGCCGCTCCGCCCAGGCTCGACGCTCCGCAGGGTCGTCCCGGACCGCGAGACCCATGTCTCAGCGACAGACTCCCCGGGACACGGCCGCGTAGGTCCCGCCCGGACGGCCACGCTCGGCTCGCTGGACCACCACCGCACGGAGGCTTACGTCGACTCTGCTTCAGACCTGCCCCAGGCGCACTGCTCCGACAGGGCAGCCGGCGACGTCATGACGCCGCCGGGACCGCAGGTCGGCGACGACATGGTCGTGCCGCTCTGCACCGCATCGTGTTCACCCGGCTGCGCTTCGATCCCCGCACCCAGGGGTACTACGAACGCCGCACCCGGGAGGGCAAGACCCGTCGTGAGATCCTCCGATGCCTCAAGCGATATGCCGCCCGCGAGGTCTTCAACCTGGTCAGACCGGTATCCACCGGCCTTCTGTCGTAGGGGCGTCCGTGAGATCTGAGAGCGCGCAGAGCGTGAGCGAGACGTCGACGCGCACCCGGCAACGCTGCTTCTGTGGGGCAGAAGCCCCCCGTCTTGATCATGAGCAAGGTGGCGCCGGATCCGTACGAGCGGATCATGGTGAGCTGCGACGAGTCGGGTCTCCTGGTCGTCCACGAAGTCTCCACGGTGAGGCTCTGACCTGCGCAGATCCCGCCTCCAGGCGCGCTGGACGGCCACGTTTTGTCGGCTCTTCCTGACCCGGGTGTCAGGATCGCGTCACGGAGTGGGTAGCGTGGTCGGGTGAGTGAGAAGACCCTGCAGCACCGGATTGATGGTCCAGACGACGCCCCCGTACTCGTCCTCGGTGCCGCGCTGGGTACCACATGGCACATGTGGGACCGGCAGATCCCCGAGCTGACCCGCCAGTGGCGGGTCATCCGTTTCGACCTGCCCGGACACGGCGGTTCCCCCGCCCACGCGGCGCCCTCCGTCGCCGAGCTGGCCGACCGGCTGATCGCCACGCTCGACGGCCTCGGCGTGGACCGTTTCGGCTACGCCGGCTGCAACATCGGCGGCGCCATCGGCACCCAGCTGGCCCTCACCCGCCCGCACCGCGTCACCTCCCTGGCACTGGTGTCCTCCTCACCGCGCTACGGGACCGCCGACGCCTGGCGGCAGCGCGGCGTCGTCATCCGCACCAACGGACTCGACCCGATCGCCCGCACCGCCCCCGAGCACTGGTTCACCCCGGGCTTCGCCGGCGCCCAGCCCGCCATCGTCGAATGGGCCGTCCAGATGGTGCGGACCACCGACCCCGGCTGCTACATCGCCGCCTGCGAGGCGCTGGCCTCGTACGACGTGCGCTCCTCGCTCGGCCGGGTCGGCGTGCCCACGCTCGTCGTCGTCGGCTCCGAGGACCAGGTCACCCCGACCACCGACGCCCGCACCCTGGTCGCCGGCATACCCGACGCGAGCCTGGCCCTGGTGCCCGGCACCTCCCACCTGGCGCCCGTCGAGCAGCCCGCGGCCGTCACCGAGCTGCTCATCCGGCACTTCACCAACGCCTGGCACGACAAGCCCGGCCCCGGCGGCCAGGCAGCCATCGGCGCCGCCGCCCCCAAGCCGCAGATCGCACCGCCGCCGCCCCCGCAGGCGCCTCCCGCCGCCATAGAGTCCGGCCTCGCCCAGCCCGAGCAGGACCGCGACGGCACGTACGAGGCGGGACTCAAAGTCCGCCGGGAGGTCCTCGGCGACGCCCACGTCGACCGCGCCCAGGCCGCCGCCGACGACTTCACCGGCGACTTCCAGGACTTCATCACCCGCTACGCCTGGGGCGAGACCTGGACCCGCCCGGGCCTCGACCGCCGCACCCGCAGCATCATCACGCTCACCGCGCTGACCGCCCGTGGCCACAAGGAAGAGCTGGCCCTGCACACCCGTGCAGCCCTCCGCAACGGCCTCACCCCGTCGGAGATCAAGGAAGTCCTCCTCCACACCGCCATCTACTGCGGCGTCCCGGCCGCCAACTCCGCCTTCGCGGTCGCCCAGCAAGTAATCCGCGAGGAAACGACACCGGAGGGGTGAGGGGAGCGGGGTGAGGGTCAGGGGCGAGGGGTGAGGGGTGAGGGTTGAAGGGATCGGGGGCTGTGGGCCCTTGTCGTCTCCTTGTACGGGGGAGGGGGCGGGTGCCAGGGGCCCTCTTGTTGCGTGGGGCGCGCCGCCTCCGCACCCCCTTGCCGGCTGCACTGCCTGAGCACCCTCTTGCCGGTTGTACTGCCTGAGCTTCCTCTTGCCGGGTGCACTGCCTGAGCACCCTCCTCCCTGCCGGCCACCAGCTCCCTACGTTTCCCCGCCGCCCACCCCCCTTCGGGGGGTGGGCGGGTCAGGTGACGCGAAGGCGCACGTGTCAGAGACGTGAGCCGGGGAGATGCGAGCCAGGGACACGTGAGCCGGGGAGATGCGAGCCAGGGACACGCGAGCCGGGGAGACGTGAGCTGGGGGAGCACGTCGGGGCACCGCCCGCTCTCCGGCCCGGCAAGATGGCAGGCATGGAACTCACCAAGAAGACCCATGCCTGCGTCCGGCTGGAGAAGGACGGGCAGACGCTCGTCATCGACCCGGGTGTCTTCAGCGAGGAGGACGCGGCCGTCGGCGCGGACGCGATCCTGGTCACCCACGAGCACATGGACCACTTCCACGAGGACCGGCTGCGGGCGGGTATGGAGGCCAACCCGGGTGCCGAGATCTGGACCCTCGCGAGCGTCGCCGAGCAGCTCTCGGCCGCCTTCCCGGGCCGCGTCCACACCGTCGGTGAGGGCGACACCTTCACCGCGGCCGGCTTCGAGGTCGAGGTGCACGGCCAGCTGCACGCGGTGATCCACCCCGACATCCCGCGGGTCACCAACGTCGGCTACCTCCTCGACGGCGGCGCGGTGTTCCACCCCGGTGACGCGCTCACCGTCCCCGAGGGGCGTACGGTCGACACCCTGCTCCTGCCCGTCCACGCGCCCTGGAACAAGGTCGCCGAAGTGATCGACTACGTCCGCGAGGTCGCGCCCCGGCGGGCCATCGACATCCACGACAGCCTGCTCCAGGACCACGCGCGCCCGATCTACGACTCCATGATCGACAAGCTCGGCGGTACGGACCACGGCCGGCTCACCCCCGGCAGCCACACCGCGGTGGGCTGAACCGTGGTGGGCTGATCTCTGGTGGGTGGAACCGGAGTGGGCTGATCCCTGGTGGTTGGAACGGCAGTGGGCTGATCCTTGGTGGGCTGAACCGCGGTGGGCTGGACCCCGGGCGGCCGATGTCCCCCAGGCTTGGCCCTCGCCCCGGCCCTCGCCGGCCCGGCCCTCCCAGGCCCGGGGCCCCCAGGCCCGGGGCCCCCAAGCCCGTTTCCCTCACGTCCGGGCCCCGCCGAGCGCGTCCGGGCCCCGCCAAACGGGCCCAGCTCCGGTCCCGGACCGGTCCCGGACCGGGCCCGGACCAGGACCGGACCCGGGCTGTCAGTGGCGGGCGGTAGGTTTGCAGACATGCGCATCGCGACCTGGAACGTCAATTCGATCACCGCCCGCCTGCCGCGGCTGCTGGCCTGGCTGGAGAGCTCCGGCACGGACGTGCTGTGCCTCCAGGAGACCAAGTGCACCGCCGAGCAGTTCCCCTACGAGCAGCTCCGCGAGCTCGGCTATGAGGCCGCGGTCAACGCCAACGGCAGGTGGAACGGCGTGGCCGTGCTCTCCAAGGTCGGGCTGGAGGACGTCGTCATCGGCCTGCCCGGCGGGCCGCAGTACGACGGCGTGGAGGAGCCCCGGGCCATCTCGGCGACCTGCGGCGCGGCCCGGGTCTGGTCTGTCTACGTCCCCAACGGCCGCGAGGTCGAGCATGCGCACTACACCTACAAGCTCGGCTGGTTCGAGGCCCTGAAGACCGCGGTCGCCGAGGACGCGGCGGGCGACCGCCCGTTCGCGGTCCTCGGGGACTACAACGTCGCCCCCACGGACGAGGACGTCTGGGACCCCGCCGTCTTCGTCGGCTCCACCCATGTCACCCCCGCCGAGCGCGCCGCCCTCCAGGCCCTCCGCGAGGCGGGCCTGTCGGACGTCGTCCCGCGCCCCCTCAAGTACGACCGCCCGTACACCTACTGGGACTACCGCCAGCTCGCGTTCCCCAAGAACCGCGGTATGCGCATCGACCTCGTCTACGGCAACGCCCCCTTCGCCAAAGCCGTCTCCGACGCCTACGTCGACCGCGAGGAGCGCAAGGGCAAGGGCGCCTCGGACCACGCCCCGGTCGTGGTGGACCTGGACGTCCAGTCCGCGGGGGTGTGACAGGCCACCGATCGAGGCCCCTCAGGGCATGACCGTCCTCAGGACACAAGCGTCCTCGGACACGAGCGTCCCTCAGGGCACGAGCGTCCTCAGCTCGATCGACTCGCCCAGCGCGCGCAGCCCCGCGTCGCCCGGGTGGAGGTGGTCGCCGCTGTCGTAGGCGGGGAGCATGCGGGCCGGAGCGGCCGGGTCGCGCAGTACGGCGTCGAAGTCCAGGGTCGCGTCGAAGGCGCCCTGCCCGGCGCCGTCGCGCAGGAAGGCGTTGACGGCCTGACGGCGGGCTTCCGCGGCCGGGGTGCAGTCGGGGTAGCCCCCGCACGGCGTGAGGGTTGCCGCGACCGCCCGCAGCCCCCGCTCGTGCGCCCGCCGGGCCAGCGCCCGCAGACCTGCGATGACGTCCTCGGCCGGGGTGCCCCAGCGCACGTCGTTGATGCCCTCGAAGACGACCACGGTCCGCGTCCCCGCCTGGGCCAACGCGTCGCGTTCCAGCCGGTGTTGGGCGCTGACCCCGCCGGTGTCCGTGCTCACCCCGTCGCCCTGATAGCGGTCGGTGACGATGCGGTTCGCCGAGATGCCGTGGTTGAGCACGCCGTAGCGGGGCAGCGCGTGCTGGGCCCGGAAGCGGCGGGCGAGGACGTCCGGCCAGCGGCGGTTGGCGCCGCTCGTCGACTTCACCCCGTCGGTGATCGAATCGCCCAGCGCGACGATCGAGCCGGGGCCGCCGTCGATCTCCAGACCGGTCAGGAACGGCCAGAAGGCCATGGTCTGCGGGTAGCCGCCGCCGTCCGCGTCCCGGGTACGGTCGCCGCTGCCGTCGGCGCTCACGTACGAGAGCTGGGCCGCCTCCTGGTGCGCCGGCGCCGCGGTCACCGTCCCGGGCAGATGCAGGCTCACCAGCAGATCGGCGTCCGCGGGGACGGTGAAGGCCGCGGGATCGCTGAACAGTTCCGCGCCGGCGGGTATCCGGGCCCCGGCCCGCCCCCGGAAGGTCAGCGCCACGGGCCGGCCGTGGGCCGCCGCTCCCGTACCGCGCACCGCGATGCTCGCCGCCCCGATGGCGACCGGTGCCGCCGCGAAGGTGTTGGCGATCCGGATCCGAGCCCGTGGCCCGCCCGCGCCGCTGTGGACGACCAGCCGCACCGTACGGTCCCGCCAGGGGCCGACGGCGCGGTAGCCGGCCGTGCTCGCCGCCCAACTCCCGGTGCGGCCACGCCCGGTGTCCCGTACCGACAGCGCGAAGACGTGCAGGGCGGCCGTGGCCGGGGGCCCGGGCGGCAGCACCACCGACGCCACCTCCCGCCCCGGCCGCAGCGGTACGGTCACCGCGTACAGCCGCGCCGGACCGGCCGACTGCCCGTCCGGGCCGTTGAGGTGCGGCAGCGCCACCGCCTTGGTGCTCAGCGGTCCGGAGCGCCAATCGGGAGCGGTCAGTTCGTAGGCGCTGTGCGAGCCGTCCCGGTAGCGGACGGTTCCGCGGCCGGCCACCTGGCCACCCGTACCGGCCACCAGGAAGGTCAGTGCATCACCCCGGCCGCGCACCGCGACCGCCTGGCCGTCGGCCCGTACGTTGTCCGGCGTCCCGGCCGCGCTGGGCGGCAGGCGGAGTCGTGCGCCGTCGAGGGTGAGCACGCTCCCCGGTGACCAGCCGGCCGCTGCCAGGTCCTGCGCGGACAACGAGCGGCCCGCGCCGTCGAAATCGGCCGCACCGGGGCGGGAGTTGTCGCTCACCGCCGTGTTGTCGAAGAGCCGGGGCAGCGGGCGGGGCGCCGGCGGCGCCGTGGTGGCCGCGGCCGTCGGCACGAGCGCGGTGCCCGGCAGCGCGGTTATCAGGAGCAGCAGTGTCAGGGCGGTGCCCCATCGGCGTAGGCGCATCGGTCCGTGTCCCCCTCCGGCCGCAGATCCGCTCCGGGTGCACTGAAGGTAGGGAGCCGACGGGGGCGCGTCAAGGTGGCGTACGGCGCCGGCTCACGCCGCGCGCCTGTGGCCCCGACCACAGGTGGGGTGGGACCCTGCACACCATGAACATGTCTTTCCTGGACAAGTGGCGCAAGCGACCGCCGACCCGCCGGTCCGTGCCGCTCGCGGAGTCGGTGCGCGCCGACCCGGAGAGCGTCGTCGAGCTGCTGTCCGAGTGCGAGCTGCTGCGGTCCCACGCCGCCACCGCGGGCGTCGAACTCGACGACTCGGTACGGTCGTTGGAGCGGCTGGACCAGCTCCAGCCGGTCTGGCGGGACGACCCCGAGGTCGCGCCCTGGCTCGGCAACGACGCGGGCCTGTACCTGGGCACCGTACTGGTGCGTACCGTCCGCGGCGCGGTCTGGCACGTCTGGCCGGACGGGCAGCCGGTGGTCCGGCTGGCGTCCGGGCGCGAGATCGACGTCGTGGCGGCCGGCCACCAGTGGGCCGACGACGGCGCGCCGGAACTCTCCCAGGTGTACGCCGAGGCCGCGGAGAGCTGAGACCGGAAGCCCGGGACCCGTCGCACCGGCCCCGTGCGTATCGGTTCCCTACGTACCGGTGCCCTGCGTACCGACCCCGTGCGTACCGGCCCCCTGCGTACCGACCCCGCGCGTACTCTCCCCTCCCCGCCGGCGAGGGCGCCACCGGAGCGCGCACCCCCGGAGAACGCATCAGCGGCCCCGCACACCATCAGACCGACTTACCCGATTTATCCCCTCGAACCCGCCTGGACGTGCGTGTCAGGGCGTACCGCCTCAATCTCCCCGGTAGTTTGCGGGCTCTCCGCTGTACGGATGAGAGTGGGCAGGTCGGACATGGCCGGTGAGGCGCTGATTGAACTGCGCGGGGTCAACAAGCACTACGGAAAACTGCACGTCCTCCAGGACATCGACCTCACCGTCGACCGTGGGGAGGTGGTCGTGGTCATCGGGCCCTCCGGGTCCGGAAAATCCACCCTGTGCCGGGCCATCAACCGCCTGGAAACCATCGAATCGGGCACGATCGAACTCGACGGCAGACCGCTGCCCGAAGAGGGCCGGGCGCTCGCCCAGCTACGCGCCGAGGTCGGCATGGTCTTCCAGTCGTTCAACCTCTTCGCCCACAAGACCGTGCTCGACAACATCATGCTGGCCCCCGTCAAGGTCCGGAAGAAGCGCAAGGACGAGGCAGCGCGGCGCGCCCGTGAGCTCCTGGACCGGGTCGGGCTCGTCTCCCAGGCCGACAAATACCCCGCGCAGCTCTCCGGCGGCCAACAACAACGCGTCGCCATCGCCCGCGCGCTCGCCATGGACCCCAAGGCGCTGCTCTTCGACGAGCCGACCTCCGCACTCGACCCGGAGATGATCAACGAGGTGCTGGAGGTCATGCGGCAGCTCGCCCGGGAGGGCATGACCATGGTCGTGGTCACCCACGAGATGGGCTTCGCCCGGTCCGCCGCCAACCGCGTGGTGTTCATGGCCGACGGCCGGATCGTAGAGGACCGCACCCCCGAGGAATTCTTCACCGCCCCGCGCAGCGAGCGGGCGAAGGACTTCCTCTCCAAGATCCTCAAGCACTGAACGGGGGTGCCGCCATGTCGTACCGACAGTCTGCACACCGACACTCCGCGCGCCTGCCCCGCACCCGCACCGCCCTGGTGCTCGCCGTAGTAGGCGTCCTCGCACTGCTCCTCGCGGGCTGCGGCCGGGCCGGCAGCCCACCGGTCAAGGGCCCCAAGGGCAGCGAACTGCCCCGGTACCCGGTCGCCAAGAACTTCCGGCTGCCCTCCTCCCCGACCTGGGCGGCGGCCAAGCGTCGCGGCCACCTCATCATCGGCGTCAAGGAGGACCAGCCGTACCTCGGCGAGAAGGACCCCGCCACCGGCGTCTACACGGGCTTCGACATCGAGATCGCCAAGATGATGTCCGCCGCCCTCGGCTTCCCGCCCCGCACCATCCAGTTCCGGACCATCGCCTCCGCCAACCGCGAGACCGCCCTGCAGAACGGCCAGATCGACCTCTACGTCGGCACCTACACGATCAACGACAAGCGCAAGAAGCTGGTCGGCTTCGCCGGCCCGTACTACATGGCCGGCCAGTCCCTGCTGGTGCGCACCGACGAACACGACATCCACGGACCGCAGGACCTGGCCGGCAAACGCGTCTGCTCGGCGGCCGGCTCGACCCCGTACCAGCGCATCCAGTCCGAGTACCCCAAGGCCGTCCTCGTCGCCTACGACACCTACTCGGTGTGCGTGGACAACCTGCTCACCTACCAGGTCGACGCGGTCACCACCGACGACGCGATCCTGCTCGGCTACGCCGCCAAGGTCCCCCGCGAGCTCAAGGTGGTCGGCAAACCCTTTTCCGAGGAGCCGTACGGCATCGGCGTCCCGCGCGCCGACAACGCGCTGCGCTTCGCCCTGGACGACGCGCTCGCCGCGAACGAGAAGAACGGCAACTGGAAGAAGGCCTACGACGCGACCCTCGGCCTGTCCGGGGTGCCCGCCCCCGAGCCGCCCCCGATCGACCGCTACCCGGCGACCTGAGCCGCCAAGGAACCGACCGATGAACGTTCTCCTCGACAACCTCTCCCTCTACGCGGAGGGGCTGCTCGGCACCGTCGAACTCACCGTCTACGCCTCCCTGTTGGCGCTCGCCCTCGGCTTCCTCATGGCGGCCTTCCGGGTCGCCCCGGTCCGCTCGCTGCGGGCCTTCGGCACCGCGTGGGTGACGGTGCTCCGCAACACCCCGCTGACCTTGCTGTTCTTCGCCGTGGTGCTGGGCCTGCCGCGGTTCGGCCTGGTGCTGCCCTTCAAGCTCTTCGCCATCCTGGCGCTCGGCTGCTACACCTCCGCCTTCATCTGCGAGGCGGTCCGCTCCGGCATCAACACGGTGCCGACCGGGCAGGGCGAGGCGGCGCGCAGCCTCGGCATGACCTTCCCGCAGACCCTCGGCATCGTCGTCCTGCCCCAGGCGTTCCGCTCCGTCATCCCGCCCATCGGGTCCACGCTGATCGCGCTCGCCAAGAACTCCGCGATCGCCGGCGCCTTCAGCGTCGTCGAACTCCTCGGTGTCTACAAGCCGCTCAACGAGCTGGGCTACAGCATCATCTGGACCTTCGTCTGGATCGCCGTCGGCTACCTGATCGTGACCCTTTCCATCAGCGCGATCTTCAACGTGCTGGAGAAGCACTACGGAGTCGCCCGATGACCGCCAACGCCCTCTACGACGTCCCCGGCCCCCGGGCCAGGACCCGCCACCGGGCCTACGGACTCGCCGGGACGGTCGTGATCCTCGCCCTGATCGGCTGGATCCTCTACCTCCTCTTCGTCACCGGCCAGTTCACCAGGGCGAAGTGGAGCCCCTTCACCTACGTCGGCATCCAGGAACTCCTGCTGACCGGACTGGCCAACACCCTGCGGGCCTTCGGCTTCGCCGCGGTGCTGTCGTTGGCCTTCGGCGCGGTGCTCGCCACCGGGCGGCTCTCCGTCCACCGGCCGATCCGCTGGCTGTGCACGCTGGTCGTGGAGTTCTTCCGCGCGATGCCGCTGCTCGTCATGATCTTCTTCATCTACGTGGCGCTCCAGGTGGCGCCGCTGCCCGCCCTGGTCGCCGGCCTGACGCTCTACAACGGCTCGGTCCTCGCCGAGGTCTTCCGCAGCGGCATCAACGCCGTCGAGCGCGGCCAGGGCGAGGCCGCCTACGCCCTCGGCATGCACAAGACGCAGGTCATGACGTACGTGCTGGTGCCGCAGGCGGTCCGGGCAATGCTGCCGGCGATCATCAGCCAGCTGGTCGTCGCGCTCAAGGACACCTCGCTGGGATTCCTCATCACCTACGAGGAGTTCCTGCACGCCGGCAAGCTCATCGCCTCCAACCTCGACTACGACCTGCCGTTCATCCCCGTCGTCATGATCATCGCGCCGATCTACATCGGGATGTGCATGCTGCTCTCCTGGTTCGCCAACTGGGTCTCCCGGCGCCAAATGCGCAACCCCAAGGTCGAGTCCGCCGAGGTGGCCGCCGCGGAACCGGGGAACCTCATGCCGGGCGACCATCACCGGCCGACGGCTTGAGGCGGGCGAACCGAGGCACCCGCGGTGAGTCAGGCGGGGGGCAGGGCCGTTGCTCCCAGGTCCGGGCACATCCACGCGCTCGTAGGGCCGCCGTCAACGGACGCGGCGCGCGAGCCAGGGGCTGAGCGTCCCGCTCATGATCAGCTCCTTGTACGTCTCATCACCGGGCAGCGGGACGATCAGCCACTGTCCCGGCGGGAGGAACCGCGTCTTGACGTGGGCCAGACCTCCGTACACGGACCGCAGGAACGCCGGCACCGCATCCCGCGGCACATCCGCGAACTCCACCCCGTCCACCGTGATCTTCGCATCGTCCTCGGGGAACAACTGGACGGTGACCGCCGGGTCCCCGCCCAGCTCCACGAATGCCTCGTGCGGCAGCGAGCCGTCCGGGTCCAGCACGGTGAACGCCCCGGCGGAGGTGCGCCGGGAGATCACGTCCGCACCGATGTCGTCCGTGACGGTCACTTCGAGCCGGTACTCCTCGGCGATCTCCCGTACGGCCGTGACGGCTGACTCGGTCGTGGGCAGATGCGGCCGCTGTTGCGGGCCCGAGGCGGAATTTCCCATACCGGCGATCATGCCACCGGCCGCTCCTGGGCCCGTACGCGTGGCCGCGCGGGACTACACCCGCCACACCCCGTCCCGCATCAGCTCCCGCTCCGCGAGCTCGTTCACCTCGCGCCAGACCAGGATCCGGCGCGGGCGGAAGACGAGGAACACCCAGGCCTCCCGGCCGCGCGGATCCCAGCCGAGCTTCTCGGCGAACGCCTTGCCCATGTCGTCGGGCAGCGCGTCGGAGGCGACCGTCTCGGCCGTGCTCTCCATGAGGACCACGTCCCGGGTGGGGCCCAGCGCCACCCAGCAGGAACCGTTGGCCCGGAGGTTGCGGGCCTCGGGTTGTTCTTCTTCGTGGCCATCACCAGCCGCTCGCCGTGCCAGACGAACGACAACGGCACGAGGTAGGGCGTGCCGTCGGCGGACGCCGAGGAGATCCAGGCGTCCTCGTCCGTCCTCAGTCGAGCGAGCGCATCGCGCTTCCGCTGCCCGGCATCGCGGGCCGGTGGGGTGGTGGCCATACGGTGAGGCTAGCGACCACCATCCCCTGCCGCCTCGGGCCCGCGCTGTACGCCCCGGGGCCTACGACCGGTCCGCGGGGCGCGAGGGTTGAGAACCATGGGCGAGAACCGGGGTCTGAGAACCGAGGTCTGAGAATCGCGGTCTGACAACGGGGGATTGAGAACCAGGGGTTGAGAACCAGGGATTCAGAACCAGGGGTTGAGGTGGGCGGTCAACCCGTGGGGCGATGACCTGGGCCGGCGTGCATGGAACCGTTGATGACACGAACAGCCCGTCACACGACATCCCTTCGGGAGGCCCCACCATGTCCGCGCTCACCGCCCTCACCCACCCCGCCCTAGCCCATTCCCCCAGTCCCCACTCCCTCCCTCCTCACTGTCTCGATCCCCGCTACCTCGATCCCTGCTCCCTCGGCATCCGCCGCCTTACCCTCCCCGGCTCTCACCAACGTGCCGACGAACCGGGGCCGGCGCCGCCGCGGCGCCTAGTCGCGCACCGGGACGGAGACGTACGACGGATCGTCCGCGGGAGAGGAGAACGTCAGCCGGGCGCCGGATGGATTGTGCTCGATGTACAGCGGATCGACGGTGTCCACGACCACCGCCAGCTTGTGCCCGGCCGGGACGTCGTAGGCGGTGGAGAAGAGCTCCAGGTCCACGCCGAAGGGCTGCCCGGGCGTCTTGCCGTGGAAGGTGTACGGCGCGTGGGTGACCAACTTGCCGACGCCGAGCGGGCCGACGTCGTAGAGGTACGCGATCGCGGTACCGCTCTCGGCGGTGCTGGTGAGGGTGGTGTGCAGCCGGGTGGTGCCGCGGACCCGCTGCCCGGTCTCGTAGCGCTCGGACTGCCAGACGGCGGCCAGCGAGCGCGGCAGCAGCGGGATCGAAGCCATCGGCGGCAACCGGAAGAACTGGTCCATGATGCTGGAGAGGAAGATCAGCCCGCCGTCGGCGCCGGAGTCCCAGTTGGTGTGGATCTTCGGGCTGCCGTCCAGGGCGATCCTCCGGTGCGCGGACGGCACGTCCTTCCAGCTCTTGTAGCCCTCGTAGGCGCCGGTGGAACGGGACTTGAGCAGCACCGGAGATTCCTTGTCGATCCCGTTGTCGGCGCCCTTGAGGTAGTGGTCGAACCACCGCTTGGTGTCGGTCCAGGTGTCGTTGGGCAGCCCGAACAACCCGAGGGCCTCGGCGGTCGCATGGTCGCCGGGCCGGAACTCCAGCCGCTTCGGCCCCTTGAGCTTGTCGAAGAAGTCGGCGTACTGGTTGGGCGGGAAAAGCGAATCGCCCCACGCATTGCCCAGCATGATCGCCGCGCCATTGGCATTGATCCGGTCGAGATAGGTGGCGGGGGAGCGCTTCTTCCCCCAGGCGATCAGATCCTTCTCCTTGGAGAGATTGGAGGACATGAAGTCCTTGAGGACGGTGCGGAGTTCGGCGCTCGGCCGCCCGGTCAGCTCACCAGCGCCGCCGAGCATCGCCGCCGCCTGCACATGCTGGGTCCGTCCGCTGTAGATCGAGTCGATCAGGTTGGCCCAGCCGCTGAGCGCCGCCACCACCTTGATCCGCTTGTCGAACGCAGCGGTCAGCAGACTGATCCCGGCCCCGTAGGAGACCCCACCCATACCGACCTTCTGCGGATCGGCGGGGGTGTTCGCCAGCGCCCAGTCGATGACCTTCGAGGCGTCGGCGATGTCCTCCGGCCCGGCGGTCTCGATCTGCCCGCCGGACTGCCAGAAGCCGCGCGAGTTGTATCCGACGACCACATATCCCGCATCGGCCAGCTTCTTGGCCTGTGCCATGTACTCGACCTGCGGCATCGCCCAGCTGGTGGGCAGCACGATGACCGGGTACCGCCGCGTCCCGTCCGCACCGGCCGGGGTGAAGACGTTGGCCTTGAGGGTGATCCCGCCCTCGCCCTTGATGTCGACGAACCGCACGGAGGCGGAGCCGGCGGACGCCGTGGCCACGGGGGCGGCGCCCGGCGTCGCCGCCTGGGCGGTGGCCGGTGCGCCGGTGAGCACGGTCGTGGCCAGCACTGCCGCCGAAACGGTGCCGATAGCGGCGCGCAGGGTCGTACGGGAGGGGGTCATCTTCTGCTCCAGATCTCGATGCGAGCCGGCCGCACGCTGTCTGGGGACAGGAGGGGCATACGCCCGGCCCGAGGTGACTGGAGAGTAAAGTCCGACCCTTACCGAAGGTAACCCATCGGTAGGTTACGGGTGGGTAACAGCCTTGGGTCGGGGGTGAGTCGGGGGTGAGTCGGGGGCGAAGCGGGGTTGAGTCGGGGCTGAGTTGGGGTGGGTCTGGGCGGGGTACGCCTGACTCCGGCGGAGGGGAGGCGAGTTGGGGTGAGCCTGGGGGCGGCCGGGGCCGATTCTGGCCGTCCTGTCCTGTCCTGGCGCGGCCGAGTTGGGTGAGTGGGGGAGTTGTGGTGGGTGGAGGAACGGCTGGGTGGGTGGGGTGGGGGCGGGGGGCAAGGAAGGGGCGACAGTTGGTTGGCGGCGAGTTGGGGGAGGAGCGGTTGTGAAGGCGGCTGAGGTGGGTGGGGCGGCGCGGGTGCGGACGCCGTTCGATGTGAGTGAGCGGCGGGCCTGGGCGGGGAGCGTGGCCGCCTACGAGGCAGGGTTCGGCAGGCTGTGCGCGTATCCGGTGCCCGCGTTGCTCGATGCTGCTGGGGTACGGCAGGGCATGTGGGTGCTCGACGTGGGAACGGGCCCGGGGTTGGTCGCTGCGGCGGCGGGTGCGCGGGGTGCGCAGGTGGTGGCGGTGGATGCCGAACCCGGGATGGCTAAGCGGGCCGCTCAGGGTGTTCCGGATGCTTCCGTATACATTGCCGCGCTGCCTCAACTGCCCTTTATGCGCGATCAGTTCGATGCGGTGGTGGGTAACTTCGTGCTCAATCATGTGGGGCGGCCGCGGGTGGCGCTTGCGGAGCTGCGTCGGGTGACCCGCCCGGGCGGCCGGATCGCGCTCACGGTCTGGGCCGTGCCCCCGGCGTCCGGGCAGGCGCTGCTCGGGCGAGCCGCGGCGGCGGCCGGAGTGCCCCGGCCGGCCGATGTGCCCGCGCTCGCGCCGGAAGACGACTTCCCGCGTACGGAGGAGGGGCTCGCGGCGCTGCTGACCGAAGCTGGGCTGACCGAGGCGGGGTGCCGTTCGCTGGCCTGGGAACACCACACGACGGCGGAGGAGTGGTGGCAGGGACCGGCGGCGGGGGTGGCCACGATTGGGCGGGTCGTTACCAGTCAGGGGGTGGAGGGGGTCGAGCGCGTTCGGCGACACTTCGCCCTGTTGGCCGAGGAGTTCACGGACGGGGATGGTGGCCTGGTGCTGCCGCACCGGGCGTTGCTGGCGTATGGGCGGGTGCGCCAGGCGGCGTGAGGTTCCCATCCGGCGCACGGCCGGCATGCTCGTAACGGGGCCCTGAGTGCGGCGTGGCGCTCAGAGGCGAGCAGGCAACGGCACGTAGACAAGGCGAGCAGATAAAGGCCGGCGTCGGTGGGGCGCACCACCTGACGCGGCTTGGGTGCGACCGGGTGACCGTGCCTATGGGGTTGAACCTCCGTTCTGGAAAGGCGACTTCGGAGCGGCTCGCGCTGAGGCTCGCCGTCTCGTCCTGGCCTTCCGGGAGGCTGGAGCGAGGCGGCGGCTCAGTGGCGGGTTCGCCCTCAGCCCATACGAGCGGCCCGGGCGGTGGCTGGTCTGTGGGTCGGCGAGGTCAGCTGGGCCACGCACGCCGACGGTGTCGGCTGGCAGGTGACGCAGTAGGTGGTCCAGTAGCTGCTGGGGAGCGGCGCCTCTGCGGTCGTGGGCCCGGAACGGTTCGTGCCGGGGCGATTCGACGACTGGGACGGTCCTAAGGTGCACGGGCCCGCTCCCCCCGACCGCGGCATCTACGACGCACACTGCCGCAAGCCGCAAGTGCGGGATGCGCGGAGATGCGGAAGGGGCGGAGGGGTGGACGTCCTAGCTGCTGGTGGGGGTGGGAAGGGTGGTCAGGAAGGCGGAGAGGGCGGCGTTGAAGTCGTCCTCCCGTTCCAGGTTCGGCATATGGGCTGCCTCGGGGATGATTGCCAAGGTGCTGTCCGGGATGCGCTGGTGCAGGTCGCGGGCGTCGCTCACGGGTGTGTAGGCGTCCTCCGTGCCGACGACCACCAATGCTGGTACGGACATCCGCGTGAGCAGTTCCCGGTAGTCGGGGCGCTCGGCGCGGCCGCGCAGGGCGGCCGCCGCGCCCTCGGGCGGGGTGCCGGTCATCATGCCCAGGACGTGTGCGGCGACCTCCGGCCGGGATTCGATGGTGCTCGGTGCAATCATCTTGTCGAGCACCTCCTGCGCGTAGCCGGCCATCCCCTCGCGCAGCAGGCGCTCGGCCATCGCCCGGCGGCCTGCCTTGCCCTCGTCGGTCTCGGGCGCCGCGAAGGTGTCGGCGAGCACCACACCGCGAATCCGCTCGGGGAAGAGGCGGTAGCACTCCATGACGATCTGGCCGCCCATGGAAAGCCCACCCAGTACGCAGCGCTCGATGCCCAGGTGGTCGAGCAGTCCGGCGATGTCGCGGGCGAAGGTGTCCAGCGGGGTAATGCCCGGAACGACCGAACTCTCGCCGTAGCCCCGCAGGTCAGGGGCGATCACCCGTCGGCCGGCCCGGCTGAAGTGGGCGATCTGCGGACGCCACATGGAGCGGTCGAAGGGGTGCCCGTGGATGAGCACCAGCGGCTCGCTGCCGCTCTCGTTCCGGTGGCCCTCGTCCCGAGCGCCCGCATCCTCGTAGCCGCCCGCATCCTCGTAGCCGACGGTGATTTCGCCTATGACGACCGATCCCATGGTGGAACATCCCCTCCGTGTTCAATGTGACGCGCTCGATGCTATGAGGCGCAATTTCTCGGCGCAATAGGAAAAATGTGCTCGGTGCAATGTAGGCTGGGTGTGCCTGCTGGGTGTGCCTGCTGGGTGTGCCTGCTGGGTGTGCCTGCTGGGTGTGCCTGCTGGGTGTGCCTGCTGGGTGTGCCGTGCTGTGTGGGCCGTGCCGGACCGTGCTGTGTGGTCTGCGATGTGTCGATGTGTCGATGTTGCGATGTTGTCCTGGCAGGGCGGGGTTGGTGGCGAGGCGAGGGTGGGAGGGGCGCGCCGGGGGCCGGGAAGTGGCACCGAACCCCGGGGCCAGGGGGAACGGAAGACGGGAAGACCGGGAGCGGGGAAAGGTGAGGATGGACGACTATCGAGTGCTGGCCGATGGATTGGCGGCGGACATTGCGGCGGGGCGGCTGCGGCCGGGGGAACGGTTGCCGCCGTTGCGGCGGTTCGCCCGGGATCGGCGGATCGCCAGTTCCACCGCGGCCCGGGTGTACCGCGAACTGGGCCGGCGCGGCCTGACCGTGGGGGAGGTCGGCCGCGGCACCTACGTCCGTAGCGCCGCACCGCGCGCCGAAGCCGCCCTGGCCGAGCCGGCGGAGGCCCGGATCGACCTGGAGCTCAACTTCCCCGTCCTGCCCGAGCATCCCGCGCTGCTCGCCAAGAGCCTCGAACGCCTGGTGCGCCCCGACGCCCTGGCCGCCGCGCTCCGCCCGGTGGGCCCGGCCGGTACGGACGCGGCGCGGCAGGCCGCCGCCGCTCATCTCGTTCGGGCCGACTGGGCCCCGGATCCCGGCCAGTTGCTCTTCGCAGGCAACGGGCGGCAGGCGGTGGCCGCCGCGATCGCCGCGCTGGTGCCGGCCGGCGAACGGCTGGGCGTCGAAGCGCTCACGTATCCCGTGGTCAAGGGCATCGCGGCCCGGCTGGGCGTCACCCTCGTCCCGCTCGCCATGGACGAGCACGGTCTGACACCCGAAGCGGTCCGGGACGCCGCCCCGCTGCGCGCCGTCTACCTCCAGCCGGCGCTGCACAACCCGCTCGGCATCACGATGCCCGACCTACGGCGACGCGAACTGGTCGAAGTTGCCCGGGAGTTGGATCTGCGGATCGTTGAGGATGCGATCTACGGGTTTCTGCGCCCCGACCTTCCGCCGCTGGCCGCCCTGGCGCCCGAGCGCATCGTGGTGATCGACAGCCTGTCCAAGCGGCTGGCGCCCGGCCTGTCCCTCGGTTTCCTCACGGCGCCCGAGGGCCTCACCCGCGAACTCGCGGCCGCCCTCCGCTCGGGGGCCTGGTCCGCGTCCCGCTTTGCGCTGGAGGCAGCCACCGGCTGGATGGTTGACGGCACGGCGGCGGCTCTGGAGGAGGCAAAGCGCGCCGATGCGGCCGAGCGTCAGGGGATCGTCGCCGAGCGGCTGGAAGGCTTCCGCATCCGGGCGGATCCGCAGGCGTACCACTGCTGGTGGGACCTGCCGGAGCCATGGCGGGCCGACACCTTCGTCGCGGCTGCCGCGCGTCGCGGGATCGCCGTCACCCCGGCCGGAGCGTTCGCCGTCGGCACGGGGCACGCCCCCAACGCCGTACGCCTGGCGCTCGCCTCGCCGTCGCTCGACGCCCTGGCCGAGGCGCTCGACGTCTTGGCGGGGTTGGCCCGGGGCGTACCGGAGGACAGCGGTCCGGCGGAGTGGGAGTGAGCGGGCGGTCGGGGCGGCCGGGACGGTCAGGAGGGGTGGGAGAGGCGGGAGGGGTGGGAGAGGCGGGAGGGGGACGGCCCGGCGGTGGGACGGCCCGGCGGTGGGACAGCCGGGGCGAACATGCCAGCAGGGCCAGCAGGGCCAGCAGGGCCAGCAGGGCCAGCAGGGCCAGCAGGGCCAGCAGGGCCAGCAGGGCGAGCCGGGCCAGCCAGGGCGGGTGGGGTAGCTGCTGCGGTCGGAACGGTCGCCGGGTGACGCCCGACCTCTCGGGGCAGGTGCCACCCCGACCCCTCGGCGCAAGTGCCGCCCCGCACCGTCAGCTCAGGTGTCGCCCGCCCCGCTACCTCAGGTGTCGCCTGCCCCCTCAGCTCAGGTGTCGCCGACCCTTCCGCTCAGGTGTCGTTCATCGCCCCTCTGCTCACGTACCGCTCATCATGTCCCCGAGGCCCGTGCGGAGATCGTCGGCGTTCATCACCGGCTGGAGCGAGACCTTCGCGTTCAGGTCCATGAAGAACGATTCGAGCACCGGCGGCATCTGGGAGGACTGCTGCATGTCGAAATAGAAGAAGCAGGTGCGCTCGCCGTCTTCGAGGGTGAAGTACGCCGCCTCCGGCTGCAGGGCGGCGTGCGCCGCATCCATGATCTTCAACAGGGTGCCGTTCCTGAGTACCGCGTTGCCCGCGTCGGTCGGTATCCGGGCCTTCAGGACCATCCTCATCGGACTCACTCCTCGGCTGACTGTGGAGTCCCGTCTGTCCCTGTGTCTCTGCTTGAGCAGCTCTGCCTGAGCATCTCTGCCTGGGTGGGTATCTCTGCTCTCTGCCTGATGTCTCTGATCGATGTCGCTGTTTGACCCTGGCGGTCCGCTTGGACCTGTCCGTCCTCTTCTGCCTTGTCTGCCTCGTCCGCCCCGCCTGTCACTGAATCTTGGTTCGGGTCCTGTTTGTTTCAGCGTCTCACGGCACTGCGCGGCACGGCGCGGCGGCCGGGGCGGGGGCGCGCGACGGTCGGGCCGGGCGGCAGACCACGTGGTCAGTGCAGTGGCTCGGGGCGGCCGGTGGGCGGCACTTCCTCGGCCGGTGGCACCGGGCCCGGCGGCGTGCCGTCGCCGAACGGCCGGCCGCCCAACTCCTCGCGGTGGTGCGGGGTCAGCCAGCCGGACAGGTCGGGCCCGACGGGGACCAGGCCGGCCGGGTTGATGCCCGTGTGGACCCGGTAGTAGTGCTGCTTGATGTGGTGGAAGTCGACGGTGTCGCCGAAGCCCGGGGTCTGGAAGAGGTCCTTGGCGTACGCCCACAGCACCGGGTCCTCGGCCAGCTTGAACCCGTTGCACTTGAAGTGGCCGTGGTAGACGGCATCGAAGCGGACCAGTGTGGTGAACAGCCGGATGTCGGCCTCGGTGATCGTGTCGCCCACGAGGTAGCGGCGGTCCGAAAGCCGCTCGGACAGCAGGTCCAGGCGCCGGAAGAGATCGTGGAAGGCGGACTCGTACTCGCTCTGCCCGGTGGCGAATCCGGCCCGGTACACCCCGTTGTTGACGTCGCGGTAGACGCCCGCCATGACCACGTCGATCTCCTCGCGCAACGGTTCCGGATACAGGTCGGGCGCGCCGGGCCGGTGGAGCGCCGTCCATTCCGTGGCGAAGTCCAGGGTGATCTGCTGGAAGTCGTTGGTGACCAGCCGGCCGCTCGGGATGTCCACGACGGCGGGCACGCTGACCCCGCCGGGGTAGTCCTTCTCGCGGGCGTCGTACGCCTCGCTGAGGTAGCGGATGCCCAGCACGGGGTCGCGGCCGTCCGGGTCCAGGGTGAAGCGCCAGCTGCGGTCGTCCTGGATGGGGTCGGCGATGGCGAGCGAGAGCGCGTCCTCCAGCCCGAGCAGCCGACGGGAGACCACGGCGCGGCTCGCCCACGGGCAGGCGCGGCTGACCACCAGGCGGTAGCGACCGGCCTCGACCGGCCACCCGTCGCGGCCGTCCGCCGTGACGCGGTCGGCGAAGTGGCTCTTGGAACGCTTGAAGGGCTTGCTGCCGTACGCGGCATTGCCGTCACTCTTGCCGGTGCCGGTGCCGGTGCCGGTGCCGGTGCCGGTGCCAGTACCGTTCCCACTTCCGTTGCTGTTGCCCTTGCCGTTCCCGCTTCCGTTGCTGTTGCCGTTGCTGCTCGCGTGGTCACTTCCCTTGCCGTTGCCGGGCATCGTCGGCTCCTTCCGTCTGCGGTGGCGCGGACCCCCAGGCGATTGCGTGCCCCTCGTGTTCTCCATCGTGTGCCCTCCGGCCCCGGACCTCATGGCGAGGACCCTGGCCGTGGGCCTTATGGCATGCCATGCGCTTTACGGAGAGCCGCGTGACTTACGGCAGGTCGGGCGGCTAACGGCGGGACATGCGCCTCACAGCAGGGCGGGCGGCTAACGGCAGGACGTGTGCCTTATAGCAGGCCGCGCCCCCTACGGCAGACAGATCGTGCGTCTTATGGCAGCTCGGGTGTCTTGCGGTGGAATTCCTCCGGAATGCGGGATGGAATGTAAGAGAGGTGTCCTACGGGACCTGTTCAGCACGCCGGAGCACTGCCTACCATCGCCCGATGATCAAGAAAGCGTTCAGCGTCGCCCTGGTGGGTGCCGCATTCCTGGCACCGTCCGCGACCGCCGGCGCGGCGCAGGGCTGGCAGCGCGTCGGGGACGGCATCACGGCCGGTCTCAGCGGCATCGTGGTCGACGGCCGGCACGGCGACACGGTCGACACCCTCGCCGTCCGCGACAACAAGAAGCCCGGTGAGAACCGTCTGGTAGCGGTCGCCTACCGCCCCGGCGCCGCACCCCGGGTGACCCCCGTGACCTGGCGCGGCGCCCTGCCCGTCGACCTGGAGGCGATCGATGCCGTACCGGGCCGGGCCCATGAGTACGTGGCCCTGGCGAGCGACGGAACGGCGTACCGCATCCGCCGCGAGAACACCACCGTCCGGGTACTGCGCACGTTCCGGCTGCCCGGTGTTTCGCCGGACGGGAACTACGAAGGATTCGCGCTGGCCGCCGTCGGACACGGGAAAATAGCCGCGGTCTGGGCGGACCGGGGAAGTAGTGATCGCCCCGGAAAGCTCACCGCGGCGGAATGGAACCCGGCCACCAATGCATTCGGCTCCCGGGATTCCGCGAAATTCCAGGCACCGTATCCGAAGAAGGACGTCCGGCAGATCTCCGATGTGAAGCTCTCCGCCGATGGTGCGCTCACCGTGTCGTCCACCTCGGACCCGGGTGATGACGGGCCGTTCGACTCCGCGCTCTACGCCGCCGGGCACCTCTCCGTAGGCAAGCACGGCGCCGTCCGGCTGAAGGTGTCCGACGCACCGAAGCGGCTCGCCACCTTCTCCGGGCACAAGATTGAGGCGCTGGCCTGTCTGCCGAAGTCCCACATGGGCGTCCTCGGCTCGGACGACGAGAACGCCGGCGGCTCGATCACCGAGGCGACCTTCTGCCACCCGTGACGAGTTCCTGCCACCCGCGACGAGCTCCTGCCACCCGTGACGAGCTCCTTCCACCGTGACGATTTCCTTCCACCCCTGACAAGTTCCTTCCGCCACGCGGGCTCCGTTTGCCGCCCGTAACGGCACCATGGGGCAGCCGTCCCTGCCCCTTACTCTTCCCACCCCCACCTCCCCCCTCCATCGCTCCACGCCCTCTGCCCCACCTCACCCCAAGTGCGTCAAGTCCGGCCGCAGTCGGTGCCAGATCGGGTGGCGTAGCCGGCCGGCCGAGGTCCAGCCGCTGAAGGCGATCTCGGCGACGAGCCGGGGCTCGGCCCAGTGGGCGCCCGACGCGTCCACCGGGTTAACGAACGGGGAGCGGTCGAGCGGGATCACCCCCAGGTACCGCGCCAGTTCGTGGCGCTCCCGGTCGGACAGCCCCGAGCCGACCGAACCGACGTACCGCAGTCCGGACGGTTCCGCCACCCCCGCGAGTACCGACCCGGGCAGTCCGGCCAGCGTGCCGTGGCCCTCCAGCCAGCCGCCGATGACCACGTCGAGGGTCTCCAGATGCTTGGTCTTGCGCCACTCGGGTGACCGGACCCCGGGCAGGTATGCCGAGGTGAGTCGCTTGGCCACCACGCCTTCGAGGCCGCCCTGCAGCGAGGCCTCCCAGGCCTGCTGACCGTGGCCCTCCACGAAGCCGGGCACCGACCAGTTGGGGCCGCGCAGTCCCAGCCCGGCCAGTGCGGTGCGGCGCTCGAAGTACGGCGCGCCCAGCAGCGACCCCTCCAGATACATGAGGTCGAAGAGGACCAGGTGGACCGGGTGCTCCATGGCCAGCCGGGCGGTGCGGCGCGGATTGATCACGCCCATCCGGCGCTGCAGCAGCCCGAAGTCCGGCCGGCCGCGCGCATCGAGGACCACGACCTCACCGTCGAGCACCGCAATCCGGCCCCGCAGCTGCTCCCCGAGCGGCGCCAGCTCCGGGTAGGTCGTCGTGGCGTCGTTGCCCGCCCGGGTGACCAGTCGGATCGTGCCGTCGCCCGGGGTGTTGATGATGCACCGCGCGCCGTCCCATTTGGCCTCGAACGCCCAGGCCGCCTCCTCGTGCGGGGCGGGCAGCGGCCCGACCGAGGCCAGCATCGGCTCGATCACGGGGTACGGGGCCGGGCCGCGCCCGGTGGTGGGGGCCATGGTTCGATCATCGGCCGCCGGGCGGGGGTTCGCAGATCGACGCCGGGCGGGCTGAGCGGGGCCCGGCGGCCGCCGGTCGGATCAGCTGTCGGGCCGGCGGAAGACCAGCAGATAGCGCCAGAAGAGCAGCCGTCGGATGCGGGCCCCGGGGAGCAGCTCCGCGGCCTGCTGACGGATGCGGGGGAGCGGCACGGTCGGTGGGGCGGTCGGCGCCCGTACCGGATCCGCGGCACCGGACGGCCGGAGCGCCTCCGCCGCGCCCACGGCGAGCCGGGCGGCGGCGTTGACCGGAGCGGCGGCCAGGCTCCAGGCGTAGTCGGCCGGCGACCGCTCCGGATAGCAGCCGAGGACGGCCAGCACACCGCCGGGCGCGAGCGCCGCCCGCAGGGTGCTCACCGTCTCGAAGGGCATGTGGTGCAGGCTGGCGAGGCAGGAGATGAAGTCGTAGTGGCCGGGCGGGAGTTGGAGCCGGGCGGCGTCCGCCTGCTGGTAGCGCACCGGCGGTCCGCCGGGCGTTCGCGTGGTCGCGGCGCGGGCCCGGGCGAGCGTCTCGGCCGACGGGTCGACCGCATGGACGTCGATGCCCCGCGCGGCCAGCCGCCGCGCGAACCGCCCGGTGCCGCACCCCACGTCGAGGGCCGTACGGCAGTGCGGGGGCAGCTGCCGGAGCAGCAGGCGGTGGTAGTGGTCGTTGTGATCGAACGGCATGGGGTGACTGTATGGGTGTCCCGGGGCGCGGGTGCTGCCCCGAGGCGGGGACGACCCTGGCCACTGCCGGCATCCGCGTCGTTCCCTAAGATCGTTTGCGGTAGGCCGAGAGGCGCGGGCCGAGCGGGCGACGGAAGCGACGGAGGGGTGTCGATGAGCCGGGGAGTGCTGGTCACGGGGGCCTCGCGGGGGATCGGGCGGGCGGTTGCCGAGCGGTTCGCCGCGGGCGGGGACCGGGTCGCGCTGCATTACGCGTCCCGGCGGGAGGCGGCCGAGGAGGCCTTCGCCGGGCTCGCGGGGAGCGGGCATGTGCTGGTGCACGGGGACGTGAGCACGCCGGAGGGGGCCGAGGCGGTGGTCGTGGCCGCCGTGGAGGGGCTGGGCGGCGTCGACGTCCTGGTCAACAACGCCGCGGCGAACGAGGCGCATCCGCTGGACCGCACCTCGTTCGAGGACTGGCAGCGGGCCTGGCGGCGGATCGTGGACGTCAATCTGCTCGGCGCGGCGCATCTGAGCTACTGCGCGGCGCGGAACATGATCGAGCGCGAGGTGGAGGGCCGGATCGTCAACATCGGTTCGCGCGGCGCGTACCGCGGCGAGCCGGACCATCCGGCGTACGGCGCGACGAAGGCGGCGCTGCATGCGATGGGCCAGTCGCTGGCGGTGCACCTCGCGCCGTACGGGATCGCGGTGGCGTCGGTGGCGCCGGGGTTCGTGACCACCGAGCGGGTCGCGGACCGGCTGACGGAGGAGGTGCGGCAGCAGAGCCCGTTCGGACGGGTGGCCGCGCCGCTGGACGTGGCGTCGGCCGTCCACTACCTCGCCTCACCGGAGGCGGTCTGGTCCTCGGGGGCCGTACTGGACGTGAACGGCGCCTCGCACCTGAGGTGAGCCCGGGAAGCTCAGGACCCCGGGAGGCACAAGACCCCGGGAAGCCCGGGAAAGGGGAAGCCCCGGCCGAACGGGGGAATTCGGCCGGGGCAGCTTGGGGGAGGGCGCTCGGCGCCGCTTCCAATTGAACGATAAACCATAGGGGTGAGCAATGCGCTGGGGAGTGACCGTTCTCACCCCTTGGTACCCGTTTGTGATTGTTCGGTGACGAGGTCGATGCCGGCCGCTGCTCGCCGCCCCCACCGGCTGCGGTCCGCGCCTGCGTCCGCGCGGCTCACGGTTCGATGCGGGCCGGCCGGTAGCCGTCGTCCATCAGACGCGGCAGATACCGGTCCAGTGCATCGACGGTCTGGCCGCGCTCGCCGCCGCCGTCGTGCGAGAGCACGATCGCGCCCGGGCGCATCTCCTCCATGACCGCGTCGACGATGCTGCCCACCCCCGGGGTCGTCCAGTCCCGCGAGTCGATCGCCCAGCCGACCGGCGACATGCCCAGCTCGTTGCAGATGCTCAGCGACGGATCGTCCCACGCGCCGTACGGGGCCCGGGCCAGGCTCGGGGCGGTGCCCAGGACGTCGTCGATCAGCCTGCTGGTGCGGCCGAGTTCGCTGCGCACCGCGCCCGGCGGCAGCTGGGTGAGCTGCGGATGGGTCCAGGTGTGGTTGCCGACGGCGTGGCCGTCGTCGGCGATGTCCTGCAGCAGCTCCGGGAAGGCGCCGGCGTTCTCCCCGATGACGAAGAAGGTCGCCCGGGCGCCGTTGCGGCGCAGGATCCGCAGGATCTCCGGGGTGTAGTGGGGGTGCGGGCCGTCGTCGAAGGTCAGGAAGACCTCCCGGCGGTCGGTGCCCAGCGTGTAGGCGACATCCGGGTGCGGCGGGGACGCCCCCGGCCCGGAGCGCGACGTCTCGCCGGCCATGGGGCGGAGCCGGTACGCCTCCGAGGTGCTCGCCGGGTCGGGGCGGCGGGCGGCGTCGTGGGGCGGCGGCCGGCGCCGGTCCGGCCGGCCCCCGGCCGCCCCCGGCGTGCCGTCCGCGGGCGGGAAGAAGAAACGGCCGGCGGAGAGCGCGCCCACCGCGAGCGCGGCCTGCAGCAACCTCCGCCTCGTATTGGTGTGATCGTCCGATGGCATCCTCCAGGTGCTCTCACGCGGGTTTCCACGCGGGCGGGAGCGACACCGGGGGCGGCGGGTTCCGTACCCGATCGGCCGGCCGGGGCGGGGCGTTCGTCCCACGGGCCCACGGGCGCGGGGCTGCTTGCCCAGGGGCTCCGCGGGAACCTGGAAGCAGGGGCGCCCGGACCGTTCTACGGGCTGACCGCCAGCACGATGTACGCGGCCAGCAGGGTGAGGTGGACGCCGCCCTGCAGCGGGGTGGCCCGGCCCGGGATGACCGTCAGGGTGCCCACGATCACGGTCAGCGCTAGCAGCACCATGTGGCTGGCGCCCAGGCCCAGGACCAGCGGCACCGGCAGCCAGACCGTGGCCAGTGCGACCACGGGGATGGTCAGGCCGATGCTGGCCATCGCCGAGCCGAGACCGAGGTTCAGACTCGTCTGCACCCGGTCGCGGTGGGCCGCGCGGACCGCCGCGATGGTCTCCGGCAGCAGCACCAGCAGCGCGATGACGATGCCCACGACCGACGAGGGCAGACCGGCCGCGGCCACCCCGGACTCGATGGCCGGCGAGACGCCCTTGGCCAGCCCGACCACCGCGATCAGCGCCAGCGCCAGCAGGCCCAGACTGACCAGCGCGGCCCGCGCGGTCGGCGGGTCGGCGTGGTCCTCGGTGTCGATCACCTCGCCGGACGGGGTCACCGGCAGGAAGTAGTCCCGGTGCCGGACCGTCTGGGTGGCCACGAACAACCCGTAGAGGACCAGCGCGGCCAGCGCCGCGAAGACCAGCTGCGGGGTGGAGAACCGCGGGCCCGGCGTGGTCGTGGTGAACGTCGGCAGCACCAGGCTCAGCCCGGCCACCGTCGCGACCGTCGCCAGCGCGGCCCCGGTCCCCTCGGCGTTGAAGACCGCCACCCTGCGCCGGAGCGAACCGACCAGCAGGCACAGCCCGACGATCCCGTTGCAGGTGATCATCACCGCCGCGAAGACCGTGTCCCGGGCCAGCGCGGCGCTCTTCTCCCCACCGTCCACCATCAACGTGACGATCAGCGCCACCTCGATGACGGTCACCGCGACCGCCAGCACCAGCGACCCGAACGGCTCGCCCACCCGGTGCGCGATCACCTCCGCATGGTGCACCGCGGAGAGCACCGCCGCGGCCAGGAAGTACGACACCAGACCGACCAGCGGGGACGGCAGCGACCGCCCCCACGTCAGGCCGAGCAGCACCACCGCCAGCACCGGCACCACCGTCGACCAGTGCAGGAAGGGCGAACGGAGAAGTGCGATCATGCCGACGAGCTTCGCAGACCGGCCGGACGATTCCCGGCAAAGCACCGCGCTCCGGCCGACCGCCGCACCCTGCTCAGACCGCCGCCCGATGCCCCTTCGGCTCCGCCGGCGCGGTCGCGGCCTTGGTGACGTCCGCGACCAGCTCGACCACGTCCGGCCCGTACGCCTGCGAGTTGACCACCTTCAGCAGCAGGCAGAACTGACCGTCGGCACCGTGCCGGCGCGCCAGCCGGGCCCGGTTGCGGACGAGATGGCGCACCGCGGCCCGGTGCGTGACCGGACGCTGCCCGGCCGCCAGGAACACCGGACGGCCGCCCTCACCCGCCGTCAGCCGGGCCAGCAGCACGTACTCCACCACCCCCGGCTCCACCCGGTACGCCGTACCGCCGATGGTGAAGGTGCCCCGGCCGGCCCCGGACTCGTCGCCCGGATGCACCGCGACCCCCGGCAGCAGACTGGCCACATGGGCCGCCAGCCGGCGGTGCGCGGTGGGATCGCCGACGCAGAACTCGGTGCGCGCCCCGAACCCCTGGAGCCCGGTGTCGTGCGGCGCCACCTCCGGGTGCGCACCGCAGTTCTCGATCACCGCGGCCAGCCCCAGCAGCGCCAGCGCGTCATGGCGCGGGATGGACCAGTGCGGCGAGGAGCTGTCGCGGTGCGTGACCAGTACGCACTCCGAACCGCCCGGCAGCCCGAAGAAGCTCTGTTCGCGGGCCAGCTTCCGGCGGGCCGCGGCCGTTTGGCCGGCCCAGCCCGCCACCAGCCCCACGACGAGGGCCGCGGCCGCCACGGTCAGGAGCAGCAGGGTGTCATCCATGGCCGGGGAGCGTAGCGGCTGCCCGGCTGTGCGTTCGAGGGCGGGGCGCCGGACGGCCGCGGAAACGGCCTCGCCGCCCCGCCGCCGGCCCGTCGCGCGCCGCCGCCCGCGATGTCCGCCGGATGTCCGGAACATCACGTCACCGCGGTCCCGCGGCCGTTGTGTGCCGTCCGTGTGTCGTCGATGTACCGTCCCGCGCGGCGTCGTTGATGGGCGCGGCGACGCCGATTAGCCTCCTGGGACCGTTCGTTCGAATGAGCGGTCCCAGGGAGGGCACGCAGCGTGAGCGTTGACGAGAGCCAGGACAGTGCGACCGGAGCCACGGCCCGGCACACCGGGGCCGCGGCCGGGGAACTGGAGGGACTCGCCGAGCAGTCCCGGGCGCTGGCCGACGGCAGCGTGACCTCCACCGCGCTGGTCCGGCGCTCGCTGGAGCGCATCGAGGCCACCCAGGGCACCGTCAACGCCTTCCGGCGGGTACGCGCCGAGGCGGCGCTCACGGAGGCCGCCGAGGCCGACCGCAGACTCGCCGCCGGCGAGCGGCTGCCGCTGCTCGGCGTGCCGGTCGCCGTCAAGGACGACACCGACGTGGCGGGCGAGCCCACCGCCTTCGGCTGCGCCGGTGAATTCCCGCCCAAGGAACGCGACTCGGAGGTGGTCCGGCGGCTGCGCGCGGCCGGCGCGGTCATCGTCGGCAAGACCAACGCCTGCGAACTGGGGCAGTGGCCGTTCACCGAGGGGCCGGCCTTCGGCAACACCTGCAACCCCTGGAACCTCGCGCACACCCCGGGCGGTTCCTCCGGCGGCTCGGCCGCCGCGGTCGCCGCCGGCCTGGTGGCGGCCGCCCTCGGCACCGACGGCGCCGGCTCGGTACGGATCCCCGCCGCCTGGTCCCACCTCGTCGGCATCAAACCCCAGCGCGGCCGCATCTCCACCTGGCCGGACCCCGAGGCGTTCCAGGGGATCACCGGCATCGGCCCGCTCGCCCGCACGGTCGAGGACGCGGCGCTGCTGCTGGACGTGGCCGCCGGCAACCACGCCGGCGACCTGCACCGCCCGCCCGCCATCGCGGCCCACGAAGCGGTCCGCCGCGACCCGGGCCGGCTGCGGATCGCGCTGTCCTGGAAGGCGGCCACCACCTTCACCCGCAAGCCGCTGCATCCCGACGTCCGGGCGGCGGTCACCGACGTGGCCCGCGCCCTGGCCCGGCTCGGCCACTTCGTCGAGGAGGCCGACCCGGACTACGGGCTGGTGGGCCTGGCCTTCGTCCCGCGGGCCACGGTCGGGGTGGGGGAGTGGGCCGCCCGGGTCCCCGACCGCTCCCTGCTGGACCGCCGCACGCGCGGGTCGGCGCGGCTGGGCCGGCTGCTGAGCGGCCCCGTACTGCGCCGCGCCCGGGCCGCCGAGCGACGCCAACAGCAGCGCATCGGCGCCCTGTTCGGCCCCTACGACGTGCTGCTGACACCCACCACGGCCACCCCGCCGCCACGCATCGGCACCCTCGCCAAGATGAGCGGCTGGCGCACGGATCAGGCCATGATCGCGGCCTGCCCGTACGCCTGGCCGTGGAACGTCCTCGGCTGGCCGGGCGTGAGCGTCCCGGCCGGGTTCAGCGCGGACGGCCTGCCGCTGGGCGCCCAGCTCCTCGGCCCGGCCCACGGCGAGCCGCGCCTGATCTCGCTGGCCGCCCAGCTCGAAGCCGAACTGCGCTGGTACGAGCACCGGCCGCCGGACCGCACGGGCCGGATCGACGGCGCGGTGATCAGCCGAGGAGCGTGAGGACCGCCTCGGTGGTGCCGGTCTCGCCCAGCCGCGGGAAGACCTTCTCCAGACTGTTGCGGTGCGCCGCCTCGTCCAGGTCCGCCATGGCGTCGGTGACGAGGGTGACGTGGTAGCCGTGCTCGTGCGCGGCGCGGGCGGTGGACTCCACGCCGATGCTGGTGGCGATGCCGGCCAGCACGATCTGGGTCACCCCGCCCGCGCGCAGCTCCCGGTCCAGCCCGGTGCCGTGGAAGGCGCCCCACCGCTGCTTGCTGACGGTGAGGTCGCCGGGCTGCCGGTCGAGCTCGGGCACCAGCTCCGCCCAGTCGGCCGGCGGCGTGCCGCCACCTGAGGGGAACTCCGTACGGCCGGGCGCGCCGCCGGTGACGTTCACCAGGACGACCGGCAGGTCCCGGGCGCGGAACGCGGCGGCCAGCCGGGCGGCCCGCCCGACGACATCGGCGGCCGGCACCGGCACGGTGGGCAGCCCGGTGATCCCCTTCTGCAGGTCGATCAGCACCAGGGCGGTCTTCGGGTCGAGAGTGGTGACGGGCATGACGCTCCTTGTGTGGGGAGGGGTTGAGGACATCGATGAGGTTGATGTGGCGCCGGTGAGGCGCGTGACCGGTGGCCGGATTCAGCCGCCGGCCGGGGAGGCGTCGCGGCGCAGCGTCCGGTCGGCGACGGTCAGAACGATCAGCAACAGACCCAGGACCACGCCGATCAGCGCGATCCGGTGCAGCCCGGGATCCGCGGCCCGCTGCCCGTAGAGCAACCCGATCAGACCGGCGGCGGTGAGCGCGCCGAGGTACTGGGCGGTGCGCTGCAACCCGGCCGCCGCGCCCACGCCGTCGGCCGGGGCCTGGGCGTAGACCGCCGCCTGATTGCCGGTCGAGGCCAGACCCTGCGGGATGCCGAACAGCGCCCCCGCGCACAGCAGCACCGGCAGCGGGCTTCTCCCGTGGAGCAGCAGGAAGACCGCACTGCCGGCGGTGAGACAGCCCGCGGCGACGGTCAGCGGCGCGCGGATGCCCTTCGTCCGGGCACCCACGACCGCGCAGACCGCGGCCGCGCCGGACATCGGCAGCAGGACCAGCCCGGCGTGGAAGGACGAGTAGCCGTGCGCCTCCTCCAGCCACTGGCTGAAGCCGTAGAGCACGCAGTAGACGACCAGGTACGTCAGGCCCTGCCGCAGATACGTCAGCACCAGCGCGCGGTTGCGGGCCAGCATCCGCAGATCGATGAACGGCTCCGGATGGCGCAGCTGCCACCACACCAGGACGGCGCCCAGCACTGCGGTCGGCGCCAGCAGCAGCCACTGCGGGTCCTGCAGCCGCAACAGGAAGAACATCGCGCAGGTCAGCGCGGCGGCGAACAGTCCGATGCCCAGCGGGTCGAGCGAACCGGCGCCTGGCCCGGCGCTCCCCACGGCGGCGCTCCGATTGCCGTGGTCGTCCCGTGCACCGCCCCGTGCACCACCCCGCCGGCCGTCCGCCGGCAGCCAGGCCAGCGCGCCCGCCCCGGCCAGCAGCGCCAGCGGGACGTTGACCGCGAACACCGCGCGCCAGCCCGCCGTGGCGACCAGCAGCCCGCCGAGCGTGGGCCCGACCGCCGCACTGCCCAGCGCGGCCAGCGACAGCCGGCCCAGGACGTACCGGGGCGTGGGCCGGCCCAGCCGGCGGGACTCGGCGCGCAGCAGGGCCATCGCGGCGGGATAGGCCGCCGCGGTACCGATGCCGAGCACGGCCCGGGAGACGACCAGCAGGGTGAAGCCGGTCGCCAGCGCCCCGATGAGCCCCGCCGCGCAGACGGCCATCGTCCCGCCGAGGAAGACCCGGCGCGGGCCGATCCGGTCGGCCAGCCGCCCCATACAGGGCTGGCCGACCGCGCTGGAGAGATAGAGCGCGGAGACCAGCCAGGCGGTGTCCGCGGCACCGACGTGGAAGTCCTGGCCGATGGCCACCAACGACGTGGCGATCATCGTCGAATTGACGGGGTTGAGCAGCGAGCCGAGCAGCAGCGGCGTCATCAGCCGGGCGCCGAAGGCCCGGTCGTCGGGGCGCGCGGGCCCGGCGGAGCGGTCCGGCGCGGCCGCCGAGCGGGCGCCGGCCCCTTCCCCGGCGGTGGAGTCGCTCATTCCTGCGTCAGCCGGCGTATCAGCCCGGTCGCCTCGGTCAGGGTCTGCTGTTCCTCGGGGGTCAGCCGGTCGGCGATGGCCACGGCGAGCCAGTTGTGCTTGGCCCGGCGCACCGCGTCGATCAGCCGGCGGCCCTCCTCGGTGAGCGAGAAGACCACCTGGCGGCCGTCCGTCGGATGCGGGCTGCGGGCGAGGATCCCCCGCTCCTCCAGCGCTCCGACGGTCAGCCGCATCGACTGCGGCCGGACCAGCTCGGCGCGGGCCAGCGCCGCGATCGTGGCCGGACCGTCGGTCTCGATCCGGGAGAGCACCGCGCGCTGGGACGGGGTGAACTCGCCGTCCGACGACGCGATCCGCAGATGTCGCATCAGCTGGGAGAGAGTCGCCCGCAGATCCGTCGCGAGCCGTTCCTGTTCCTTGTCCGGCATGCCTCCACCGTAAGAGATCGACAGGCAAACTTGCAAGATTGCCTGTTGAAATCGACGATCCGCCGCGGACGCGCCACGCTGGAGATGGTCTTGCCAGCGCCCATGGCGGGGCCTACGGTCACCTCCACACGCGTAGATCCCGCGTGGGCTGCAGGCTGACTTAGGACAAGGGAGCAGCTCATGGCCGATGTTGTGCGTGCCGCACTGGTCCAGGCGACCTGGACCGGCGACACCGAATCGATGATCGCGAAGCACGAGGAACACGCCAGGGCGGCGGCCGCGCAGGGCGCGAAGGTGATCGGCTTCCAGGAAGTCTTCAACGCGCCGTACTTCTGCCAGGTCCAGGAACCGGAGCACTACCGCTGGGCCGAGCCGGTACCCGACGGCCCGACCGTACGGCGCATGCAAGAACTCGCCCGCGAAACCGGCATGGTCATCGTCGTCCCGGTCTTCGAGGTCGAACAGTCCGGCTTCTACTACAACACCGCGGCCGTCATCGACGCCGACGGCACGTTCCTGGGCAGCTACCGCAAGCACCACATCCCCCAGGTCAAGGGCTTCTGGGAGAAGTACTACTTCAAACCGGGCAACGCCGGCTGGCCGGTCTTCGACACCGCCGTCGGCAAGGTCGGGGTCTACATCTGCTACGACCGCCACTTCCCGGAAGGCTGGCGGCAGTTGGGCCTCAACGGCGCCCAGCTGGTCTACAACCCCTCCGCCACCTCCCGCGGCCTGTCCGCCTACCTGTGGAAGCTGGAGCAGCCCGCCGCGGCCGTCGCCAACGAGTACTTCGTCGCGGCGATCAACCGGGTCGGCGTCGAGGAGTACGGCGACAACGACTTCTACGGCACCAGCTACTTCGTCGACCCCCGCGGCCGGTTCGTCGGCGAGGTCGCCAGCGACTCCAAGGAGGAACTGGTCGTCCGCGACCTGGACTTCGCCCTGATCGACGAGGTCCGCCAGCAGTGGGCGTTCTACCGCGACCGCCGCCCCGACGCGTACGACGGGCTGGTGCAGCCGTGACCCATCACCCCCATGACGCGGCTGACCTGCACGCCCGCCACCGGTCCGTGCTGCCCTCCTGGCTCAGCCTCTACTACGAGCGGCCCCTTGAGCTCACCCACGGCGAGGGCCGGTACGTCTGGGACGCCGAGGGCAACCGCTACCTCGACTTCTTCGGCGGCATCCTCACCACCATGACGGCCCATGCGCTGCCCGAGGTCACCAAGGCCGTCAGCGAGCAGGCCGGCCGCATCATCCACACCTCGACGCTCTACCTCTCCCGGCCCATGATCGAGCTGGCGGAGCGGATCGCGGCGCTCTCCGGCATCCCCGACGCCCGGGTCTTCTTCACCACCTCGGGAACCGAGGCCAACGACGCCGCCCTCCTGCTGGCCACCAACCACCGCCGCTCCAACCAGGTCCTGGCGATGCGCAACAGCTACCACGGCCGGTCCTTCTCGACCGTCGGCGTCACCGGGAACACCAGCTGGTCACCGACCAGCCTCTCGCCCCTCCAGACGCTCTACGTCCACGGCGGGGTGCGCAGCCGCGGCCCGTACGCCGGCCTGGACGACCGGGCGTACATCGCGGCCTGCGTCGCCGACCTGGAGGACATGCTCCAGCAGACGGCCGGCGGCGTCGCCGCGCTGATCGCCGAACCGGTCCAGGGCGTCGGCGGCTTCACCCTGCCGCCGGACGGCCTCTACGCCGCCTTCCGCGAGGTCCTGGACCGGCACGGCATCCTCTGGATCAGCGACGAGGTGCAGACCGGCTGGGGCCGCACCGGCGACCACTTCTGGGGCTGGCAGGCCCACGCGGACAACGGCCCGCCGGACCTGCTCACGTTCGCCAAGGGCATCGGCAACGGCATGTCCATCGGCGGAGTGGTGGCCCGCGCCGAGGTGATGAACGCGCTGCCCGCCAACTCCATCTCCACCTTCGGCGGCAGCCCCGTCACGATGGCCGCCGGCCTGGCCAACCTCACCTACCTCCTCGAACACGACCTCCAGGGCAACGCCCGACGGGTCGGCGGCCTGCTCATCGAGCGCCTACGGGCGGTCGCGGCCGGCCTCGACGTGGTACGCGAGGTACGAGGCCGGGGCCTCATGATCGGCATCGAGCTGGTCCGCCCCGGCACGGACATCCCGTCCCCGGAAGCCGCCACCCAGGTCCTGGAGGCCGCCCGCGAGCGCGGCCTCCTCATCGGCAAGGGCGGCCAGGGCGGCGCGGCGCTCCGGATCGCCCCGCCGATGTCTTTGACGGTGGCCGAGGCCGAGGAAGGAGCGGAAGCCCTCGCGGCGGCGCTGCGGGCTGTTTGATTCCCACGTACCTGGCTGTCCCGCCGTCGGGGTTGCTCACCGTTGCGCTTTGCGGCGCCTCCCACGTACCCGTCTTGCCCGCCGCGGGGCTTGGTCGCCGTAGCGCTTTGCGGCGCCCCGCACGTAGTTGGCCGTCCCGCCACGGGGCGTCTCGCCGTTGCGCCTGCGGCGGGCGGGTGGTGTTTCGGGTGCGGTGACGGGCCTCCGGGGCCGGTTGTGTGGACTGCTGACGCTTTAC
>NZ_JBEZMM010000043.1:0-65748 GCF_040652715.1 Streptomyces sp. NPDC048196 | reverse complement strand
CAGTGGAACGGCGGCATCTACATGGACGCCGTCGAGGAAGCGCTCAAGCACATCGCCGACGAAAAGCGCAAGGACGTCCGGCTGGTCTCCTTCCGTCAGCTCTGCGACTGGCTCGACGCCCAGGACCCGAAAGTCCTCACCGACCTGCGCCGACTCGGGGTCGGGCAGCAGTTCACCGGACGCGGCTGACGACAACGGCGGTGGGAGGAGTCGGAGCCCGGGCCCCGGTCCGCTCCGGTCACCGCGGGCGGACCGGCGGGAGCGCCTGTGCCGCGGGGTGGTGGAGCAGGGTCAGATAGTGGCTGAGGTGGGTGGCCGCGGTGAGCATGGCGAGGCCCTGGGTGGTGAGCTTGTGGTGCCAGTCGTCCAGGGCGGTGGCCAGGGTGTCGGTGTCGCCGGCCGTCCGGATCTGCCGGACCACGGTGGAGATGTGGTCCAGCAGGTAGCCACCGCGCCTGAGGAGGTGGGCGAACTCGGCGTCGCGGATGTCGCTCGGGCCATAGCCGCGGTGGCCGGTGACCGGGTCGCGGGCGGGGGTGAGGATGCCGGCGTCCTCCCAGTTGCGCAGGGTTGCCGGGGTGACGCGGAGCTGGTGGGCGAGTTCGCCGATGGTGCGGGTGGCGGGAGCTGCCGAGGCGTCCGTGGTGGCGTCCCCCTCGGCCGTCAGGTGATCGACCGCTGTCCGCACCGCTTCGAGGGTCTCCCGGTCGCGGAGCAACTGGCTGTGGCCGCGGTCGATGAGCACCAGGGCGTCGTCGAGGGCGTCGCGGTGGAGTGCGTTCATGATCTGGCCGGCGGCCGCGTGCCCGTAGGCGGGGACGAGGGAGAGGAAGGCGCGGAGCGCTGCCGCATGGGCCTCGGTGTAGATGCGGTAGCCGCTGGCCGTGCGCTTTGTGGGCGGGAGGAAGCCGTCCCGTTCGTAGTTGCGGACCGCCTGGGTCGAGATGCCGTGCTCACGCGCGAGGTCGAAGGGCCGCATGGCTCTCTCCTGTTTGAGACTTTGGAGGGAGCCTATCGGGTGGTGGGCAGGTGGGAGCGTGGCAAGTCTCAACCGTGCTTTCAAGGATACGATTGAGGCTCATGAGTCAGGACCTACGCGACTTCGTGAGTACGTCATGTGAGCTGCTGGCGCTCGGTGAGCCGACGCATCTGGAGCCCGCCTTCGGGCGGATCCGCAACGAACTGTTCAGTCAGCTGGCCGACCATGGGTTCCGGTCGATCGCCCTCGAAATCGACCGGGTGACCGCCCTCGCCGTGAACGACTTCGTCCAGGGTGAAGCCGGCACCCTCGACGCGGTGATGAGGGAGGGCTTCTCGACCGACTTCGGAGAGCTGCTCGCCAACCGGCAACTCGTCGCCTGGATGCGCGAGTACAACGAGAACCGGCCGGAAGCAGAGCGCTTGGCCTTCCACGGCTTCGACGCCGAGATGGAGAACCTCAGCGCACCCAGCCCGCGCCGCTATCTCGAGTACGCCCGCGACTACCTGAAGCTCGACCTCGGCGAGGACCTCGCGCGCCTGGCCGGGGAGGACGAACGGTGGAGCCGCGCGGAGGCGATCCTGGACCCGGCGATGTCGGTCGGTGACACGGCCGAGGCCGAGCGGCTGCGGACGCTCGCGGACGACATGCTCGTCTCGCTCCATGCGCGCGCCCCGGAGCTGATCGCGGCGACCTCACGTGCCGAGTGGTGGAGGGCCAGGACCCATCTCACCGCCGGTCTCGGCCTGTTGCGCTACCACAAGCAGTCGGCGCAGCGCATCGACGAGAGCGCACGGATCTCCCGTCTGCTCGCCACCCGGGACGCGCTGATGGCGCAGAACCTCCTCGACATCCGGAGCATCGAGGCCCGACGGGGGCCGACCCTGGTCTTCGCGCACAACGTCCATCTGCAGAGGAACCTGAGCACCATGCGGATGGCGGACAGGGACCTCGACTGGTTCTCCGCCGGCGCCATCGTGGGGTCCCTGCTGGACGAGCGGTACACCGTCGTCCTCAGCAGCCTGGGCAGCAGCGAAACCCTCGGGCTGGGGGAGCCGGCCGCGGACACCTACGAGGCGGTGCTGCAGGGCCGTACCACCGGCTGGGGGCTGACCGCGGCCGGTGCGGTCACCGCTGCCACCACGGCGACTCCCGTCCGTGCGCGGACCGATACCACTCCCCAGCAGGGGTACTTCCCGCTCGACCGGGCGAGCCTCGACGCGGCTGACGCGATCCTGCACGTCAGCGACGGCCCGACTGCGGTGCGGCCGTTCCGCCCGTAGGGGCGTGGCGCCGGGTGTGACGAGGGAGATCCGGCGCCGCGCCCGTACGTCCTGCCGGTTGCCGGTGACCAGCTGCTGGTCACCGGCGGCCGGTTACGGCTCCTGCACGTCCACGTAGTCCCCGGTCGCGGAGACGGCCGGGGTGGTGGAGGTGCTGGCGAAGCTCCAGCGCCAGTAGCCGTCCGTGGTGGCGGTGGTGGTGGTCCTGAGGTCGCCGGTGCTGGAGGTGTTCACCGTCTTGACGGTGGTGTAGGTGCTGGTGCCCGCCTTGCGGAACTGGAGCCTGACCGGCTGGGCGGTGTAGCCGGCGTAGGCGTCGGTGTCCCAGTTGGCCCGGGTGAGCCTGCCGGTGACCGTGAGGGTCTTGCCCTGGGTCACCGGCTCCGGGCCCGCGTTGACGGTGAGCTTGGCGTACCGCTGGAGGCGGGTGGTGGTGTAGGCGTCCCGCTGGGCCCGGCTGTCGTCGTTGGCCGATACCTGGACCCCGACCTTCCAGGATCCGGCGTCGGCGTTGGTGAGCCACCAGTCCGGTTCGAAGGTGAACGTCTTCGAGCAGGTGGAGGTGGTCGCGTCGGCGGCGACGCAGTCCGCGGGGGTGGTGTCCTCGTTCGGCTTGATGTAGCCGTCGGGGTTGTCGGGGTCCGTTCCGCGCCAGAGGAAGAAGTCGGCGTCCCAGATGCCCGACGGGTCGGTCGCGGTCACCGAGACCGTGACGGTCTTGTCGGCGAGGCCGATCGCGATGTTCTTGCCGCCGTTGACGGTGACATCGGAGATCTGGATGTCGCCGACGGTCTCGTCCGCGTACGCGGCAGGGACGGTGGACCCGCCCAGCGCGGTGACGGCGGCGAGCACAGCGAAGATTGCGCGCTTGCGCATAAATCTCCCGGAGTGTGAAAGATGCCTGCCGCATACGGGACACGGCAGGCGAATGAGCGGGTCAACTATAAACAGTGAAATGGGCGGCGGGGGAAGGGAGTTCACCCCACCCCCAGAGGGATCTTGGAACCGATATGAAATCGCAGGTTTAACCGAGGTTTTGGGTACCCGGGTGAGGCAAGTAAGGGGTCATGAACAGCCCTCACGAACACCTGCCGGTAAACGACAATTACGGCCCCTATAACGTTAATCCCGACATCCACCGGCGCAGCCGGGACGGCTCCGGAGCAAACCGGACAGCCCTGGTCATCCACACGATCGCGGACATCGCCGCAGGTGTTCTGGGCCTGTGGATCCTGCTGTACCTGCTGGAGGCCAACCGGGGAAATGTCTTCGTCGGATTTGTGCACGGTTTGGCCGACTGGCTCGCGGGCTGGTCCCAGGACATCTTCACCATGGACACCGAAGGACTGCGGGTATTCCTCAATTTCGGTCTGCCCGCGGTGATTTACCTGCTGCTCGGTCACGGGATCGCCGCGCGGATACGCCGCCTCTGACCCGAAAATTCCGCCGGCGGGCGCCGATGACGCCCGGCGGTGCGCCCCGAAGTTTTCGCTGTGCTGATCCGCCGGTAGCCGCCATGAGCCGGCGGATCAGTCGTTCGGCCCCGGTGAGCGGCGACCGACCCCGCCCGGCCGGCGCGGCCCGCCGGGCCGGGGGACCGGTGCCGCGCCACGACCGAATCCCGGCTGCCCCCTGTACGGCGTGTGCGCTACGTCACATACTCGCCATGTGCGGGCAACCCAGGTGGGGTGAGCGCGGACAGGGCGGTGAAGTGCGGAAACTCGGGTTTTTTCGATCTTGGGGGTGGTGGCGTGGGGGAAGGAGTGACTCCTCTTGTGTGGAATGGAATTACCGATCCGTTGGCGGAAACCCGAGTTTTGGCCAATCGGGAGCGGCGGGGACCGCTCGGGTGGGCGGGGGTCTGACCTCCGGATCGTTGGCTGAAGGGTGGGGGCCGGTGGCTGGATGGTGAGGGGTTTGGGCAGTACGGGCGACTCGGGGTGGGGCGGTTCACCTGGGGGTTCGGGAAGTACTGCCGAGTATGCGGGGTGTGGCGTAATTCACTCGACCCAAAGCGTCACTCTGCGACCATCAACGCCTACGAAAAACCGGCCATACGGACTGCCGTGGGGGGAGTGGCCATGGGGCTGCTCGGCGACGAGCTGGCTTTTGCGCGGGCTTTGACAGCCCAGGAGAACGAGAGCGTGATGGCCCTCGGAAGCCGGAAGCGCTATGCGGCCGACGCCCATCTCCTGACGGAGGGCGACCGGTCCAGTCACGTCATGATCATTCTGCGCGGCTGGGTGACCGTTTCCGTGGCCACGGACCGCGGTGCCACCCGGCTGATACTCGGCCTGCGCGGCCCCGGTGAACTCCTCGGGGAGATGGCCGCGTTGGACAACCATCCCCGCAGCGCCACCGTGCGCGCCCTGGGGCCGATCGAGGCCCAGGTCATCTCCGGCGACGCGTTCCGTCGCTTCCTCGCCCTGCACCCGCGGGTCAGCGGACTGGTGATCCGCCAGCTCACCTTCCGGCTCCGCAGCGCCGACCAGGAGCGGTCCGCGCTCGCCTCGCTCACCGTGTTGCAGCGACTGGCCACCCGGCTCAGCGAGTTGTCCCGGGTCGAGCCCGCCGGCCCCTACGCCCCGCCCGTCCCCGGCCGTTCCAGACCCGGGACCGTCGTCCACCTGGCCCAGGACGAGCTGGCGGCCACCGTGGGGGCCACCCGCGAAGCCGTCGCCAAGGCCCTGCGGCTGCTGCGTACGCAGAAGGTCGTGCGTACCGGCAACCGGATGGTGGAGATCCTCGACCCCGCGCTGCTCGCCCTCCTCGCCGAGGGCCACCAGGAGTGAGCGCGGCGCGGAGGGGCGCGGCGCGGACGGGCGTGGCAGGGGGCGCGGACATGACGGGCAGAGCGCACGCCCGGCGTGTGTAAACGGCTACAGACGGCCTCGGTCCCGGGCCGGAAGCTGATGGGGACGGCAATCGAACAGAACGGCAGGACAGGGGGCTCGGGGTGGACGAGGACGCGAGGGATGCCGCGGAGGCGCACTACGAGTTGGTGATCAGCGTCGACGCCCGGCGTTCCGGGGAGTACGACGACGTGGAGAAGCCGCAGATGCGCGCCCGGATCTACCGGGTCCTGGAAACGGCGTTCAGCCACGCCAAGGTGGCGCGGGACGCGGTCCACATGGAGGACCGCGGCGACGGCGTACTGCTGTCGGTGGCCGGCCGGGTCTCGGTGACCCGGCTGCTCGGCCTGTGGATGGTCGAGGTGCGCGAGAACCTCCGGGAGGAGAACCGCGGCCTGCGGGTCCCCCTGGGGCTGCGGGTGGGCATGCACGTCGGCCCGGTGCGGCGCGACGACCGGGGGGTCAGCGGGCGCGCGGTCGACCTCGCGTGCCGGCTGGCCGACTCCCCCGTCGGGCGGCAGCTGCTGGACGCCGAGCGGGCGGACCTCGTGCTGGTGGTGTCCGAGTCGCTGTACGAGGACGTGGTCCGCAGCGGCGGCAAGTTCATCGAGCCGACGCGCTACTCCCGGGCCCGGCTGGCGCTCAAGGAAGGCGCGGTCAACGCCTGGTTCCACCTTCCCGGACGGGACGCACCGGCGATACCGGACGGCCTCGATCCGGGCGAGGAGCGGAACCGCACGGTGGCGGACGCATGGGGGGCGGGGGGCAAGGCAGCCGGGACGGGCGGCCACGACGGCTCGGGCCACCACGACGCGGACCGCGACGCCGACCACGACGACGAGGACGACATCGAGGACGACATCGAGGACCAGGACGTCGACCGCGGCGGGGACGCGCGGGGCGGCAGGTCCGGCGGTGACCGGTACGTCGTCCGGGGCGACATGTCCCGGAACCACGACAACGTCTACCAGCAGGGCGTGCACATCGGGCGGATCACCGGTGACGCCGAGCGGCGGAAGGGCTGAGGCACGTGGCCGAGGAGGAGCAGGCGGGGGGACCGGCCGAGCCCGAGGCCCCGAAGGCGGCCGGCGGGGCGTCCCCGGAGGGCGCGCACCAGGCCCGGGGCAAGGACGGTGACGACCGGGCGCGCGGGTCGGACGACAAGGGGGACGGGGACGCCGACGGCGAGGCCGCCGAGCGGGAGCGGGAACGGGAGCGCGCCGCGGGGCGGTTCAAGGAGCACACCGGCAATCCGCTCGCCGGGGAGGAGAGCGAGGACGGCCCGACCGACCTCGCCGCCGCGTCGCGGGCCCGCCGCGCCACCCGGATGCTGTTCGACACCGGGCGGGACCTGAACAGCTTCGACCGTTCGTACATCCGGAGCGCCCACATCGGGGACATCCACCTGCGGATGGACGCCCGGCAGGCCGCCGCGGGGGTGCGCAGCGGGCCGGTGCCGGACGACGAGCTGCGCCGGCTCCGGCGGGTGCACGTCGAACCGGAGGGGTACTTACGGCTGCGCAACGCGCTGCGGGCCCGCCGGCTGCTGGTGCTCGGCGCGGCACCCGGCACCGGGCGCACCAGCACCGCGCTGGCCCTCCTCGACGAGGTCACCGCCCTCACCGGGGACGGCCCGGGCGATGAGGCCGGGGCCGGACCGCGGGTGCTGCGGGTGGACGTCGAGACGGACGGCGGCGTGCCGAAGCTGGCCGGTTCGCTGGAGGAGCGGCACGGCACCGGTTATCTGCTGGAGCTGTCGCTCGGCAAGCCCGGTGCGCTGCCGCCGGACGCGATGGACCTGGACGGGCTGGCCGCGGCGCTGGACGAGCGGGAGTCGTTCGCGGTGATCGTCGTGACGGTCGGCGCGGCGGCGAACCCGCTGCTGGCCGGCCGGTACGGAATGCTCTGCCCGCCGGTGCCCACGCAGGAACTGCGCACCGCCCGGCTGCGGGAGCGGCTGGAGGAGCATGTCGCGGCGGCCGGGGACGACGAGCCGGACGCCGGGGGGCGGGTGGCCGAACTCCTCGCCCGCGCCGAGGAGTTGGCGGAGCAGACGGACGTCAAGGACGCGGTCGGGCTGAACGACCTGCGCCCCGCCGAGGCCGAACTGCTCGCCTCACTGCTGGCCGGCCATCTGCTGGACGGCGTCTCCTACGAGGAGTTGCTGGCCGGCTGCCGGAGTCTCGCGGCGGGTCAGGCCCACGAGTGGTTCGCCGGGGTGGACCGGGCGCTGGCTGCACCGCCGCCGGCCGCGGAGGGGAGCGCGGGGCGGCGGCCGGGGACGGCGGCGCTGTTCCACCCGGTGGCGTTCCGGATCGCGCTGGCCGTCCTGGGCGGCGCCTCGCACAGCGCGGTGGCCTCCGCCGCACACCTGCTGACCTGGGAACTGTCCGTCCAGAGCGATCCGGACCACACCCCGGCCCGGCCGCTGTTCTGCGACGACCCGGAGTCCGACCTGGCGCTGTCGCGGGCCGAACTGACCGACGGCGAGGTCGAGGTGGCCGGCTTCGAGGTGCCCGCCCAGCTGATCTGGTACCGCGGGGCGGCACTGCCCGGCGCGGTGCTGAGCGAGGTCTGGGACCGGCACTTCCCGGTCCGCGGCCCGGTGGTGCGCTGGCTGCGGCTGCTGGCCGACGACCCCCGTCCCCAGGTGTGGATGCGGGCCGCGGTGGCCGCCGGGGAGCTGTGCGTACGGGACTTCGACCACGGTTACGCGGAGCTGATCCGGCCGCTCGCCGAGGCGGGCACGCCGCGCCGGCGGATCTTCGCGGCCACCACGATGGACCAGGCGGCCGGGCACGCCTCGCACCGCAAGGCGGTGCGGCGGCTGGTCGACGACTGGAGCCGGTACGGCACGAAGTCGCTGCGCTGGACCGCGGCGATGGCGCTGGGCTACGGGAACGCCGCGGCCACCACGGACGACTCCCTCGACGCGCTGGCCCGGATCGGGGTCCGGGACGACGGGGAGCAGCTGGCGGTCGCGTCGTTCAACGTCGTCCGGCTGCTGGCGCTGCCGGACGGGGCGACGGTGCTGCGGCGGATGGCGGAGTGGACGCAGCACCGGCGCGAGCCGTACCAGGACCTCGGTCTGGTGACCACCGTCCGGCTCGCGGTGACCAAGGTGGACGAGGTGCTGGACGCCGAGCCCGATTCCGGGCTCGGGGGCCGCGGGGACTGGCCGCTGCCGCTCGCCCTCGCCGTCGCGCACCCCGAACTCGTCGCTCCCATGGCCGACTTGATGTGGACCGCGCTGAACACCGCGCGGTCGCAGGAGGTGGCGACGGACGCGCTGGAGGCCCTGCTGCGCACGGCCGTGCGCAAGGACGGCAGGGAGTGGACCCGGCCGGGGCTGGCGGCGCTGCTGCCCGCGCTGGCGACCGAGGAGCACGACCGGCGGCGGCTGGACTGGCTGCTGCGCCGAATGATGAAGGATCCGGACAATCCGCTCCCCGACGCGCAGGCGCGCTCCTTGTGGTGGCTCGCCGTCCCGCCGCGGGACCGGACGGGCGAGAGGTACCAGGAGGAAACGCATGGCTGACGACCAGGGCGTGGCGGGGGGCGGGGCGGCCGGCCCGGGGCCCGCGGGGCCGTTCCTGCGGGAGTACGCGCCGACGGGGCCGTTCCGGCACACGAGCGCGCGGACGGCGTCGGTGCTGTTCTACCGGAACGGCGGCTACAGCGTGGCCACCGTCCGCGGCATCCAGCACCACGACAAGCGGGCGCTGGCCCGGCCGCACACCATCTGCGAGATCGCGCTCGGCACGTTCGTCACGACGCTGCAGCTGGAGCTGCCGGCCGCCGGGGGCACCACGTTCTTCAAGGCCGAGGTGGAGATCCACTGGACGGTGAGCGATCCCCATCTGGCCGCCACCGAGGTGGTGACCGACGTCGCCCAGCGGCTCACCGCGCCGACGCTGGAGCGGCTCCGGGACGTCTCCGCGGAGTTCCCGGTGAACCAGGCCGAGCAGGCCGACCGCGCCATCACCCGGCAGTGCGCCGGCGGGCGCTGGGACGACCTGGGCGCCGATCTCGGGCTGCGGGTGCGGCTGTACGTACGGCTGCGGGTGGACGACCGGACGATCCACCACATGGACGACATCCGGGACGCGCACGCCTCGGCGGAGGTGACCCGGGTCCACCAGAACACGTTCCGGGACATGCTGCAGGGCGGCGAACTGGACCAGCTCAGCTACATGCTGGCGGCCGAGCCCGAGGCGGCCAAGGACTTCCTGGAGAAGATCCGCCAGGAGGGCCGGGCCGACGAGAAGGAGCGCATCGACCGGCTCTTCGCCATGGTCGACAGCGGCCAGATCCACTCCAACGAGGTGGAGGCCCAGGCGCTGGAGCTCCTCAACCGCGGCCGCCACCGCGTCCAGGGGCCCATCGGCTCGCTGCCCGCCCGCCGGGAGACACCGCAGCTGGGCCCGGGCACGTCCGAGCCGTTCACCCCGGACTGGGTCTCGGACGACCCGCCGTCCCGGGCCGGGCGCCCGTCGCACCTGGGCAAGGACGACCCGGCCGACGACGGCGCGACCGCCGCCGAGCCCGAACCGCCGCGCCGCCGCCGGCGCAGCCGCGACGACGGATGGTCCTGGGCGGAGGAGGACTGATGACGGCCGACGGGGGGACGGCCAGGGGGACCACAGACTCCCCCGACCCGGTCGTGCCGGTGCCGGACGGGGGTCGGCACGGCCACGACCGGGCGGGGGAACGCATCGCCGAACGGCTGTTGAACACGGTCCGGGAGGACCTCGGCCGGGCCGACTCCAAGGCGGCCGTGCTGCTCTCGGGGGCGCTGGCGCTGCCGGCGTTCCTGATCGGGTGGCACGGCGCGCCCGACTGGCGCGGTCCGGCCGACCTCACCCTGGTCGCCGCCGGGGTGCTCTGGGCGGTCGCGGTGACCGCGCTGGTCCGGGCGCTGATGCCGCGTACCGGCACGCTCCGCACGCAGGACGGGGTGACCTTCTTCGGCGATCTGCTGGCCCCCCACGACCTGCCCCGGCTGGCCGCCGAGATCGCCGATGCCGGCCGGGACCCGGCCGGGTGGCTGCTCATCCAGGCCGTGGACGTCAGCTCGATCCTGTCCGCCAAATACCGGGCCATCCGCTGGGCGGTGGGCGCGCTGGCCCCTTCGGCGGCGCTGGCCCTGGCCTGGAGCCTGACCGCGCGCTGACCGGCGGCCGGCCCGGCGCCGCCGCCGGCGGCGCACCACCAAGCACACGACGCAGAAACGAAATAAGGGGACGGCCGTGGGAACAGTGAGGGGAAGACGGCGGAACGGAAGGGGCTGGGCGCGGCGCGGCGCGGTCCGTGTGCTGGGCGGCGCCGCGGTGCTCATATCCCTGCTGGCGCCCGCCGCCCATGATCCGGTGCCGGCGGCCGCGTCGAAACCGGCCTTCAAATCCGTCAACTACGCGGTGGCGGTGGACGAGTCGGCCAGCCTGGCGCCCGACGACATGACGGCGGAGAAGGCCGCCGCCGCCCGGATCGCGCTGGGCGACGTCTCCTCGGCGTCCCACGTCACGGTCTTCGGTTTCGCCGCCGCCGAGTCCAACGACCAGCGTGCGGTGGACCCGGTGTGCCCGCGGACCACCCTGGACGCGGCCGGGCGGGACTCGATCGGCGGGTGCGTGGGCAAGCTGCGCAGCCGCAAGAAGAGCGAGGGCACCGGCACCGACTTCCCGAGCGCGATACGCCAGGGCGTGCACGAACTGAGCTCCGGCACCGACCCGTCCGTGCCGCGGGTGCTGTTCCTGCTCACCGACGGGCAGATGGACGTCACCGGCAGCCCGCAGTACGGCGACCCCGCGCACCGCAAGGACGAGGGCGAGCGGCAGCTGGACCGGGAGCTGAAGAACGCCCGGGCGCAGGGGGTGCAGATCTGGCCGCTGGGCTTCGGGCCCGACCCGGACAAGGACCAGCTCGACCGGATGGCCGCCGGCGGCTACCAGAAGGGCTGTACGGAACTGCCCTCGGCGCTGCCGAAGGCCGAGAAGGTCTCCGGCGCCAAGGACCTCGGCGCGAAGCTGGAGAAGATCTTCGCCGCGGCGCACTGCCTGCGCTACCAGCCGGGCACCAGCCCCCAACTGCCGCCGGCCACCATGGAGGTCGGCATCTCGCCGCTGGCGACCGTGGGCAGCATCGTGGTCGACAAGAGCGACCCCAAGGTGACGATCACCTACATCGACCCGAACGGCCACCAGGTGCCCACCACGGGGTCGTACCGCAAGTCGCACTTCGAGCTGGCGGGCGCCGGGGACGCCGTCGAGGCGCTGAAGATCGTCGACCCGGTGCCCGGTGTGTGGCAGGTGAAGGCCGAGGCGCCCGAGGGGCACCGCTCGCTGCCGGTCGGGGTCAGCGTGCTGTGGCAGGGCGAGCTGCGCGGCGCGATCACCATGGACCCGCCGTCGCCGCAGGCCGGCCAGAAGGCCACGGTGACCATGCGGCTGCAGACCCGCGAGGGCTACCAGATCAAGGACCCCCGGGACTACGCCGGGCTGCGGGTCCGCAGCGAGCTGACCGGGGACGGCTTCGCCGCGGTGCCGGTGCAGCTCACCGACGACGGGAAGGGGCCCGACCCCACCGCGAGCGACGGCTCGTTCACCGGTTCCGTGACGATCCCGCACAGCGCCGACGGGGCACTGAAGGTGAGCGGCACGCTGACCGCCTCCGGGCTCAGCGCGGACACCCGCAGCGAGAGCGGCCTGGTCGCGCCGGACGTGCTGCCGGTATCCGGCACGCTGCGGCTGCCGGACGCGGACGCCCACCCCGGGGACGAGGTCACCGGCACCCTGAGCGTCCACAACACCGGCAAGACCCCGCACACCCTGCGGCTGTCGGTCGCCGACCTCCAGCCGGGGCTGGTGTCGGTCAGCCCGGCCGAGATCGAGCTGAAGCCCCAGGAATCCGGGACGAAGACGGTGACGGTCCGCCTCGGCCCGGCCGACGCCTTCGGCGACCGCCTCGACGACGACGGGCTGAAGCTCGGCGGCACCGTCACCGCCGTCGACACCACCGACCACGACCGGAGGGTGGTGCGGTCCGCGCTGTCGGTGACGGTGACGCCGGAGCCCGGCCTCTGGGACGCGTACTGGTGGGCGTTCCTCATCGCGGCGGCGGTGCTCGCCGCGGTCGTCGCCGCGGTCCTCGCCTGGCTGCGGCAGCGGCGCGGCCGCCGGGACCCGTACGGCCTGATGCTGCAACTGGTCTCCGAGGACGGCGACGTGGTCGCCACCCACCCGGCCGGGCACGGCCACAAGCAGTGGTACGAGTTCGCGGTCGTCGAACCGCACCGCAGCCCGCGCATCGAGCGGCGCAACCACGGCCGCTACGCGATCCAGCGCAGCCCCGAGGGCGGCGCGTGGCTGCGCGAGCGGGGCGCCGGGCGGACCCGGCTGCCGGCGAACGGCACCGTCCCGCTGAGCGACGGGCTGAGCCTCTCCCTCGGCGAGGAGACCCGGTCCGCCAAGTCCCGCCGCAACCGGCCCACTTGGGGTGCGCGGACCCGGACCGGCACGACCTCCACCACCCCCACGGTCACCACCGAGGACGACGGCACCAGCACCTACGAGTCGTACCGGTGACGCGCGGGGCGGGCCGGTGCACCACCGGCCCGCCCCGGCACACCGCCCCGCGGCCGCCGGGCCGCGCGCACCGCACAGATCGAACGACCGGCCGCCGGTACGGCCGCAACGGGAGGAACCCATGAAAATCTTCCAGCCGATGCTCTTCGTCGGCCTGGGCGGCACCGGTGGCCTGGTCGGCGCCGAACTGGAGCGCCGGCTGCGGGCCGAGCTGTGCGGTCCGGACGGCGTCGCGCTCAGCCACCTGAGCGGCCACGCCCCCTACCAGCTCCCCGACTGCCTGCAGTTCGTCTACGCCGACTACAGCGAGACCGACCTCCAGCGCCTGCCGCAGTTCAACGTGGACCCGTCGCTGCGGGCCGCGTACGCCCGTACCTCTCGGGCCACCCACAACCTGCTGCCGAACTTCGACAGTTCACCGGAAGTGACCAAGATGCTCCGGGCGAGCCTGCGCGACGAGGTCGCCGACTGGCTGCCGCCGCGCATCGACGAGCCGAAGGTCACCCCGCTCCACAACGGCGCCGGCCAGCTGCCCACCGTCGGCCGCGCCGCCCTGTTCGCCACCCTGCGGCACAGCCTGGCCCCCGTACTGGAGCCGCTGCTCCAGGCGATCGACGCGATCGCCAAGTCGGCCGGTGAGCTGAGCGAACTGGGCGGCGGCAAGGTCAACGGCTGCGACGTGTTCGTCGCCTTCTCGGTGGCCGGCGGCACCGGCGCCGGCATCTTCCTGGACTACCTGCACCTGATCAACCAGGCGTTCAAGATGCGCCGGTTCGACGGCGTGAAGATCTACCCGCTGGTCGTGATGCCGTCCTCGTTCTCCTCGGCCTCCGGCGGCGGGCGGGAGGCGGAGCTGAACGCGGCCCGGGCGCTGGTCGACCTGTTCCGGCTGGTGGACGGGCAGAACGCGCCGACCGAGGGCGCGGAGATCGGCGACCTGGACCACGACTCCTCCGGGCTCGGCATCCGCTACCCCGGCACCACCCCGATCCGGCTGCGGACCGGCATCCTGCCCACCGCCTTCCTGTTCAGCCCGACCGCCGGCATCCGCCAGGACGACCTGCGGCGCTCCATCGTCTCCCTGGTGATGTCGCTGATCGGCACCGAGCTGGGCGACGGCCGGTCCCGGGGCCGGACGACCGCGGCCGACGACGACTACCAGACCTTCGCCGCGAGCTTCATCAACCGGGGCGTGCACCGCAGCGCGATGTCCCCCACCGGCATCGGCCGGCAGGGCGTCTCCACCAGCCTGGTGGCCTCCATGACCGCGCCGATGGACCAGCTGGCCGACCTGGTGGCCGGCCGGCTGCTGCGCGAGGCGGTCACCGACCTCGTCGAGCGCCCTCGGACCACGCTGCGGGACGGCGCGGTGCCGATGATCCGGCAGCTGTTCGCCGACTCCGGCCTCGAAGAGCTGTGGGAGCGGCGGCAGTTGCCGGTCCCCGAGCCCGAGCCGCTGCCGCGCGGCAGCCGGGCCATCGAGACGGCGCTGGGCGAGCGGGTCGCGGACATGCAGCGGCTGCTGGCCGACCTGCAGTCCGTCGCCGACCGCCAGGCCGCCTCGATGGCCGACCGGTTCGTGCCGCGGCCCGCCATCGACAAACTCCTGCAGAGCGTCGACCCGTTCCTCGCCGAACGTGTCGTGCGCGGGGTCCCGGACAGCGACGAGCCGATCGCCCGCGTCGGGTTCCTGGGCATGCTCAACAGCCGCGCGGTCGCGCCCCCGCGTCCGGCGGGGGTCACCGACCAGCCGCCCAAGGCACCGCGGATCAAGGGCCGGCTGGCCGGTATGTCACCGGCCCGCTGGGGTGACGACGACGTGCAGGCGGCCCTCCAGGCCCAGGACGCCTGGTACCAGTGGCGCAGCCGGATCGTGTGGCACGAGGCGTGGCGGGAGCAGCAGCAGCGCTGGCAGCCGCAGGCGGACGCCGCGGGCACCGACCTCGGGCGGCTGGTGAACGCCTTCCGCAAGCACTCCGAGCAGGAGCGGAAGCTCTCCGCGCAGAAGGGCCTCGAACTGTACGAGGACCGCACCGGCATCTCGTACCTGCTGCCGCCGCAGCGCACCCTCAACCACTTCTACGAGGACCTGGTCACCCGGCTGGTCCGCCGCGAGGGCCTACGCGAGCACGACGACGAGGCCGCGCTGCTGCTCAAGATGATCGACGGGGACACCTGGCGCTCGGTGCACGCGCAGAGCCGCCGCAACCCGGACGGTGCGGTGGCGGCCGTCAAGGCCCAGCTGGAGGGCCGGATCACCCGGCTGTTCGCGGAGAGCGGCGAACACCTGGAGGAGCGGCCGCTGCTGCCGCCGATGAGCACCCTGCTGGCCGCCGCGGCGGGCGACGCGGACGCCACCGACCAGGTCAGCAAGGAGGCGCTGGAGCTGTTCGGCCGGAAGCTGACCGGGCTGCTGCCGGTGGGCTTCACCCCGGAGGGCACCGGCCCGCTGCGGGTGCTGGTCACCTACCCGCGGGTCCAGTCCGTGGAGGAGGTGCAGGAGTTCCTCGGCAAGGCGCTGCGACTGCCCTCCGACGCCAAGAACTCGGTCGAGTACCGCGGCGTGGAGAGCGACTCGATCACGGTGGTGCTGTTCCGCAGCGAGATGAGCCTCACCCAGGTGCCGGAGGCCCGCAAGGTGCTGCGCCAGTGGGCCCGGGCCAAGGACAACGAGCAGGCGCACGACGTGCTGCGCTGGCGGCAGCGGCTCGGCTACCGGGACAGCTGGATGGTGAGCTGCGAGGACGACCGCCGCGCCATCCTGCACCGGCTGCTGTGCTGCATGTGGAACGGCCAGGTGGACGTGGTGGGCGGCGACACGTCCTCGCCGGAACGGGTGCGGCTGCGGCTGTTCCCCGAGAAGGGCGAGAACGTGCCCGGGGTCCGGCTGCGGCTGGGGGACTTCCCCGGCGGGGTGTCGAGCTGGGCGGAGCTGCTCCGCTCGTACGAGCGCTGGACCGTCCTCGACGACGAGCGGATCGTCGAGGACTACTGCCGTGAGCTGATGGGGGCCCAGCCGCAGGGGCTGGCCCGCAGCGGGAGTGATCCGCATCCGCTCTTCGTCGAACTCGTCGAGAAGATCGCGCCGGCGCAGCTGAGGCTGCTGGAGGAGCGCCGGGAGCGCGGCGGGGAGCGGGTCGAGGGCTGGGTCCGGCCGCTGTGGGAATTCTGGGCGGAGACCCTGCCGGCCGCGCTGGACACCGAGTTCGGGGACCAGCGCGCCATTCAGCCGACCCTGCGCACCCTGCTGGAGCACGTCCGCGGCGGCACGCCGGAGCCCCGGGCCCGCAAGGAGTTCCCCGAGCCCCGGCGCCGGGTGACCGAGGAGGACGACTGGGGCACCGCGCCGCGGTCCTCGGGCGGGGCGTACCGGGACGACGACGCGTCCGGCGCGGACCCGTACGGGAGCGGCGAGGGCTCGTACGGGCGTGACGAAGACTCGTACGGGCGGGGCGAGGACGCGTACGGGCGCGACGGGGACTCCTACGGGCGTGACGAAGACTCGTACGGGCGCGACGGGGACTCCTACGGGCGCGACGCGTCCGGTGACGGCTCGTACGGCACCGGCGACCGGCGCCCGTCCGCGGACCGGGAACGGGAACGGGACCGGGATCGGGACCGCAGCCGCGACCGGGATCAGGACGGCGACCGGGACCGCGAGCGGGACCGCGACCGGGACCGGGAGGAGGGCCGTGACCGCGACCGGCTCAACGGGCACTCCGCCGGTGACGGCCGGCCGTGGGCGCCCTGGGACGACGACGCCCGGGAGGACCGCTCCTCCGGCGGCGCCGACGACGGCGGCCGGGACCGTGCGCGCCGCAACCCCTGGGACGGTGATGCGGAGTGACCACCACGGAGGAGGCCACCGCCGTCGTCCACCTGGACCTGCGGACACAGGCGGCGCAGCTCGACACCGCCGCGGCCGTGCGGTCCGCGGTCGCCCGGCAGCTCGGCCGGGCCGGGCTGCCCGAGCCCGACCACCCGCTGTTCCTGGTGGTGGACACCCCGGCGGGACTGACCGAGCACCAGCGGCAGTACGAACTCCTCGCCGCCTACCGGGCGTTGGGCGAGGTCCGGATGCTGGTGCTGCTGGTGGGCAGCGCACCCGGGGCGTACGCCGGCGACGAGGAAGTGCTGCCGCCCGACCGGCGGCTGGTGCGGCCCGCGGTGCTGCGCGGCTCCGGCACCGCGCTGCTGTGGGCGGGCGATCTGCGCTCCGCCCGGACCGCGCTGGAGCAGCCGGCGCCCGACGACCCGGCGGCGCTGGCGGTCCTGGTGGACCTGCTGTCGGTGCCGGACGTCTTCCAGCGGGTGCTCGACGACCTCGGGTCGCTGCCCGACACCGTCGCCGCGCCCGGCGTACGGCTGCTGGAGCAGGACCTGCCGCCCGAGGTACGGGACCGGGCCTGGCGCGATGCGCTCGGCCGGTTCGCCGGCGAGGACTCCGACCATGTACCGGAGTTGCCGGCCACCCGGTCCGGCGTCGACCTGCCGGAGCCGCTGCGCGGCCTGGTGGCCGGCCGCGGCGGCCGCGACCTGCGGCACCGCGAGACCGGCGGGGTGGCGGACGACGCCTACCGTGCGTGCGCGCAGGCGCTGGACGACGCGGAGGAGGAACTGGCGGGCCTGCGGACCGTCCTCGGCCTGCTGCGGCCCGTCCACCGGGGGACGTTCGAGGCCGAGCTCGACCGGGCCCACCAGGCGCTGGTCGACTACCGGGAGCTGGTCGCGGGGGCCCTGCACAGCGGCGGCAGTTCGGGTGCGCCGTCCGCCGCCGAGGCCACCGCCCGGCTCGCGGCCCTCGGTCTGCGGGTGCCCTCGGCCGAGGGCGTGGGCGAGCGGATCGGTGAGGGGCTGCGGGAGTTCGCCGGGAAGCTCCTGGGACAGGGGCTGGCACTGCGCGCGGTGGCTCGGCGGTTCACCGCGCTGGCCGGGCGGGTGGAACCGGTGCCGGGTTCGGCACTGCTGCCGCGGCTGGCCGACCTGCCGGTCGCCGACGCGGCGGCCCGGTCCCAGGCGGCGGCGGGCCCGCTGCCGGTCACCCCGGCCGCGGTGCTGGCGGCGGGCGCGGCGGGGCTGCTCGGCGGGCTGTGGCAGTGGCCGTTCATGGCCCTGGCGCTGCTCGTCCCGCTGGTCTTCCAGGGCCTGGCGGCGCTCGGCGCGACCCGGCTGCGGGGCGCGGGACGGCCGGGCCGGTGGGCCGTGGGCGCCCGGGTCGCGGCGGTCGTGGGCGCGGCGGCCGGAGTGACGGTGGCGTACGCGACCGACCCGCCGCCGTGGCTGAGCACCGCCGCGGCGCTGGTGGGCATCGGCGCCGCGGCGGAGACCGCGCGCCGGCTGTGGCGCACCGCGGCCGACACCTGGGGCGCGGACCAGGGCACCCTCGCGCTGCGCCGGTCCCTGGCCGGGCTGGACGCGCTGCTGGCCGAGGCGGTCCGGGAGCACTGGGCCGCCGACGAACGGCTGTACTGCGCCGACGCGGCCCGGTCCGTCGCCGGCATGCTGCGGGCGACCGCGGCCGCCGCGGACGCCGAGGCGGCCCCCGAGCCCGAACGGCCGGCCGGCACCGGCCCGTCCGGCACCGAGCCGGCGGCCGCGGACGACTGGCTCTCCAGCGCCTCGGCCCTGGAGACGGGCACCTTCGCGGTGGCCGACGACGCGGACAGCGACTGGGCCAGCGCCTACGCCTGGGACGACGAGCCCTCCTGGGACGACCCCGCCGCACCGGCCGGGGAGCAGCAGCCCGCCGGGCCCGCCGACACCTGGGAGGACCGCGCCGCCGGTGCTCCGCGCTGGCTGGACCGGGAGAGCGGCGAGGGCGGGCCGGAGCTGGTCGCCACCCTGGCCGGGGACCTGACGGACGCCGCGATGGTCGCGATGGCGCCGTACTGGGGCGCCGTCGAACGCGGCCAGGCCGGGGCGCTCGCCGTCCGGCGCACCGAGGAACGGGTCCGCGAGCTGCTCTCGGCGGCCCGCCGGCACCTCCGGACCAACGGGGTGCTGGCCGCACCGCCGTTCGCCGCCGACCACCGCGCCCGCGCCAGCTCGGCGAACCTCCTGGGGACCGACCCGCAGCGGGTGGCCGAACTGGTGGGCGCGGAGGCCGACCGGCGGGCCGTGGTGCAGCTGTCCTCGCCCGAGCAGGGCACGCTGCTCAACCGCGACCCGGCGGCCGCGGTGTGGCTCAGATTCGCGCCGGAGGCGGTGCGCGGCGAGGTCGAGAAGGCCTGGCGGACCGGCGGCACGGGCCAGCCGGCCGACGCGCTGTGGACGTCGTCGGGGCGGTACGCCGGGCTGATCCGGCTCACCCCGCTGCGGATGGGCGTGGTCGACACCGTCCGGCCCCGGGAGAGCCCCGGGGGCGACGGGACCGACGACGGCCCCGACGGCTTCGACGGGCCCGACGGGTACGGCGCGCCCGGCGGGTACGGCGGCCCCGGCGGGTACGGCGGCTCCGACGGGTCCCCCCAGGTCGACGCGTACGAAGGAAGGGACGGCGACCTCTGGTGACCAGCACCTCGCACCCCCACGTGGTGCAGCCGGACGGTACCCGGCGGGCCACGCTCGCCTTCACCGTCCCCTCGGGGCGGCGCCGGGTCGCCCCGGTCCGCTTCGGCCGCGAGTCCCGCCGCGATCCGCAGTTGCCGCAGCGCATCCGCAACGGACTGCTCGACGACGAGGGGCAGCAGTGCGTCCAGGTGCGGCTGACCGCGGCCGACGCGGCCAACTCGGCGGCCCGGGCCCTGCTGGACGCCGAGGCGGGCACCGCGCTGCGGCTGCACCGGGTGCTCGACGACCCGGAGCACGCGGCGCTCTTCCCGCAGATCATCGGCTACGAACTCGACACCGCCGAGCCGTTCCTGCTGTACGCCGCGCCACGCGGCACCGCGGCCGCCCGCACCCATGTGATGTCCGCCAGCGACCAGCGGGTCTTCGCCCGGGACCTGCTGCGGGCGCTGTGCCTGCTGGACGGCCAGGGCCTGGTGCTGCGCGGCATCTCACCGGCCACCGTGCTCTGGGACGGCACCTCGGTGCAGCTCTGGGGGCTGGAAGGGGTGGCCCACGTCGGGCGGCCACGGACCCGGTGGGGCCGGGCCCCCTACTGCCCGCCCGAACAGCGCCGGGGAGAGGGTTTCGTGGACTCCCGGGATGCGGTGTGGAGCGCCGCCCAGGTGCTCTACCAGCTGGTGACCGGCCGACCCGGACCGCCCGACCGGGCACCGGACGACCTCGCCGCGCACCGGGTGCTCGCCGAGACGCTGCGCGGTGCCTTCGCCCCGCGGGCCGCCGACCGCCCCACACCGGCCGGGCTGCTCGACCTCCTGGCTCCGGGGGCCGCCCGGCAGCTCACGCTCACCGGGCCCGCCGACGACGAGTACCGCCCGGACCAGGAGGCGTTCGACCAGGCCCTGCGCCTCAAACGGCAGGCCCCCGCCGCCGAAGCCCCGGCAGGGAACAGCGGCGGGCGGGGCAGCGGAGAAGTCCTCTGCCCGTACTGCCTGGAGCCCATCCAACTCGACCTCACCGCGCTGTACGTCACCGACAGCCGCATGCAGTACCAGCAGCTGGACGTCAAGGGGATCACCAACGCCCTGCGGCGGCAGGACGTGATGCGGTCCGCCGTCCAGAAGTGCACCGCGGACCCGGACTTCCCCGAGCACTTCATCCCGGTGCCCTACCTCACCTACGGCCGTCCGCTGACCGTCGCGATGGTCGGCCAGTCCTCCACCGGCAAGAGCCATCTGCTGACCCAGATGATCGCCGAGATCACCGACGGCGGCCTGGAGCCGTTCGGTCTGAAGTGGCAGTCCGTCAACCCCGAGCAGCACGCCCGGTTCGTACGGGAACGGGTGCAGCCGCTGCGCAACGGCAAGGTCCTCGACCACACCGGCGGGATCGGGCTGGACGGCTTCGCCCGCTTCGTGGAGTCGCTGCTGATCACCGACGCCCGCGGGCAGGTGCGCCCGGTCGCCTTCTTCGACCTCGGCGGCGAGGACCTGGTGCGGACCGACGCCGCGCTCCGCTTCCTGCTCGGGGTCGACGCCCTGGTCTTCGTCGTCGACCCGGCGCTGGCGCTCCCGCTGCCGCATCTGGACCACGCCAGGGAACGCTGGGGCCTGGAGGTCAACCGGGACGGCGATCTCGCCTTCGGCACGGTCCTGGACCGGCTGCCGAAGAACGGCCCGTATCTGGACGTGGCGGCCACGATGGTGCTCGGCAAGGCCGACCTGCTGCGGTTCCAGCCGCCCGTCGACCGGTGGCTGGGCGAGGCACGGCCCACCGCCCTCGACCCCGCGCGGGTGCGCGAGGAGAGCCGGGACGTCCACGGCCTGCTGCGCCGGCACGCCGGCCAGGCGTGGCTGCGCCCGTTCGACGCGATCCGCCGGTGCACCCTGCACGTCGCGTCGGCCACCGGCGGCCAGGAGGACCACGGCCGCTATCCGACCGGGGTGGGCCCCCGGCGGGTGCTGGCGCCGTTGGTGTCGCTGCTGGCGATGCACGGGGTGATCGAAGTGCCGGGCGGCGCCGAGGCGTTCGCCGTCGGAGGGGCGGCCGCGCGGCCATCGGCCCCGCCGGAAGCCAGCGGATCAGGGGGAGAGGAAGCGGAGTGAGCGACTTCACGGAGCGGAGACCGACGCACCGTCCTACGGCCACCGGCACCGGCACCGGTGGACCGGGCTTGACGGGCGGACCGGGCCTCACGGGCGGGCCGGCCTACGCGAGCGGGCCGGCCTCCGCGGGCGGGCCGGGCTTCACGGGCGGGCCGGGCTTCACGGGCGGGCCGGGCTTCACGGGCGGGCCGGGCTTCACGGGCGGCCCGGGCTTCACGGGCGGCCCGGGCTTCACGGGCGGGCCGGGCGGCGGTGGCGCCGTGGACACGGTGCACCAGGTGGTCTTCCGGTGGGACGGCAACCAAGGACGCCAGGGCACCGGCATGAAGGCCGTCGCCCATTCCTGCACGGCCGAACGCGCCGAGGAACTGGGCCGGGAACTCGGCCCGTTGCTGTGGGTTTCCGGTGCGGCCGCGCCCCGGCCGAGCGTCGTCCGCACGGTCTCCCGCGACGGCGACGTGATGCTCGTCCAGCGCTGGCCCACCACCGACCGGGGCGGCCGCCCCAGCACGGTCAGCCATGTCCTGATCGGCGCGCCGGGCACGTTGAAGACCCGTCAGAGCCTCGGCCTCGCGTACGGCGGCTGGAGCCCCCGGGAGTCCGCCGAACAGGCCACCGGGCAGCTGCGCCCGGTGGAGTGCGGGGAGCTCGACGCGCTGGCCCGCCGGTGGCTGCCGGAGATGGAGGGGCGGCTGCCGACGGTCCAGCGCCCGCTGATCCTGATCGCCGCGGAGTGGCTGCGCGACCCGGCCCAGCGGATCTCGCTCCTCATGGAAGAGGAGGAACCTCCCGGCCAGCCGGGCCCGGACCCCGCGCCACTGGTCTACCTGGGCCTGTTCCTGCTCTTCGGCTCCTGGCTGGGGCGCGAGTGGACGTTCGCCACGTACGACACGGTCGACAGCCATCCGCTGCGGCTGATGTGCGTACCGCGCTGGGAACCGGACGCGGGCGGGCCGGGCCCGCTGGCCCGGGTCGACGTCCGCACACCGGTCCAGCCGCAGGTCGAGCACAAGGCGGCGAACCGGCTGGTCAAGCATCTCCTGGCACACCCGCCGGGCAGCCCCGGCCTGCCGCAGCTGATCGACGGGCTGAGGAACGGCGCGACGCTGGACTGGCCGCGACGCCAGGCCCTGCTCAAGGACTTCCTCTCCGTCGACCGGCCGCCGGGCCCGCCGGCCGCCGCGGCCCCCCAGCCGGACCCCGGACCGACGGCGGGGCCCGCACCCACCCTGACGAAGGGGCCCGCACCCGCACCGACGCACCTTCCGCCGCCCGTACGAGAGACGTCTCCCGTACCGGAGACGGCGCCGGCACGGGAGACGCCACCGGTGCGGGAGACGCCACCGGTGCGGGAAGAGCCGCCGGCGCGGGAGCGGGACACGCCACCGCCGGTGCGGGACCTGACAGCCCCGCTGCCGAGCCGGGAAGCGTCGCCCGCGGCCCGGGAGGCACCCCCGTTCCGGGAAACACCGCCGGTCCGGGAAACACCCCCGGTCCGGGAGACGCCACCCCCCGCCGCGCCCCAGCCCCAGGCGCCCCCCGCGTCCCACGAGCCGCCCGCGAGGCACGAACCGTCGCCCCCCGCCCCCCGGACACCCGGCGCCCTCGAAATGGCCTCCGTGCGAGAGGAGTTGCGCAATCCACTCCCTCGGAACGCCCTGCAGCGCGACCTGCTGACGGAGCGGCTGCGCGCCCTGCCCGACGAGGCGCTCTTCGACGTCCTGCGTTCCGGTGGGCTGCCGCCGGAGCCGCTGGGGATGCTGCTGGACGAGCTGGGGGACGCCCTGCGGGTGCGGGAGCGCCGGCCGCAGATGCAGCACGACCTGTGCCGGGAAGTGCTCGACAACGGGCTGTACTTCGAGCCGAACGGGCTGGACCCGGAGTCGGCGTCCCGGACGGCCATGGCGCGCCGGGCGGCCGACCTCTATCTCTGGGCCGTCGCCCCGCTGACCAGGGACGCACGCTTCCTGCCCGATCTGCGGGAGCTGCTGCACCGCATGTGCCGGGACCGTCATCCCACGGCGGGCAACTGGCTCTGGGACAGCATCATCGCCCCGGCGAACGGCGTCGCCCCCGACCTGCCGGCCGACCTCTGGCAGCAGATCGTCCGGGACGTGCACCAGAAGAGCCTGGCCCCCGCCGCCACCACACCGGCGGCCACCACCCAGCCATCCGCCCCGGCTCCCACCACGGCCGCACCGGACCCACCCGCCTTCGGGAGCCGGTTCAACGAATTGACGTCCAGCCTGGGTTGCGTGGTGGGCAGCGGCGTCGGCGTGATCATCGTCCTCCTGGCGATCGTGCTGATCTTCGCGTAGCCGACAACGGCAGGGCCCCGGCCGGATTTCCGGCCGGGGCCCTGCCGTGTCCGGTCAGTCGCTCACACAGGTGTTCCCGAAGGCCGGGTTGATCAGCCCGATGATGTCGATGCTGTTGCCGCACAGGTTGATCGGTAGATGGATCGGGATCTGGATGTTGTTGCCCGAGATGACACCTGGCGAATTCAGGGCAGCGCCCCCTGCTCCGGAGTCGGCGGCGGCGACACCGGCTCCCCCCAGGACAGCGGCGGCGGTCAGGGCGGTGGCGGCAACTGCGGTACGGATGCGCATGGTTCCTCCTGAAGGTGAGGGCACACTCGCCCGGTAACGTCTCCGCGCCCCGGCTCGGAAAACGCCCATAGCGCAAGGCCGGGAACGAAACCCCCTGTACGAGTGGGAGCGTTGCGTATCGCCTTCCGCCGTACACGCCGGCGCGCCACCGTAGCGATATGGCTCAGCACTTCACCGATTGCTCACTTCACTGATTGCGCAATTCAGGAACCTCGGGGGCGCATGCCGCGTTGAAGCCGACGGATGCTGCACGCCCGAGAGTTGTGGAGGAGCAGATGAGTGTGGCCCTGACCAAGGGCGGCAATGTGTCGCTCGGCAAACAGGCGCCCGGCCTGACCGCCGTGGTCGTCGGAGTTGGCTGGCAGGTGGGCACCGGCGGCGGAGCCGGCTTCGACCTGGACGCCAGCGCCCTGCTGTGCGACCGGTCCGGCACGGTCCTCTCCGACGACCACTTCGTCTTCTTCAACAACCTCCGCAGCCCGGACGGATCGGTCCGCCACCTTGGCAGTGAACCGGTCGGCGGCAGCGGCGGGGACGACGAACGGATCCACATCGACCTGACCACGGTCCCGCCCGAGGTCGAGAAGATCGTCTTCCCGGTCTCGCTCTACGAGGCCGAGCAGCGCGGGCAGAGCTTCGGCCAGGTCCAGCGCGCCCACATCCGGGTGGTCGACGAGACCACCGGTGCCGAACTGGCCCGCTACGACCTGCGCGGGGACGCGGCCACCGAGACCGCCATGGTCTTCGGCGAGCTGTACCGGCACGGCGCGGAGTGGAAGTTCCGGGCCGTCGGGCAGGGCTATGCCTCCGGGCTGGCCGGGATCGCACAGGACTTCGGCGTCGACGTCCTCCGGCCCCGGCCGCCGGCCGCCGCACCGGGCGCACCAGGCGTAGCGGTCGCAGCCGCCGCGCCGTTCCCGCCGGCCCCGCAGACCCCGCCGGCCGTCACTCCCGCGGCGCCGCACGCCTCCACCGCCCCGTCACCCACCGGGAGTTCCCCCATGACGTGCTTCTTCGACCCCGGCCACGGCCCCGGCAGCACGCCCGTCACCTGGTCCCCGCAGTGGGGCGTCCCGCGCCAGATCCAGGCGTGCCCCGGCTGCGCCCAGCGCGTCCGGACCACGCCGCCGCCGTACTACACCGCGCCCCAGGCCGGTTACCCGGATCCGTACGCGCAAGGGGCCCCGCAGGGCTACCCGCAGCCCGTGCAGCAGGGCTATCCGCAGCAGCCGGACCACCACCAGCAGGGCGGCGGCCGGCGGTTCGGCACCGGTGCGCTGATCGGCGCCGGCGCGGCCGGACTGGTCGGCGGCGCCCTCCTCAACGAAGCCTTCGACGACGACGAACCGGACGTCGTGGTGAACAACTTCTACGAGGAATAGGCGCAGGGGCATGAGCGCAGAGGCATGAGCGAGGAGGCGTGAGCGAAGGGGGCGGGCACCGGTGTCCCGGTGCCCGCCCCGTTCAGTGGGTGCCGTGAAGACCAGGCGTCAGCCGAGCAGCTTCCGCATCCGGGCGATCTCCGCGTTCTGGGCGGTGACGATGTCACCGGCGAGCTTCTTGGCCGGGCCGTACGCGCCCTGCTTCCGCTCGGTGCCGGCCATCTCGACAGCGCCCTGGTGGTGCTTGACCATCAGCTTCAGGAACCGGGCGTCGAACGCCTTCCCGGTGGCGTTCTTCATCGACGCCATCTCCTGGGCACTCATCATGCCGGGCATGGCCTCGGCACCCCCGTGGTCCATGCCCGCCATGCCGTCCGTGCCCTCCATGCCGTGGGTCCCGCCGTGTGTCCCGCCGTGCATCCCGGCCATGTCGTGGTCCTGGGGGACCTTCTCGCCCCAGGACTTCAGCCAGCCGGACATGGTCGTGATCTCCGGGTCCTGGGCCTTCTTGATCGTGGCGGCGAGCGCCTTGACGTCCGCCGAGCCGGCCCGGGTCGCGGCCAGGTCGGCCATGGCCACGGCCTGGCGGTGGTGCGGGATCATCTCCTGCGCGAAGGTCACGTCGGCGGCATTGTGCTTGCCCGCGGACGCGCCCGCCGTCGCGGACGGCGTGCCGCTCGGGGCCGCGTCGTCGGTCTTGCCGCCGCCGCTGCCGCAGGCGGACAGGGTCAGGGCCGCCGCGGTCACGGCGGCCGCCGCCAGCGCGGCGCGACGGAGCAGAACGGTTCGGGCGTTACGGGTCGCGTGCATGACGCAAAACTCCTGTGATCAGTGGATGGAAGACGTGCTCGTCCGCGGCGCAGACCGGCCAGGAGGGCGTACGGCGCTGCGCCGGGCGGGCGCGTCCTATATCCGCAGGACCTGGAGCTGGGCGAGGGAAGGCGGGGCGCGGGCCCCGGTGGTGCCGTCCGCCAACCGGTCCGCGAGCAGCACCGCGCGGTCGGAGGTGCCGGTCAGGGAAGCGGGCAGCGCGGGAAGGGCCGGGGCGCCGGGAAGCGCGCCCGAGGCGCACGTCGGGTCGGCGTGGTGGGCGTGCCCGTTGCCTCCGCCGGTGCCGTCGGCGCCGTCGGCGCCGTCGGCGTGGTCCGGGCAGCAGCCGTGCTGTCCGTGGTCGCGGGAAGCGGAGGCGGGGGCGGAGGTGGGCGCCGGGGCCGGTGCCGGGGCGGCCATCGCCGTTGTCGGCCGCATCTGGTGGGCGGTGTGCGCGGGGGCCGTGGTGGTCGGCAGCGCGCCGGTGTTCGCCAGTCCGTGCATGCCCAGCAGGCCCGCCAGCACGGTGAGGACGAGCAGCGCCTTCAGCCGCAGCCTCGGCTGCGGGGCGGACGCGGGCTCGCGGATGCTCACGGGCCCCATCGTAGGGAAGGCCGTACGCGGGTCCTGCGGCGGTACCGCGCGGGCCGATTGTGAGCCGCGTCGCACAGTGGCGCCGTGAAGTCCAGCCTGCCCGTACCGGATTCATCAGGGCTTGTCGGTCATGCGGCGGCCGCAGCCCGGGAATCTGCACGGAAGCGTCACAACCTCTTCGTATCGCGTCCGAGGGGTGCCGTTAGCGTTGCTGGTCGCTCGATCCCGAGTGCGATGGTGATTTGGTCTCCGGCGTCCCTGGCGGCGCGACAGCACAGAAAGCTCGCAGATGGACTACTGCTCCTCGTGCCGCCGGAACCTCAACGGGGCACTCGTGTGCCCGGGTTGTGGTGATTACGCCCCGGACATAGCCCCGCCCGCCCACCGCCAGGCCCCCACGGGTGCCGAGGCGGCCGCGCTGTGGGAGTCCTGGCAGGCGCCGGAAACCCCGGCCGCCCTCTACGAGGACGCCATGCCGCCCGCGCGGGCCGAGACGGCTGCCGCGACCGCCCCGGAGGCGGACCTCGCGGCCTCCGAAGGCACGGACGTCCCGGCCGCCACCGGCACCGGGCAGGGCCGCGCCGCGCGGCGCCGGCAGCTGGCGCGGTGGAAGAAGTACCGCCGCCGGGCCGTGGCCGCGACCGCGTTCGCGCTGGTCGGCGGCACGGTGACCGCGACGCTGCTGCAGAACAACCGGCCCGCCACCGCCCACGCCCAGGCGTCCGCGGCACCGGACCCGGAGACCGTCTCCGCGCCCGGCACCCCGACCGCCTCGGAGGAGCCGGACGGCCGGGCCTCCCGGCACCCCGGCGACCGCGCGCCCCTGGGCCGCCACCGCAAGCCCGACGCCGGCGTCGGCCACTCCTCCGCCCCGGCGGCCGCCGCGCAGCAGCCCTCCGCCGCCCCGACGCACTCCGCCCCGGCCCCCGGCACCGCACCGCACACCGCGGCCGCACCGGCCCCGGCCCGGCACGCCGCCCACACCGACACGGCACCCGCGGCCGCCGCGCCGGCCTCCTCCGGGCAGTCCGCCCCGGCCTCGGGCGGCTCCTCGGCGCAGCAGCCCGCCAGCTCCGACTCGGGCTCGGGCTCGTCCTCGACGACCCCGACGCAGCAGCAGCCGTCGACGACGCCGAGTTCGCCGTCCACCGAGCCGACCTCGCCGTCCCACATCTGCGTGCTCGGCGTCGTCTGCCTCTGACCGGCGGAGCCGTCGTTCAGCAGGCCCCGAGGTCCTGCCAGACGCCCCATTCGCCGGTGGTGCCGGGCTCCTCGCCGGTGGTCCACCACTTGGCCTTCCAGGTGTGGCCCTGGTGGGAGACCTGCTGGCCGCCGGTGTAGACCGCGCCGGCGGACCAGGCCGCGGCGGTGCACTGATGGCCGCTCCCGCCGGTGACGGTCAGGGTGTACGTCGTGGTGTGGCTGCCGGTGGTGCCCGTGCCGGTGAGGGTGAGGGTGTACGTGCCCGAGGCCGTCGCCGGGGTCGTGGCGAGGGTGAGCGTCGAGGAACCGCCGGCGGTCACCGAGGCGGGGCTGAGCGAGGCGGTGACGCCCGCGGGGGCGCCGTCGACCGTGAGCTTCACCGGCTGCGCGGCGCCCGCGGTCACCGCGGTCCGCACGGTGGTGGTGGCCGTACTGCCCGCGGCGACCGAACCGGCAGCGGGCGCGGCGGTCACCGAGAAGTCGTCGGCCGGGGTGCCCGTACTGCCCGTGAAGGGCGCGAAGACATGGGTGAAGTCCCAGGTGTTCTGCTGGATACCGGAGCAGTTGTCCGCGGCCTTGCCGCCGGGGCAGCCGCCGTTGTCCCGCTGGAGCGCCCAGAACGACAGGGTGTTGAGGCCCTTGGCGACCGCCCAGTCGTAGACCTGGGTGGCGCCTGCCAGGGTGAAGGTCTCGGCCGGGCCGAAGTCGTCGACGCCGGGCATCTCGGTGACGCCGATCATTCCCCACAGCTGGGCGTCCGGCGTGCCCGGGTGGAGCCGGGCCAGCTGGTCGTGCAGGCCCTGGGCGGCGGTCTTCGTGTCCGCCGCCATGTCGTGGGCGGCGTTGTCGTAGTAGTCGAACGTCATGATGTTGGCGACGTCCACCCGCGTGCCGTTGCTCACCGCGTTCCGCAGCACCGCGAGACCGCTGTCGGCGAGGCCGTGGGTGGTGGTCGGCAGGGTGTAGGAGATCTCCAGGGTGCGCCCGTTGGCCGCCGCCCAGTCCTGGACCAGCTTGAGGGCCTTGTTCCGGCGGTCGATGCCGGCGGCGTTGTCCAGCGAGTCGACCTCGACGTCCATGTCGAGCCGGGCCACGTCGTAGGTGGTGACGACCTTCTCGTAGGCGGCGGCGATCCTGCTCACGTCCGTGCAGCTGTCGGCGAGCTCGGTGCCGGTGGTGTCCGCGGCGTAGCCGCCGAACGAGGGGATGGCGTCCCCGCCGCGGGCCTGGAGGGTCTTGATGTCGTCGCCGAACGCGGCCGGGGAGACCGGCTTCCCGGTGTCGCCGTTCCAGTAGGGCGTGCACGAACCCTTGGCCTCCGTCTGGAGGAAGGCCATGGTCAGGTGCTTCGCGCCGGACGCGGCGGCCAGCGCGGCGGGACTCTCGCCGGTCCACGACTCGAAGTAGGGGGCGAAGACCCGGTGCGGAAGGGGGGTCGCCGCGTGGGCGGTGCCGCCGCCCAGCGCGGTCAGGCCGGCCGCGGTCACCGCGGTGACGGCGGCCGCGAGAGCCGCCCGGAAGGAGCGCATACGTCTCATGTCCGTCCAAGGGGGTGAGGAGGGGGACGCGCCGCCAACTCCCGTTCCCATCACGGTGGTTGGCATGGGATACGGGATAGCCCCGTGGACGACGGTCCGTCAATGGACTGGACCAAGACAGGAATAGACCAATTCGCGGCCGGTGGCGCTGCGCTCCTGCCCAGCTTTCGGGCGACGCCCTGGACCACTCGCCCACCCCGGACGAGGAGGACGACGGCGAGCGGGCCGACGGCGAGGAGCACGGCTCCCGCCACGGGCAGTCCGGGCAGGGTGCCGAGTACGGCGACGCCGAGCGCGGAGCCCGCCTGAGGGATGCCGTTCAGGGCTCCCTGGCCGGTCGCCGCTGACTCCGCTGCCCGAGGTCACCCACGGCGAGGACGGCGCACCAATGGCCGGAGCGGCCCACTGAGCTGACGCGCCGCCGTGTCGCAACTGCCCCTCCACGCACGGCAGTCAAGCGAACGGCCCCCGTCGAGGCGGGGGTCGTTCGATCGCCCACCCCCGGCTGCCGGAGGTACCGTTCTGGTGTCGAGTCAGAACGGAGTCGCGTATGCCCGAGCACGCCGACATGCACATCGGCGCCCGCGTCCGCACGATCCGGAAGCGCCGTGGACTGACGCAGCGAGAACTTGCAGGTGCCTCCGGGGTGTCCGTATCCCTCATCCGGCAGTTGGAACAGGGCACGGCACCAGGCACACGCATGGAGACTGCCCACAAACTCGCGGCCGCTCTCCGTGTCACCACCACGACGCTGCTGGAGCGCGACGATCAGCCCCGGGTCGAACCGGCCGAGCAGTGGCGTTCTCTCCAACTCGCCGTCCAACTCGGCGCCGGCGACCCCTTGGAACCGCCGACGGTGAAGGGCGTGGAAGCACTGTTGCCCAGCGTGCGCAGTGCGTACTTCAGCAACCGTCTCGCCGACCTCTCGGCACTCCTGGCGCCGGCATTGCGCGATGCTGATGCGCTGGGGGACTCGGCCGTTGCCCGCGGGGTCCGTGCCCATCTGCTGCAGATTGCCGGGTCGGTCCTGACGCAGGTGCGCGAATTCGACGCCGCGGAGACCGCACTGCAGCGCGCCTTGGACGACGCGCCTGACCGCTTGCGCGCAGCGGCGGTTGTCACCACCTGGAGTTGGCTTCTCGTCCGCCAAGGCCGACTGCAAGAAGCCCGGGAGCTGGCGACACGTTGGGCCGATGACGTCGAGCCACGCATGTCGAGGGCGACGCCGGAGGAACTGGCAGCGTGGGGTTGGCTTCTGATGCAGGCCTCGGCCGCGAACCTGCGAGACAACCGGCGTGGCGAGGCAGCCGACACCATGCGCCTCGCGCAGTCGGTATCCGTCATGCTCGGCCGTGAGCTGCCGCGCGGCACCGAACGGCTCACGACGTGGGGCCCCACCACCGTGCGCTACAAGGCGGCCGAGCGGCACATCGTCCTTGACGAGCCGGACAAGGTCTTGCGCGCGGCGAAGCGGGCCCGCCACACGCACGCTCGACAGCGGCCGGCACTGGCGGTGTCGACGGAGTACCACCGGCACAGGCTGGACGTGGCGAAGGCGCACGCGATGATGAGGCAGTACGGGGAAGCCGTCGACGTACTGGCCGACGTGCACGCGAACGCGCCCGAGTGGCTGGCCAGCCAGCAATACGCCCGGGACATCTTGGGCGACGTGGTGCAGAAGCGCCGGACACTGACCCCACGGATGCGGGAGTTGGCAGACGCCCTGTCAGTCCCGTTGTAGGCGCTGGCACTTCGGGCGCCAGGGCCGAGAAACTACCATTGAGGCGCTGGTCACACGCTTCTACCGTCACAACATGGACACCGAGCGTGAACAACTTGCGGCATCTGCCGCCCTCGGCTGCGACCCGTTCGACGTGGAGACGATCAGCGAGACGATCCGGCGGGCGCTGCGCCTCGGCAGTGGGCGGCCGGATCCTGCCGAGCTGGCAGCGGCCCAGGGGGAGTTAAAGGGACACCTCGCCCTCCTCATTCCCCTCGCCCGGCAGGAGGTCCGCCGTCTCCACCGTCGCGGGGACGAGACCCAGGCGCGTGAGCTCGCGGCCCGCCTCGACGGTACGGAGCACCGGGCCGCACAGGAGCTTCGGCCCGACGTGCTCGCCGCACACGTACAGATCGGGCACCTCACGCGGGACTGCCAGTACCTGCTGGCCACGCACACCGCGGCGGACTGGCGATGACTCCGGCCCCGCTGGCGTTCATCTACGACCGGTGCACGAGTCGCGGCCTGCGCGCCCGGAGCGAGCTGGACATGCGGCTGACCGGTTGCCACGCCTACGTGGACCGCATGGGGTGGGTGCTGGCCGGGCACTGGCTCGACCTCGGCGACCACGCGATGGGCACCCACCGCCCGCAGCTCGGCAACCTGCTGGACGCGATGCGGGCGGAGGCGGGCCGCCGGGAGGTGCTGTGCCTGATCCACACCTGGGGCCGGCTGGCGACCGATGACACCCACCGGCAGGTGCTCCAGCGGCGCATCGTTGAGGCCGGCGGCTGGACGATCACCAGCTTCGGTGAGACCGACCGGCACGGTGCCCGCGTCGCACCGGTGGCAAGGCGGCTGTGACGCCACGCGGTCCGGGCGGGCCGGCCGGCGTCAGGTGGCCGGCCGGGTCCGGGACTTGAGGACCTGGGTGCCGATGGCGAGGGTCACGGCGAGGAGCAGGACGTAGAAGACGCCTATCTTGCGCAGGTCGTCGAGGAAGAACCAGAGGGCGGTCAGGGCGGTGAACCAGAAGGCCACCAGCGCGAAACCGCCGGAGCGTTCGTCCCGGTAGCCGGCGGCGAGGCACAGCGCGGCGACGACCGCGAGGAGCAGGGCGATGACGACGTAGTGGGTGTCCCAGTCCAGATAGCCGCGGGCCAGTTCGGACCATACGGCCACGGCCTCGGCGACCGGCCCCCACACCACCGCGCAGGCGAGCCGCGCCGACCAGAGCAGCAGCACCGCACCGGCGACCGCGGCGAGCAGCGCGACCCGGGAGAACTGTCCGACCTCGATCACCTGCGAACGGGAGATGACCAGCGACAGCACACAGCCGAGCAGCGCCACCGCGCCCTCGGCGGTGGGCCGGAAGACCACCCGGCCGGGCAGCCAGCGGCGCTGCGGCCGCGCTGCGGACTCCGGGGCGGGCTCCCCTGCGGGCTCCGGCGCGGCGGCCGGACCCGAGGCGGCCGGTTCCTGCGACGGGGCCGGCCCGGCCGGGGCCGCCGCCCGCGGGTCGAGCGCGGTGGGGGTCGGGACGGCGGCGGGTGCGGCCGCGGGGACGGGCGCGGGGATGCGTGCGGCAGCCGGTACCGGCTCGGGGGCGGCGGCCGCGGTGAGGGCGGCGCGCATCGCGGCGGCGCTCGGGTACCGGCCGTCGCGGTCCTTGTGCAGCGCCCGGACGATCACCGCGTCGAGGGCGGGCGGCAGTTCCGGCCGGAGCCGGGACGGCGGGACCGGGTCGGCCGCCAGGTGCTGGTGCATGACGGAGAACGGTGAGTCCCCGGTGTACGGCGGGCGGCCGGTCAGCAGTTCGTGGAGCAGGCAGGCCACCGCGTAGAGGTCGGTGCGGTGGTCGGTCTCGGCGCCGTTGATCTGTTCCGGCGCGAGGTAGGCGGGCGTGCCGACCGCCACCCCCGTCCCGGTCAGCCGGGTGGCCACCTCGCTGAGCGCCTTGGCGATGCCGAAGTCGACGACCTTCGCGGTGCCGGCGTCGGTGAGCATCACGTTGGCGGGCTTGATGTCGCGGTGGACGATGGCGTGCCGGTGGCTGTGGTCGAGGGCGTCCAGCACCTGGCAGGTGAGGTCGACGGCCTGCGGCAGGGGCAGCGGGCCGGCGTCGAGGACCCGGCTCAGGGTGCGGCCCTCGACGTACTCCATCACCAGGTAGGGCTCGGTGGACCCGTCGGCGGTGTCCTCGCCGACATCGTGCACGGTGGCCACGCCGGGGTGGTTCAGCGCGGCCGCGGCCCGCGCCTCGCGCTGGAACCGGCTGAGGAACTCGGGCTGCCGGGCCAGCTCGGCGGAGAGCGTCTTGACCGCGACGGTGCGGCGCAGCCGGTGGTCGACGGCCCGGTGGACGGTCCCCATCCCGCCCTGCCCGAGCTGTTCCCCCAGCTCGTAACGCTGCCCCAACATCCTGCGCTCCACCGGGTTCCTCCACGGACCGTCACCGTTTGCACCACGGCCGAAGACGCCACCGGGCGGGGGCGGGTTCCGTACGGGGTGGGCGTGTGGGATCCCCCACTGCGGCTCCCGCTGCGGCTCTTGCGGCGGTTCCGGGGGCGGTTCCGGGGGCGGTCCGGGCCGTCGCCGGGCCGTCAGTCGCCGATGCCGATCAGCGCCAGGGTGATGTTGTCCGGCCCGCCGGCCTCGATGGCGGTCTTCCACAGTTCGAAGGCGGCCCGGCCGGTGTCGTGGGCGCGCAGGAGGTCGGCGAGGGTGGGCTCGGGGACCGGGTCGGTCAGGCCGTCGGTGCACACGAGGTAGCGGTTGCGTGGGGTGAGCGGGGCGGTGGTGACGTGCGGGGTGATCTCGTTGTACGTCCGGGTGCCGCCGAGCGCCTGGGTGACCAGGGAGGTGGTGCGGTGGCCCGGGGCGAGCGGCGGGCTGTCGTCCACGCTCATCCGGTGCAGGCCCTCCTCGGTCACGGACAGCACCCGGCTGTCGCCGACGTTGAAGACCACCAGGGACTCGTGCAGCACGACCGCGCCGGCCACCGTCGTGCCCATGGTGCCGAGCTCCGGGTCCCGGCCGGCGGCCGCGTACACCGCCCGGTTGCAGACGTCCAGGGCCTCCCGGACCGCCTGTTCGCTGCCGAGGCCGGGGCCGACCGCGGCCAGTTGCCGGACGGTCAGCGCACTGGCCACCTCGCCGGCCGGCTGTCCGCCGATGCCGTCGGCGACCGCGACCACGAGCGGGGTGCCCAGCGGGAACACCAGCGTCTGCGGGTTCTCGGTCACCGTGCCGCACAGCGTCCACGGCCCGGCCACCAGGCTGTCCTCGTTGTGGTCGCGCAGCAGCCCGGGATGGCTGAGGGCGGTGACGGTGATGTACGGCATGGCGGGTCCCGTCTGTCGAAGGCCGGCGCGGGCCGGCCGTGGTCAGCCCTGGCCGACGGTGCCGCCCAGCGTGCGGCGCCGCAGGAGCCGGGTGATGTCCTTGGCGGTGACGATGCCGACGAGGTGGCCGCCGTCGACGACCAGGATGCGCGGGCCGGTGCGCAGACCGATCCGGTCGATCGCCTCGCTCAGCTCCTCGTCCGGGGCGGCGACCGCGCACTGCGAGAGCGGCACCGCCACCTCGCGCACCCGCAGTGCGTCCCGTTCGGCCACCGGTACGGCCGCCAGCCGGCGCAGCTGCACGAGCCCGCTGGGGCGGCCCTCGAAGTCCAGCAGCGGCAGCGCGGAGTGGTGCGCGGGCACGGCCACCTCGTCGATGAACCGCTGGACGCTCAGCCAGTCGGCGCCGCTGGTCACCGGGGCCGTCATGGCGTCCGCGACCCGCAGGCCCCGCAGCTCGGTGTGGAGCGCGGCCCGGCGGTGTTCCGCACCGGCCACGACCATCACGAAGAGCCCGATGAAGACGATCCACAGTCCGCCCGGCGCCCCGCGCAGCACGGAGATCCAGCCGCCGGCCACCAGCAGGACGGCGAGCACCTGGCCGCTCCGGGAGGCCGCCAGGTCCGCCCGCTCGCGGTCCCCGGTCCGCCACCACAGGACGGCCTGGACGACCCGCCCGCCGTCGAGCGGTACGGCCGGCAGCAGGTTGAAGACGCCGAGGAAGAGGTTGGCCCAGCCGAGCCACATCAGCACCACGGCGGGCACCTCCGCCCAGCCGGTGAGCTGGTGCAGCCCGACGCCCGCGCCGAGCGCGGCGCCGCCGATGAGCAGGCTGGTGAGCGGGCCGCTGACGGCGACCAGGAAGGCCGCCGCGGCGGTCTTCGGCCGGCCCATCCGGGTCATCCCGCCCAGCGCCCACAGCGTCACGTCCTCGACGGAGATCTGCTTCCGGCGGGCGGTCGCGGCATGGGCCGTCTCGTGCAGCAGCAGGCTGCCGGTGAGCAGCGCGGCACCGACGACCCCGGCGAGGGCGTAGACCGCGTCCGGGCGGCCCGGGGTCCAGGCGGGCAGGGCCTGCCGGCCGAGTCCGTAGGCGAACATCACCACCAGCAGGGGCACGCTCCAGTGCATCCGCAGCGGTACCCCGGCTACCTGTCCGACACGCACCGAGCCGTTCATCACCGTCTCCCACGCCCATTGTCGCTCGCGGGCCGCGTTCCCCGCCGGACGGACGTCTCCGGACGGACGTCCTACGCTGGTCGTACGGCCGCGAGCGCGGTCGCGCCGTCCGTACCGGGCTCTGCCGGAGGTGCGCCATGGGGCACAGCCATCACTTCCACCTTGATCAGGGGGGCCACTCGATCACCGTGAACGTCGGCCCGGGCCGGGACGGGGAGCTGGAGCTCCTCGTCGACGGCAAGGTGGTCGCGTACCGCAAGCACCACGCGCCGGGGATGAACGTGCTGACCGGCGAGCTGCCCGACGAGCCCGTCCACCCCTTCCGGGTCCTGCTGCGGCAACCGCACCTGGTGCCGTCCGTGCCGCGCTGCACGCTGGAGCTGGACGGGGTCAAGCAGCCGATGCCGGAGCGGCTGGTGCTCTGAAGCCAGGGCGCGTTCGGCGGACCGTCCCCGGGGGCCGCGCCGGCCCGGTACCGGGGGCGGCCCGTGGGGCGCTCCCGGGCGGGGTCCCGGGGAAGGCCCGTCCTCAACGGCGGCACCCCGGCCCGAGTTGTTGGGCCACCCGGCTGATTCTGGCCGACGAGCGTTTTACCTCCTGCGGGTTGAAGGGGGATGCGGACCGGCGGGCGCAGCACGATACGTCTGGCATCGGAACGATGAACAGGCGAGGGAGCATCGTGAGAAGACTTGCGCAGGCGGGCACCGTCATCGGGGCGTGCGGGCTGGTGCTGCTCAGCACCAACACCGCCCAGGCCGTGACCATTCCGGGTGAATCACTGCTGTCGGCGGTGGCCGGGGCCGACCTCGGCACCATCACCGGCATGGTTTCGGGGGTGGTGTGCAACAACCGCCTCGCCGATTTCCACTACAAGTCCCCCAGGGTCAACTCGCCGTCGCCGCAGCCCTGCATCAACGGGCCGGTCCACAGCGGCAACAGCCTGCACAGCGGGAACTTCATCAACCACGGCAACCCGAACAACAGCGGAAACTTCGCGAACACCAACGGCTCGACCAACAGCGCCGACTCGGTCGCGGGCGCCTCCCAGGGCAGCGGCAACAACATCCAGCGGCTCATCAAGCTGATTCCCTGACCCGTCGGCACCTCACACAGCGGCCCCGCTTCCCGGTACGTACCGGGAAGCGGGGCCGCCGCAGTTGGCCGTCAGATCTTGGTCGATCCGGGACCGTTGTGCTGGATGTCGTTACCGGTGTGGTTCTCGGCACCCGTCGTGCCGCCACTGTCGACGTTGGTGTTGCCGTTGCTGTTGGTCGGGCTGCCGCTGTCGCTGTTGTTGCCGGACATGTGGACGTTCTGCGAGTTCTTCGTATTACCCGAGTTGACCGGTCCGTTGACGCAGACCCTGGCCCGCGGCGAGCAGCGGATGATGGAGTGGAAGGAGGCCACGGTGTCGCTGTCGATCACGTTGCCGCCCGTTCCGAAACCCCCGTACCCGCCGTCCCAGGCCATGGCGGGGCTGGCCCCGCCGGCGGCCAGGAGCATGCCGCACGCTCCTGCGATCACGATGCTGACACGTGTTCTCTTCTTCACTGTGCGCTCCTGCACTTCGCGGTGGATGAACCCGCGGTCTTGCTACCGGGCGGGCCCGCCTGCACCAAGCCTGAGCAACGGCCCGTCCCCCGCATTCACCCTCTCCGACCACTGGATTCACCGTGACGGCCCTCGTCCCACCGGCACTCCGCGTCCCGGACCGCTACGCCCGAAGGCGCAGCCGCTGGCCCGGGTAGAGGTGGTCCGGGCCGTGCGGAAGCTTGTGCCTGTTGAGCTCGTAGAGGGCCTGGGTGCCACCGGGGACGTGGTTCCGCCGGGCGATGACGGAGAGGCAGTCGCCGGTGCGGACGACGTAGCTCGCGCGGTTGGGGTGGTACGCCGCGGCCCGCGCGGACGCGTGGGGGCGGGTCGGCGGGGTCTGCTGCACCTCCTGCCCGGTGTCGGCGGGCACTTGCCGGTCCGGGACCGTCGTCCGGGCCGTCTGCTGCGGCGGGGCGGAGGTCCGCGGGGCCTCCTGGTCCGGCGCGGAGGTCCGCGGGGCCTCCCGGTCCGCGGCGGAGGCCCGCGGGGACTCCCGGTCCGCGGCGGAGGCCGGCGGGGCCTGCTGGCCCGCGGAGGTGGCCCGGGGGGACTGCTGGGTGTAGGCGCAGCGCGGCCAGGCGGAGAGGCCGCGGTCGCGGACGATGCGGCGGCCGACGGCGATCTGCTCGGAGCGGGTGGCCAGGTCGGCCCGCGGGGCGTAGCGCTTGCCGCCGTAGGCGCGCCAGGTGGCGGGGTCGATCTGCAGGCCGCCGTGGTAGCCGTTGCCGGTGTTGATGTGCCACCGGCCGTTGCTCTCGCAGTCGGCGATCCGCTCCCAGTCGGGCACCGGCGACCCGGACGGCGCGGCCGCGGCGGCCCGGTGGACGGCGAGGCCGACGACGGCCAGCACGGCGAGCAGCACGGACAGGAGGGTATGAGCGGACCGCTCGGCGAGGGGCGACGGCATCACGGGATTCCTCCGCTGTGCTCCGGCTGTGCCGTGACGCGGTACTCGCCACGACCGGTGGGCACGCACCAAGTAACCCGGCAATATGGTTTTCGGCATGCCCGGCGGGTGCGACATGCGCGAGTTTCACCCGGGTGGTCCTTTGCCCGTCCGATACCGGTGCCGTAGCGCTCCCTTACCGGTGCCGTCGCCCACGCCCGCCCGCGTTATGGCCCGAATTCCGGCCAGTGGCGGAATTCCACACCGGCCGGATTCGGCCCCGATGTGGGAACGGGCATTCAGCTGACCGAATAGGCGAAGGAAGGGGCGAGCGGCAGCGGTTCCGGGGTGGCCACCGCGAACTCGTAGGAGGGGGAGAAGGTGAAGTTCCGTACCGAAACCGGAACGTCGACGCCATAGGGGCCGGGCACGGTGACCGTTCCGTGATCGGCCGGGAAGCCCGCCTCGATGCGCTCCGGAGCGATGGACAGCCCCCCGCCGGCGGCCTGCATGGCGGCGTCCTTGCGGACCCAGAAGCGGGTGATCATCCGCTCCCGCTCGGCCTCCGGGAACCGGTCCGCGGCGCGCAGTTCCCGGGCGGTCAGCACCTCGTACGGGGTGGGCGGCGGCGGGCTCCCGCGCCGCACCGACTCCACCGAGAAGCCCATCTGCCGGGCGTCCTCCCCGCAGGCCACGACCAGCAGGCCGCGGGTTCCGTACAGCTCCCAGTAGGTGGCCTCGGCCATCGCGGTGCTCACCCGGGCGGGGAGCCCGGCCAGCAGCCAGCGGCGGGAGGCGTCGTCGAGGGTGGCCGCGGAATGGCCGTTGAGCCCCAGGCAGCTGTCCGGGGACAGCGCGCTGCCCGAGCCGCGGAGGGCGGCGGGCGAGCCGGCGGAGGAGGGGGAGGACGGCAGGTACGACAGGGAGGGGGAGGGGCGCAAGGAGGACGGGGACGACGGGGAGGGGCCGTCCGCGCCGATCGGGACGATGAATATGGGGACGGGGGCGAGGGGCGCCAGGCGGGGCCGGGCGGGGTGGTGCGGGCGGCCGGGGACATCCTGGTCAAGGTGTCCCGGACAGAGTTCGAGAAGAGCGGCGTTCGTTTCCACGTACTTTCCGTCCTCCACTGGTGAGCGGTGCCAAGACTGCCCTGGGTGAGTGGCAGCCGGTCAAACAGCTGGAGTCTCCCCCTATTCCACCTACATCGATCGATACAGACAGCCCAAGGTTTGCAGATCCTCCGGATCCTTCGAGTCATCCCTCCTGCTGATGTCCGGCTACATACTTCGATGTACGGGAGACCGACCCAAATTCGGGCGCCAGGGCCAAGAGAACGGGCAACGCCCGGAAGTACTGTCCTCGTGTGTGGTTACGTCTTTTCAGAGGTACGAACGCGCGCCGCCGCCCTCCCCTGCCGCTCCGTGACCTCAGGCTGGCCGTGGGCTTTTTCGCCGCCTGTCTGATTCTCTACGTCCTGGGCGGGTCCCGGGTCATGGGCGACATCCCCGTCTGGCAGGCCGTCCTGCCGGTGGTGGTGCTGTGCACCGCGAGCGCCTTCCGCAGCACCCTGCCGACGGCCGCGGTCTCGGTCGGCACCGTCACCGTCCTCGTGGAAATGACGTCGAGCGGCGGCCTCGGCCCGGTCCTGGTCTACACCGACCTGCTCTACGCCGCGGCGCTGTACGGCGCGCCCTGGCTGTGCCGGGTGCTGCAGTTCGGGACGGTCGCGGTCACCGTCGCCACCACCATCACCCTGATCGCGCTCAGCGACCGTTCGGAGGGCGTGACCACCGGCGTCATCGTCGCGATGCTGCTCATCTCCCCCGTATGGACCGGCATCCTGATACGCAACCACAAGGAGCGCGCCGACGCCGAGCGGGAGCGCGCCGCACAGATCAACCGGCTCGCGGAACTGGACCGCAAGACCGTCCTGCAGACCGAACGCACCCGGATGGCCCGCGAGCTGCACGACCTGGTGGCCAACCACCTCAGCGCGATCGCCATCCACTCCAGCGCGGTGCTCTCCCTGACCGAGGCCCGACGGGCGGAGAACGGCGAAACGGGGGGCGCCGGGGCGGCCGGATCTGCCGGGCCTGCCGGGCTCACCGCCACCGCCGGTCCCACCGCCACTGCGGCCCCCACCGCCCCCGCCGAGGACGACCCGGTCCTGCGCGCCCTCGCCGTCATCCGTGAGAACAGCGTGCAGGGGCTGGCCGAAATGCGCCGGATGGTGGTGCTGCTCCGCTCCGACCGGGGCGTCGACGACGACTGGGACCGGCCGCAGCTCAACGCCCTGGGCGCACTGGTCGAACAGGCCCGCCCCGCCGCCGACGCCGCCGCGCTGACCCTCCACACCGAATTCCCCGAGACCTTCCCGGAGGTCTCGTCGGTGATCGAGGTGACGGCGTACCGCATCGTGCAGGAGGCGCTGACCAACGTGCTCAAGCACGCCTCGTCGGGCCGGGTGCGGATCCGCTGCGAGGCCGGCGCCGAGCAGCTCACCATCTCCGTCGACAGCCCGCTGGCCCCACCCGGCGTCCAGTCCGACGGACGCACCCGGCAGCGCCCGGTGGCCCCGCTGACCAACGGCGCGGGCGCCGGGCTCACCGGCATGTCCGAGCGGGCCGCCCTCGTCGGCGGCATCTTCGACGCGGGCCCCGACCGGACCGCCCCGGGACGCTGGCGGGTACGCGCCGTGCTCCCGCTGACCCAGAACACATAACGCACCGCAACGGGGGCGATCACGCGAGATCCGGAGGACGAGAGGTGGACCGACAGTGGAGGATCTAGTGGAGGATTTGGTGGCAGCGGAGGAACTGCGCGGAGCGCCCGAGCGGCCGTCGCACATCCGGGTCCTGGTGGCCGACGACCAGGCCGCCGTCCGGTCCGGCCTCGTCCTCGTCCTGCAGACCGACCCCGGCATCACCGTCGTCGGCGAGGCCGGGGACGGCGAGGCGGCGGTCCGCATGGCCGCCGAGCTGCGCCCCGACGTGGTGCTGATGGACATCCAGATGCCCCTGCTCAACGGCGTCGCCGCCACCCGCCGGATCGTCGAACGACAACTCGCCGAGGTCCTCGTCCTGACCACCTTCGACATCGACGAGTACATCTTCGGCGCCCTGCGCGCCGGCGCCGGCGGCTTCATCCTCAAGAACGCCGAACCGACCGTCCTGGTCGGCGCCGTACGCGAGGTCGCCCACGGCGAGGGCTTCCTCACCCCGGCCATCGCCCGCCGCCTGATCACCGAATTCGCCCACCGCCCCCCGTCGGCCCGCCCCTCCCTGCCGCACGGCACCACCCAGGCCCTCGACACCCTCACCAAGCGCGAACGCGAAGTCCTCGCCTGCATCGCCCGCGGCCTCCCCAACAGCGCCATCGCCGCGTCCCTCAACCTCGCCGAGGGCACGGTGAAGACCCACACCAGCCGCATCCTGTCCAAACTGAACCTCCGCAGCCGGGTCCAGGCAGCAATCCTGGCCCAACAACAGGGCATCTAGCCGCGGCCGCTGGCCTCCGGCCTCTGCCCCACGTACCTGGCTTTCCCGCCGCGGGGCTTGGCCGCCGTCGCGCGCTTTGCGGCGCCGCGTACGTAGCTGCCTTTCCCGCCGCGGGCCGTCTCGCCGTAGCTCCCCCACTGCCTAAAGGGCGTGGGAAGTACCCCCAGCGGCGGGCGGGTGGTGTCGGGTGCGGTGCCAGCCCTCCAGACTTCGTCCTCCGGTCTGTCCCCTCCCGTTGGTGGGGGGAGAGGCCGGTGAGGGCTGGGGCCCGCCCTATCCCGCGGCCGGGTTCACCACGTCGCTTCGCCCTCTCACCCACACCCGTTCGCCGGTGCTGCTGACCGTCAGCCCCATCTCGGCGTCAGGGGGACGATCCAGCTGGTCCCACTCCCGCCAGGCCGCCTCCACGCCACTCCACAGACTGCGGCTCCCGAACTCGGTGACGGTGCCGTCCGCGTCCGCGATGGCTCCCGACCCTCTGCCGTCCTGCACCCACACCCTCAGCCGGCCGCCCTCCCGCCCTTCGACGAGAGCGACGCCCGGCAGGCGGGCGCCCGCGTACAGCGCGAACCCGGGCGTGAGCGTCTCCTGCGGCGGCACCGCTGTGGTGCGCGAGCGAGGTGCTGACGTATCGGGAGCAGTGCCACCGGTGCCCCGGTGCGAGCGCATCGGCATGTAGGTCGCCGTCCCCGCGAAGGGACCGGACGCCGTCCCGTCCTCGTCCCGGGTGAGGCGCACCAGGGACCCGCACCAGAAGTCCCCCACTCTGGGCGCCACCAGCACCCCGCCCCGCCGCAACTGCGTCACCAGCTCGTACGGAACCTGGCGCACGGCACAGGTCACGATGATCCGGTCGTACGGTGCTCCCTTCCGCCAGCCGTATGCGCCATCGGTGACGACCAGACGCGGCCGGTGCCCGGCGGCCGACAGAAACCGCTCCGCCTGTGCCGACAAGGACGCGTCGATCTCCACGCTCGTCACGTACCGAGCTCCCAGCCGGGCCGACAGCAAGGCGGCGACATACCCGGTGGCGGTGCCGATCTCCAGCACGTTCTGGCCGTCGTACACATCGAGCAGGTGCAACATCCGCGCGACCATGGACGGCATGCTGTTGGACGAGGTGGCGACGCCGGGGCCGTCCTCCGCCCCGTCGTCGACCTGCGTGATCACGGGTTCATCGGACGCGACCAGGGCGGCCCGCTCTTCGGCGGTCATGACCGGGCGGCACCGGTCGGGGTCCTGCCGCCAGATCCGCGCGGGCAGATAGGCCGCACGCGGGGTCCGCTCCCACACGGCGCGCCACTCCGGGCTCAACAGACCGCGCTCGTCCAGAAACCGAACGAGCGCGGCGTGCCCCCTTTGGGGGTCGGTCATCGGCTCACGCCACCTTGGGACGGTCGCCGTCGGGGGAGGGCGGGGTCGGCGGAGGGGTCCACGGCTTGTCCGAGGGCGCGCCGCCGTGCTTACCGTCGTCGTCCGTCATGTGCGGTACGAGCACGGTCTCCTCCTACTGGTCGGGTTCTCGTTCTCCGTCTGCCCCCAGGTGGGGGTGACTGTCAGCCCTCTTCGGACGCCGACTCACCGACGAGGAAGCCCCGCAACGGTGGCCGATCCTCACCACCGACCACAGCTTCCGCGGCCCTCATGGCGGCCACGAGATCGGCGTACTCGGGACGGGTCCACTCCATGGCGTTCCTTTCGTCGGGGAGCCTGACCGCTCAGCTTTCGGGCGTCAGGCTCTCTGTTGGTGTCTACCCTTCCGGCGGGAGCAGTGGTGTCTTCGCGGCACGGCGGATGCCCACGCGCCTGCCAAGGATGCGAGCGACACCTTCGGGGAGGAGGAGCTCGACTCCAGGAGCGCATCGGACGCAACACGTCACCGTTCTCAGCGGCCCCGACGCCGAGTCGAGGAGCACATCCCGCAGCATCAGCGTGCTGCCGCAGCCGCAGCGCGTGGAGGCGGTCACCGGTCACCTCCTGCGCAGCCGACCGCCAGGGCGGCGCGGGCCCGACGATCCGTCTCGCCGAACGTGGTGACCGTCCAGCCGCCGGCCTCGACGATGCGCCGCTGGAAGACAAGGCGGTGCGTGGTGTCCGTGGCAAGCCGACCCCAGTTGTGGACCAGACACAGCACCTCGCGCCGGCACGCCTCCGCCCGCATGGTGTCCACCAGCGCGGACAGGCACGGCCGGTACGGGCTCAGGGCGTCGGCACCACGGTCGATCCACGCGCCGCCCGCCAGCGCCCAGCCCATCCCGTCCGCGTAGGCGTGACACCCCGTCATTCGCATCTCCAGCTGACTGCGGGCCCGCAACCCACGACTCGCGCACCGGTCGTAGACGAACGCCAGTGGGACCACCGCGCTCATCGGCCGACCTCCGCCGGGCACTGGTCGAGCAACCACTGACACTCGCGAGCGAGAGCACGCACCTGCATCTGCGCGGACATCAGCCCGTCACCGAGACCGACAGCGGTCTGGTAGCGGATCGCCTCCAGCCGGGCACGCCGCAGCTCCCGGTCCGGGCTGCCAAGGCTCCGCCGCTCGGTCTCGTGCGCAGCCGCCCAGAGGGCGGTGATGACGTGGAGCAGCGCCTGCTCCAGCAACACCAACTCGTCATAAGGCGGGGGCGGACCGGGGCACAAGGCGCGCCCGATCATTGCGCCGATCGCCTCCGGGCCGATCGGCCTCCCGTGCAGGGACGCATTGACATCGTCAGAGCCCCGATTCTCGGTTCGCACAGCCGTTGCCTCCCACGCTGTCCGCTCAGCCACAGGGCAACGGTGCCGCGCGCGGATATCCACAACGCTCACAGACATGTGAGCGTCAACAGCATTCCGTGCCGGCTACATGCCGATCCAGGCGGCCAGGTGGCCCAACGTGTCCGGGGTGCGACGGGCCTGATGCACCAGGCCGCTGATGGTCTCCCGCGCACCAGGGTGATACCTGGTCTGCTCCGGGGCGGCCTTCCGTGCCGCAACAAGACTGCACAGCGCGGCGGTTGGACGTCCCGTCTCCATCTCCGAGCGGGCCCGGTCGATCAGGTAGTGCGCACGCCGAGACGTGGCAAGACCGGCTGGCAGCCTGACCTCTCGGGCTTGGCTCAGGGCGTCGTCGTACAGGCGCATCTCGACCGACGCGGACATCGAGTGCAGTTCCACGTTGGTCGGGCCGAAGGACAGCCAGTGCACTTCGCTGGCATCGCCGGTCCGTTCAGCGCAGACGGACGCCTGCTCCAGGTGCCCTTCCACGACCGCGCGATTACGGGCTCCGGCGCGGGCGGCAATGACGGCGGCCCCCAAGTGCAGTTGCCCATTGACGGCGATCGACTCGCGGGTGCCCAGGTCGTCGATCAGCCCGCGTCCGGCACGGATGAGTCGTTGGCCGATCGTGTACTCGCCCTCGCGGAAGTACACCAGGGCCCTCATGTACTGGCGGACCGCGGACAGACAGGGGTCAGAAGCCCGCTCGGACGCCCAGGCCATGCGGTCCAGGGCCACGCTGGACAGGTCGTAGTAGCCCAGCTTGACGGAGATGTCGTGGGCGGTTCGATAGGTCGACGCCAGCGCCTGCCACAGTTCGGTGGTGGGAGCAGTCCACGCTGCCGAGGTCATCTCGGTGATCAGCGACGGCAGTTCGGTGGCCGCCTTCCGTAGACGTGTCGCACGGACAGCCCGGCACAGCAGGTCGGCCGCTTCCACGAGTTGTGCGGTCGGCCGAGGGCGCACGGCAGGGTCGGCGCCGAGATCGTAGGTGTCCAGTGCCTCACGGATCGGCCGTACGAGGGCGGCCAGGCGGTCCTTCTGGAGTTCGGTCACGTACGGCTGTCCGGTCAGTACGGTGACGTCGATCCGGAGCACCCTCGCCACCGCGGCCACGAAATCCGGCGTGGCGGCCCGCGCCCCGCACTCGACCTGGTTCACGAGGCTGTACGAGTACGGGAGAAGCGCGGCGAGTTGCTTCTGCGTGAGGTGGGCCAATCTGCGCTGCTCTTTGATGCGTGCGCCGGTGTGGTCTTCGTCGTGTGAAGACATACTGGTCTCCAGTTCCTCGCAGCCCCTTGGAACATACCCGCCACACACCGGGCGGGTGACCCTCTGCCCCGAACAGCGAGGGATAGGGGACAGTTACGTGTGGTGGGATGGCCCGCATGACGCGCCCGGTCCTGTACTTGTTCGGCTCCGCAGCACCACCCGTGCACGAGTTCCCCGCCATGGTGCGACGCGCGCTCGCCGAGGGATACGACGTGTGCGTGGGGCTGACGCCGACGGCGGCCCGCTGGCTTGCCGGCGACCGTGCCGCGCTGGAGGAGCTGACGGGCCGGCCCGTACGGTCCACGTACAAGAACCCCGGCGAGCCTGACGTCTGGCCGCCGGCCGACGTCATCCTCTTCGCCCCGGCCACGTTCAACTCGGTGAATCAGTGGGCGCTCGGGCTCACCGGTCACTTCGTCGTCGGGGTGGTGGCCGAGGGCATCGGCAAACGGATCCCGACGGTGGCCATGCCCTGCGTGAACGCGGCATACGTTCAGCACCCGCAGTTCGAGCTGTCCGTGTCCACACTGCGGGGAGCCGGGGTGACCGTGCTCTACGGGCCCGGCGGCTTTGAACCGAATCAGCCCGGTCAGCGCCGCCCCTACCCGTGGGACGCGGCGTTCAGCGAGATCGCGGGGATCGTCAGCGGTCAGCCGTAATTCTGGTGATTCCGGCCGCCCTTACCCGTCCCGCTCCCCGCCCCGCTCCCCCTCGCTCCCTCCCCCGCGCGCCAGCGGAGTAGCACCCCAGCCCCGTTCCAGTAGGGCGAACAGGTCGCGTACGGCCTGGGCCGGGTCGGCGCTGGTGCTGGCGAGGCTGGGGATTTCGAGGGCGAAGCGGGCGAGGGCGGTGATGGCGAGGTCGTCCGGGGGCAGCCCGGTGGCGTCGGCGAGAGCGGCGGCCAGTGCCTTCTCGTGGCGCGACCACATGCGCCGGGCGGCATCCCGCAAGGCGGGGGTGGATTCGACGAGGACGAACATGGGGTCGTCGGTCCGCAGCGCCGTACGGGTCTGTACCAGGTGGTCGCGCAGGGCGTGCAGGGCGGGCCGGCCGGGGGCCCGGTCGCGGACCGCGGCGACCAGGGCGCTCTCGATGTCCGCGTCCAGGTCGAAGACGAGGGCTTCCTTGCTGGGGAAGTGCTTGAAGAGCGTGCTCAGCGAGACGTCGGCCGCCTCGGCCACCTCGCGGACGCCGACGTTGTCGTAGCCGCGTTCCGTGAACAGCCGCAGTGCGGCATCCGCCAGCGCCTGCCTGGTCCGGGCCTTCTTGCGCTCACGGCGCCCGGTCGTCGTCTCGGCCATGGCCCCCACCCTACCCCACCTAAGGGGATTCGATTGGAAAGGCGTTCCGATTGGAAATCGGATCGGTTGTACTTTTGTAGTTGCTGTGCTTCTGTGGGTGGGGTGAGCCACCGGAACGCACCTCACTGCCGGAGCCCGGGGCTGGCAGCACGCACTCTCTCGATCCGTGGAACGGAGCTTGGCCCTCATGTCCAGCAAGTCCTCTACGTCCACCACGTCCACCACCCCCCGCATCGCGATCGTCGGCGCCGGTCCCGGTGGTCTCGTCTGCGCGCGTGTCCTGCAGCAACACGGCGTGCCGGTCACGGTCTTCGAGCGCGAGAACGACCCCCACTCCCGCTCCCAGGGCGGCACCCTCGACATCCACGAAGAGACCGGCCAGGCCGCCCTGCGCTCAGCCGGACTGTTCGACCGGTTCCTCGCGTTGTCCCGGCCCGAAGGCCAGCGGTGGCGGCTGTACGACCGGCACGCGGCGCTGATACGTCACGACCTGGCCGGCGAGGGCGATCTGAGCAGGCCCGAGATCGACCGCGGCCGGCTGCGCGCCCTCCTGTTGGCCTCCCTCGCCCCCGGCACCGTCCGCTGGGGCCACGGGGTAAGCGCCGTCACCCCGCTGCCCGACGGCACCGCCCGCCTGCACCACCACGACCACACCACCGAGGACTTCGACCTGGTCGTCGGCGCCGACGGCGCCTGGTCCCGGGTACGCCCCGCGCTCTCCGGCGCCCAGCCCTCCTACGCCGGGATCACGATGGTGGAGCTCCACTTCGACGACGTCGACCACCGGCACCCCGGCATCGCCCGCCTGGTCGGCGCCGGCACGATGTCGGCCAAGGCGGGCCGCCGCAGTCTGGTGCTGCAGCGCAACAGCAACGGGCACGTCCGCGGCTACGTCATCTTCCGCGGGCCCCAGGACTGGCACACCGGCCTCGACCTCGCCGACGCCGACGCCGTACGCGCCCGCCTCCTCGCCCAGTACCAGGGCTGGGACGAGAGCTTGCTGGACATCCTGCGCGACAACGAGGGCGCTTTCGTCAACCGCCCGATGTTCGTCCTTCCCGTTCCCCACACCTGGCAGCGCGTCCCCGGCATCACCCTGCTCGGCGACGCCGCCCACCTGATGCCGCCCGCGGGCGTCGGCGCCAACCTCGCCCTGCTCGACGGCGCCGAACTCGCCGGGGCCGTCATCGGCCACCCCACCCTCGACCAGGCCCTCGACGCCTACGAGAACGTCATGCTGCCGCGCGCCGCCGAGGAAGCGAAGACCGCCCAGCAGATGCTCACCAGCCTCATGCCCGACACCGACTCCGACGACGCCGCCTTCCCCGGCACCCAATGGCCGTCCGGTACCGGCTCCACGCCCACGCGGTAAGCGGATCACGGGCGCCCCACCGGTCTTACCTTCCCCCTCAACGGGAGGGGACGGGCCGGAGGGGCCGGTTGTGTGGACGTAAAGCGTCAGCAGTCCACACCACCGGCCCCGGAGGCCCGTCACCGCACCCGACACCACCCAGCCCGCCGCTGGGGGTACCTCCCACGCCCTTTAGGCAGTGGGGGAGCAACGGCGAGCGAGCCCCGCGGCGCCGCAGACGGGTACGTGGGGAATCAGGCATCCGCCAGCAAGCGCCGCGCCACCGCATCGTTCTGCCGGAAGAAGATCGCGTCCGTGCCCGGCCGGGGGAACTGGGCCGGGCCGACGATGACGCGGTCGTGGTGGGTGGTGCCGTGGGCATCGACCGGGTGCAGGTCGGGGCCGGACAGGCGCAGTTCGCCGGTCGGGGTGCCGTCCTCCGCACGGGCCTCGGTGAGTTCGCCGCGGGAGAGGAGGGCGCGGAGCAGGGGGTCCGCGATGCGGTCCGGGGTGGGGGCCGACAACCGGGCGTCGAGGAGGAGGGCGGCCTCGTGGGCGGCGCCGGGCACGGCGGGGCTGGTGGCGCGGAAGACCGGGACGGTGGCGTCCGTGGCCGACGTCGTGGTCTCCACCCGCATCTCCGGGCCCACGAACACCACCACCCCCGCCTCGGCCAGGGCGAGCAGTTGCTCGGCGCGCAGGGGCGGCGGACCGGAGCTGAGGTATGTGCCGAGGGCGAACCGGGTGAGCGCGTCCGTCAGCTGGTCACCGGCCAGGTCGCCGGAGCGCCACAGGTCCTCGATGACCGCGCCGGTGCGCTGGAGGCCGTCCACCAGGGCGGTGGTGACGGCCCGGGCCGGGCCGGTGCGGTGGTGGTGGGTCTCGGCGAGGTGCGTGTGCAGCCAGCGCTGGAGGCCGTCGGTGTCGGGGAAGCGGCGGCCGGCGAGCGGGGCGGACAGGCGGTCGAGGTCGAGGCGGTCGGCGGGGTCCGGAACGGCCTCGCGGGCGAGCTTGGCGAGGCGGTCGGCGTCGGTGAGCAGCAGCGCGTACTGGGCGTCGAAGTCGTCCCACGTCATCCGGGTGCGGTCGGGCTGTTCGGCGAAGAGCGCGCGGTAGTGGCACCAGCCCAGCTCGGCCAGGACCAGCGGCCAGACGTCGCGGCCGAAGGTGGCGCCGGGCCGGGACAGCCGGGCGCGGCAGGCCTCCGCAGTGGCGAAGCGCGGCGCGGCGGGGCGGGCCGGTGCGGCGGCGCGGGCCGGCTTCGGCGGGAGCGGGACACCGCGGCGGGAGCCCGCGTACAGGCGGGGCTCGCGACCGGAGGGCAGGTAGCGGAGCCGGCCGTCCGGCGTACGGTCGAAGCGGCCGCCGCGGCCCTCCGTCAGCAGGGCCAGGCAGTCGATGAAGACCAGGCCGAGGCCGCGGACGACGACCGGCGCGCCGGGCGGGATCGCGGCCAGGGCGGCGGGGTCGGCGGGGCCCGGCCCGATGCGGGTCAGCCCGGACGGTGCGGGCTCGGTACGCACGTCCGGATGTCCTTGCGCGAGGACCACCCGGTCGGCGAGGAAGGGTGGTTCGGCGGAGTCGAGGACCACTTGCTGGCGGGTGCCCGGTGCCGCACCGTCCACGGGTGTCCGGCGCAGGTCGATCGCCCGCGCCCGGTGGACGTACAGGCGGACCGAGGAGGGCCGCCCGGCCGTCACCGTCTCGAAGAAGTGGCGCAGATAGCGGCCCTGGTCGCGGCGGGCGGCGTAACCGCCGTCGTGCAGCGGGCCGGTCAGCCAGTCGGCGGTGGTGGGGCCGGGGCGCGGCGGGCCGGCGCAGGAGACGCTCGGGTCGGGGTAGAGGGTGACGTGCTCGGCGGCGGAGTTCATCCACAGCAGGCCGGGCTGGTCGGTGCGCCAGGTGCGGCCGGCGCCCGGCGGGTACGGGTCGACGAGGTGCAGGTCCAGGGGCCGGTCGCCGTACAGGGCGGGGACGTTGGCGAGGATCCGCTCGACGAGGGAGGTGCCGCGGGGGCCGCAGCCGATGATGCAGAGGGAGCGGGCCGCCGGACCCGTGCGGTCGTTCAACTCGGCTCTCCCCCCGAGGAGTTGGGCTTCGCGGAAAAAGGACACCCGGTGGCCCCGTGCCGGGAGCACGGGACCACCGGGCATCGGGTCAGCAGCCGGTGCTGACGGTGGAGCCGAGCGCCTGGGCCTCACGCTCGCCCGGCACCTCCAGACCCTGAAGATCCATGACAGTCATCTCGAACCCCTCCCTTCCGTTGTCCGTTCCGGATGCGTACAGTGCGTAGGACGACACCGAACTCGGTGTCAGCAGCCGCCGCTGACGGTGGAGCCGAGCGCCTGAGCGTCACGCTCGCCCGGCACCTCCAGACCCTGAAGATCCATGACCGACATGTGAACCTCCCTCCGGGGGGTGAGCAGGAGTGGTGGACAGCGCTACTGACGTATCAGGTGCCATTGCGGGACACCTGGACCCGACGGGCCGTGCAATGACGGTGCACGGCCCGTCGGCGTCATTCAGCAGCCGGTGCTGACGGTGGAGCCGAGCGCCTGGGCCTCACGCTCGCCCGGCACCTCCAGACCCTGAAGATCCATGATGGTCATTTACGACACCTCCCTTCCGTTGTCCGCAGTGCCCGCCGACCCGGTCGGGACGGTGGGGGTCGTGGTGCCGTGGGCACCACGGGCGCGCTCCGGGACGGCCGGTGAACCGGCCGCGGCGGACCGCGGGTCAGGGAGGAACGGGAGCAGTGGTGTGCCCCGTTCGGCGGCGGAGAGCGCCAGCAGTACGCCGGCCCCGCCGGTGGCCACGTCCATGGAGATCCGGGCCCGGCCGTCACAGGGGAAGACCGTTGCGCCGTTCAGCGTCATGGCGTGCTGGTGGAGATTGGTCAGATGGCGGCCCAGGTACCGCTCGGCGGTCTCCGGCGGCCAGGGGGCCTGCGCGCGGAGGGTGGCGAGGGTGCCGATGAGACCGGCGCGGCCGCCCCACAGGCCCGACTCGATGACGAAGTCGGAGGAGCAGGCCCGGAGCAGACCCGGTAGGGCCTCGCGGAGCCGGGCGTCGTCGCGGTGGCGGAGGAGTTCGGCCGCCACCAGGGCGATGCCCGCGCTGCCGTTGTCGAGGTAGGGCAGCAGGCGGAATCCCTCGTCGACCTGGAGGGTGTCCTGCGGGCCGGTGCCACAGCGGTCGAGGTCGCGGTGGACCGCGCGGACCGCCTCGTCGAGCAGGGCGGCATCGCCGGTCGCCCGGTGGGCGCGGAGCAGGAAGAGCGCGGGGCCCGACCAGCCGTACATCAGGCCGGCGGCGTGGGTGGAGCCGCGCCGGCGCTTGTGCTCGACGGGTTCGGTGCGGGCCGTGGCGAGCCGCGCGGTGACGCGGTCGGCGAGGCCGAGGGCCTGCTGCCGCAGGGCGTCGTCGTCCAGCGCGTCGGCGAAGTGCAGGAGGTTCAGGCCGACGCCGGACAGACCGCGGTAGAGGCTGGGACAGTGGCGTACGGAGAGCCGGTCGGCGGCCCGGTCGAGGGCCTTGAGGGCTCCTTCGTGGTCGCCCAACTCCCTTAGTACGTAGGCGATTCCGTGCAGGCCGTCGTAGAAGCCGATGCGTTCGGCGGGGACCCGGTCGACGGCGGCGCGCAGCCAGGCCGCGCCCTCCTCGTCGCGTTCCCCGAGGGCGGTGTGGCGGGCCCACAGGACGCCGGCGGCGCCGTGTGCGAAGCCCGCGCCGCCCTCGGCGAACTGCGCGAAGTCGCCGGGGTGGAGCCGGTCGGTGCGGTGCGGGGTGGCGCTGTCGCGCAGGCCCCGGCCGATCGAGGTCAGGATGTCGGAGGGCGGGAAGGTCTCCGGCAGGCTGCGCAGCGGCGACGTGGTGTTGTCGTTGGGGGCGAGCTGGGGAGCGAGCCGGGACACCAGGTGGCCGGGGAGGCCGAACCTGCGGGCCGCGGTGTCGAGCAGTGCCGACGCCTTGTCGGGGGCCAGACCGCCGAGCGCGGCGAGCGGCAGGAAGAGCCACAGGGCGATCGCGGCCAGTGCGTAGTGGTCGCCGTCCGCGCCGGTGGCGTCGGCCCGGTGGAAGCCGGGGGCGCCGAGGCTGCTGGGGGTGGCCAGGTCGATCCCGTCGGCCACCTCGAAGTCCAGGAGGACCGGGACGTCGCCGGGCTGGATGATGAAGTTGCCCGGGTGCAGGTCACCGATGCGGACCCCGCGGTCGTGCACCGAGGCGATCAGCTGCTCGATCCGGCCGAAGAGGGCCAGGGCGCGGTCCCGGTGGGCGGCCACCGCCGCCTCGTCGGGTTCGGGGACGGTCAGCGGGTAGATCCCGGCGAGCCAGGACTGGAAGTCCTGCCCCTCGATGTCCTCCAGGACCAGGAAGAGGTGCTCGCCGGCCTGGAAGGTGCCGAAGGTGCGGGGGATGCCGGGCAGTCCGGCCAGGCGGGTCAGGATCCGGTGCTCGTGGGCGAGCCGGGCGATCGCGTCCCGGCCGACGCCGTCGGTGCCCGAGTACGGCCGGCCCTCCTTGAGGACGACGCTGCGCCGTCCGGCGCCGAGGGCCTGTTCGCCGACCGGTTCGGCGCGGTAGACGCCGCCGCCGTGCGAGAAGTGCAGCGCGCCGGTGATCCGGTACGGGAAGTCGTCCACGGCCTGCCGGGCGGCCAGCGAGTCCTTGAGGACGTCGGGGACGGTGACCCAGTCGGGGGTGTGGAAGACCGGGGTGCGGCGGTCCGGTTCGAGCGTCCCGTCGGGGCGCCGGAAGGCCGTGACCAGCTCGCCGTCGGCGTCCTCCACGTAGCGGGTGCGGAATCCGCCGTAGCGGACGTACAGCGGGCCCTGGCGGAAGCGCAGGTCGGTCAGGACGTACGGGCCGGGGCGGCCGCCGATCAGCGCGTCCAGTCCTTCGAGCGTGCGGGCCAGTTCGGCGTCGTCCGCGGGGTAGACGGTCAGCAGCTTGCCGGCGGAGGAGCGCTGGGCGTACTTGCGGCTCAGGGCGCGCAGGACGTTGGCGCTCTTGAGGTACTTGAAGGCGATGCCGTGCCGGGCGCAGTAGTCGGCGACGTCGGCGATGGTGCGGGGCGCGTCGTCGGGGGACGCGCTGACGTGGATCTTCCAGCCCTGGTCGGGGAGCCGGTCCTGGGGCGGACGGCAGAAGGTCCAGGCCTCGTTGTCGTCGCGGGTCCAGCCGTCGGGCAGCGGCGGGGCGGGGAAGCGGGTGGCCTCCAGGTCCCAGTTGCCGGGCCAGTCGAAGAAGGTGCGGTCGGCCAGGGCGAAGCTCTCGGCGCCGTCTCTCATGCGGCACCCCGCTCGGCCGGCACGACCTCGCCGAGGGTTTCGGCGTCCGGTTCCAGGTAGGGCGTGAGCGCGGTGCGGCCGGCCGTGGCGAGGTGCGCGGCGAGCACCGCCCGGGCCTGCACCTTGTCGTCCTCGGACACGAAGTCCGCCAGCCCGACGGCCAGTACGCGGTTGTCCTCGCTGGGCTTGAGCGAGGCGTAGTGCTCCTCGCGCAGCAGGCCCCACACGATGGCGTCGTGGTACTCGCCGTCGAGGTAACAGTGGTCCCGCAGGATGCCTTCGACCACGAACGGGGTCTTGGTCATCAGCCGGATGATGCCCTTGTTGTAGCCGGCGGTGGTGACCTGCACGCGGTGGGCGTCGAGCTGGTGGAAGAGGTAGTCGACGAGCAGGACGACGGCCTCCGCGCCGTAGCCGCGGCGCCACAGTTCGGGCGAGCCGATCGCGCCGCCGACGGTCCAGCCGCCGATCCGGCCCGAGCGCTGGTAGCTGACGGTGCCGATGCGGGTGCCGTCCTTGGTGCGGATCACCAGGTGGTGGACCCGGCCGGAGCGGTTGGCCTGCTCGACCTCGGTGGCGCCCAGCAGCTCCCAGTCACCGCTGAGCACGGCCGCCGGCGAGCCGGGGCGCAGCCAGGAGGCGATCGCGGCCCAGTCGTCGTCGCCGGGCCATTCCAAGGTCACCAGTCGTCCCTGCATGGTGCGTCTCCTCCTTCAGTGGTCTCGTGGGTCAGCGGGTGCGGTCGTCACGGGTGCGGTGCCCGGGGGCGCGTACGGGGTCATGTGCGGTAGCGCTTCAGGACGAGGACGGCGTTGTGGCCGCCGAAGCCGAACGAATTGCTCAGCACCACGTCGCCGTCCCACTCCCGGGGGCCCTTGACGACCAGGTCGAGGTCGTCGTCCTCGGGGTGGTCGCAGTTGCGGATCGGTGGGATCGTGCGGTCCCGCAGCGAGAGCGCCGCGGCGGCTGCCTCGGCGGCCCCGGACGCGCCGAGCATGTGCCCGGTCATGCTCTTGACCGCGGTGACCGGCGTACGGCGCAGCTGGTCGGGGCCGAGCACTTCGCGCAGCGCGGCCGCTTCGATGCGGTCGTTGAGGACGGTGCCGGTGCCGTGGGCGCTGACCTGCCCGACGTCGCCGGGGGTCAGGCCCGCGTCGGTGAGCGCCCCGCGCATCGCGCGGACCGCGCCGGCACCGGTCGGGTCGGGGGCGGTGGCGTGGTGGGCGTCGGTGGTGGCGGCGTAACCGGCGACCTCGGCGAGGATCGTGGCACCGCGGCGTTCCGCGTGGCCGGCCTCCTCCAGGGTCAGGACGGTGGCGCCGACGGCCATCACGAAGCCGTCGCGGTCCCGGTCGAAGGGCCGGCTGGCGCCTTCGGGATCGTCGTTGCGGCGGGACAGCGCCCGGGCGTTGGCGGTACCGGCCAGGTCGGCGGCGGTCAGGGAGTCGTCCGTGCCGCCGGCCAGGACCACGTCGGCCCGGCCGTGGCGGATCAGTTCGGCCGCCTCGCCGAGGGCCACCGCGCCGGTCGCGCAGGCCGCGGAGACCGCGCAACTGGGGCCGCTGATGCCGTACTTGATGGACAGCAGGCCGGCCGGGTGGTCGATGGCGGTGAGGACCGAGTGGTACGGGGAGACCCGCCGCGCGCCCTGGTTCTTGAGCACGTCGTACTGCTGCTGGATGGCGTGGGCGGCGCCGTAGCCGGAGCCGATCACCGCGGCGAAGCGGTACGGGTCGACGTCGGCCCTGGGTTCGAGGCCGGCGGCCCGCATCGCCTGGCCGGCGGCGACCACCGCGTACTGCGTGAAGAGGTCGGTGCGCCGGACCTCCTGCGGGGTGAGGAAGCCGGAGCCGGCCGGGTCGAAACCGGTGAGGTCGCCGCCGATCCGGACCGGAAGTCCGGAGGTGTCGAAGCGGGTGAGCGCGGTGACACCGCTACGGCCGGCGAGGAGGGCGGTCCAGAAGTCTTCGGTGGTGTTTCCCACGGGGGACACCACCCCGCAGCCGGTGACGACGACGCGCCGCCGATCCGTGCGTAACTCCATGAAACGCCTCCTGTTTTTCTGCCCCGTTGTCACGCTCGGGGCGTCCTCATGACCAGAAACATGACAGCCGAGTCATCGGCTTGTCAACAGGTTGCGCGGAAGGCGGTCAGTCATGACTCGCGGGCGAGACGGGCCATCAGGCCTCGCACCAGCGGAAACGCTCTCAGAGTCATGACAGAGCGAGTCAGGAAAATTGACTAGGGCGGCGGTTCGAGGGGGCGGAAGGGGGCCGGGTCGCGGTGGGCGGGCTACGTGGGGGCGCACGCCCCGCGGCCCCCGGGTAGGGCCCGGCGTACATAGAAAGTGACAGACCGCGGGCGGGAAAGTGCCTACCTGCGGACGATCCGGAGGCTGCCTCGCGACGGGACGCTGGTGACTACCACCGCCCCGCGCCGACCGGCCGGGGCGCCAACACCGGACCATCACCGGGCGAGGAGACGAGGGAACCGATGAAGGGTTTTGCGGTAGGCATTGTTCTGGCGGTCATCGGGCTGGTCCTGTGGCTGACCACAAAGGAAGTCGAGACGCCGATCTTCTCCCTGTCCAAGGCGGGACTCATCCTGGCGATCGTGGGCGGCGCGGAGGCACTGTTCGCACTGCTCGGATTGGGAAAGAAAGCTAATAAATGAATGCGTCAATTACCCGCAATAACGACATAAGGGCATAACGGCCCAGGGCCCATAGCGCCGCCGCGGCGTCTTTCCGTCCCGGCGGTCGCCGGGCCACTTTTGCGACCGGTCGCACCGCAAATTCCGTTCACCGGCCACGCATATGTGGGACGCGGCCTTGCTTTTGCGCTCAACCACCGTGGTGCCGATGCGGCCGTCCGCCGGGCTTTTCCGGCCGCCGGCCGCGCATCTGCGATTGCCGGGTTTGCTTTCGCATTCGCCGGGTGCCCGCGCCGGGCCGCTTTCGCCCTCGCCGGACGTCTTCGACCGGCCCTCTCACGCCCTCCTCGGAGCGACGTCAGAGCGGCTTCGGAAGGACGTCGGAGCGACTCCTGAGTGACATCACAGCTGCCGCAGAGCCGGCGACGGGGCCAGCTGCTTGGCTGCGGAGAGGGCTACGGAGAGAGCTGTGCGAGGGCGGGCGGATAGAGCTGAGTGAGGGCTACGGAGAGAGTCACCGAGCGAGCCGCGCGAGGGCTGCTTCGGAGCTGATCCAGAGCTGCTTCAGGGCCGCTCCAGGGCCTTCTCAGAGCTGCTCTTGCGGCTGCCGGTCACGGCTTTCGGCGAGCTGGACGAGCCGTTCCCGGGCCCGCTCGGCGTGCCGGTACGCCTGGGCCCGGCGGAACAGGTCGGCGGCCTGCCGGTAGTGCCCGGCCGCCCGCTCACGGTCCCCCACCCGCTCGCACGCCGCCGCGATCTCCTGGAGCGCGGCGGCCTTCTCATGGCTGCGGCCGGTCTCGGGTAGCGCGGCCAGCTCCTCGCCCAGGGCGATCAGCCGGTCCCGGTCGCCGGCCGCCTCCGCGCAGACCGCGTCCGCGGTGGTGAGCCAGAGCGGGAATTCCGGCTCTTGCGCCACCGAGGCGACCACCAGCCCGCGTTCGACGATGCTGCGCGCCGCCGCCGGCTCACCGCGGTGCAGCAAGAGCAGGGCGTACTGGCCGTTGACCTTCTCCCACAGCGGGAATCCGGCGGCCGGGGTGACCCGGCGCGCGCAGGCGCCCAGCAATTCGGCGGCGCGCTCCCACTCGCCGCGGTCGCGCAGCGCGAGTGCCCGGTGCAGATCGATGGTGGCGCGCGGCCCGGGAAGGATGCCGTCGGCCGGCGGGCGGGGGTGCTCGGGCTCGGGGGCCCAGTCCGGGCAGCCGCTCCAGTAGGCGCAGCGGGTGAGCACGTCGAGGACGAGCAGCAGGTGGAAGCCGGTGCCGGGGCCGGTGGCCGGGCCGGTGCCGGGGCCCTGGGCGGTCCGGCGGTCGGTGCATTCGAGGTAGCCGGTGAGGGCGTAGCGCAGTCCGTCCTGCACCCGGCCGGCCGATTCCAGCAGGTCGGCGAGGGCGATCAGGGCGCGCAGCCGGGCCTCGGCGTACGGCGCGGGGGCGAGGGTGTCCAGCATCCGCAGCAGGACGTCGGCGCCCTCGTCGGCGCGGCCGAGCGAGCCCAGTATTTCGGCAATGGCGAGCTGCGCCTCGGTAAATACGTCGTCCTGCCGGCCGGCGGGCTCCATCGAGGCCAGTGCGCGGAATTCTGAGAGCGCTCCCTCGGCGTCGCCGCCCTCCCATTGCCGGCGGGCCGCGACCAATCGTCCGACCAGGTCCAGGCGGCGGGCCAGGCCCGGACTTTCGGCCGGCTGGGGGCTGCTGGAGATTTCGTCCACGCCGACGCCGAGGCGGGCCGCGAGGATCTTGAGCGCCCGGCCACTGGGAATGCGCTTCCCGCGCTCGACCAGCGAGATGTAGCTGGACGACATTTCGGACCCGGCGAGGTCGTGCTGTGTCATTCCCGCGCTGACCCGAAGCTCTTTGATTCGCCGCCCGGTGTCCGCCAGCTCAGGCATTCGACAAACCCTCCGGATTTCGAACAGTGGATGACTCCGGCCGGTCGGATCAAATCGCCGAGTCACAATGAGTGCTGGGTACTTTACCAAGTAGTCAAGAAGAAGTCGACCGATATTCGGATTCCTTCACCGTTCTTCACCGGGGGTCACCGAGATCATTTCCCGCGTGACTACGGGAGCGGAAAACCGGCCGCCGAGTACAGCAAAGCCGGGGAAGTCCGCGTCCGCCGGTCCGCCGATCTCCCGGCACCGCCGCGACCGGCCGCCCCTCCTCACGGGAGACCCCGCCGCTTGCACCGGGGAACCCTGCCGACCCGCGCATGCCGCGTACAGCGCGTACGCCATGGGTACGCCACGAGTACGCCCCGGGTCCGCCGCGTACGCCGAACTGTGTGGCCGGGTCCGCGGGTCAACCTTTCGATGTAGTACCCCGCGGCGATGCCCGCGCCCCGCGCGACGTGGTGCGATGAGCACGCACACGCCCCACCACCGCCGGACTCCGCGGAGGCACCATCCATGACCCAGCCCCATCGTCCCGACCTCACCAAGGATGTGGCCTCCGCATCCGCCTCCCCCGCCCCCTCCGCGGCCGCGCGCTCGGTGCTGGCGTCGGACGCCGAGCGGGAGGCCATGGTCGAGCGGCTCAGGGAAGCCACCGCGGAAGGGCGGTTAACCCTCGAAGAGCTCGCCGAGCGCTCCGAGGCGGCGTATCTCGCCCGGACGCGTGAGGAGTTGGCGTCCGTGGGCGAGGACCTCCCCCATGTCACGGCCCCGCCGACCGCCGGCTCCGGACAGCGCTCCTTCCGCGCCCTCGTCGGCGACCTCGTCCACCAGAGCCCCGCACTGGAACACGGCATCGAGGCCACCGCGGTCCTCGGCGACATCACCCTCGACCTGTGCTCCTCCCCCGCACCGCCGACCGGTGAGCTCACCATCGTCGCCAAGGCGCTGGTCGGCGATGTGCATCTGCTGCTCCCCGAGGGCGTCCGGGTGGAGATGAACTGCAGCAAGGTCTTCGGCGACCTCCGCGATCTGACCCGGGCGCACTCCGGGCCCGAATCCGTCACCCCGCGCGTCCGCGTGAACGGCTCCGCCGTCTTCGGCGACATCATCGTCGCGCACCCCAGCAGCGACCGCCGCTCGTACTGGCAGAAGTGGCTGGACGAACGCCGCGGCCGGGCCTGACCGGAGGAGCAGCCGTGACGACCCTTCAGGCCGCGCCCCGTCCCGAGGCGCCCGCCGCCCTCCTCGACGAGGGCCGGATCGGGCTGCGCGCGACGGCCCGGCACACCGGCGCGCTGGTCCGCCGCAACCTCCTCCAGATCCGGCAGAACCCGGAGTCGATGACCGACGCCCTGCTGATGCCGATCGTGCTGACGCTGCTGTTCGTCTACGTCTTCGGCGGGGTGATCGGCCGCGGTGGCAGCCGCGCGCAGTACACCGCCTTCCTCGTGCCGGGCCTGATGGTCATCCTCGGCATGACCATCGCCATGGCCGTCGGCACCGGCGTCAACGACGACTTCCGCAGCGGTGTGATGGACCGCTTCCGTACGATGCCGATCGCCCGCTCCTCGATACTCCTGGCCAAGGTCGTGGTGGAGACGGGCCGGATGCTGGTCGCCATCACGGTCCTGCTGATCGTCGCCGCGCTGCTCGGGTTCGACTTCTCCGGCCGCTGGCCCGGTATAGCCGCGGCCATCGGTCTGACCACCCTCTTCGGCACGTCGCTGATCTGGATCTTCATGCTCCTCGGCCTGACCCTGCGCACCGCACAGGCCATCCAGGGGCTCTCGGGGGTCGTGCTGACCCCGCTGCAGTTCGCCTCCTCGATCTTCGTCTCGCCCACGACGATGCCGGACTGGCTGGCCGCCTTCACCCGCGTCAACCCCCTGACCCACATGGCCGACGCGGCCCGCGGCCTCGCCCTGGGCGAGGGGCCGGTGGCCGGCCCGGTGCTCTGGACGGTGGTGTGGTCGGTGGGCCTGACCGCGCTCACCGCCCCGCTGGCCGTCACCAAGTTCCGCCGCAAGACCACGAGCTGACACCGATCCGTACGAAAGGGAGCGCATCCCCGTCACGCCTCGGCGTGGCTCCCCGTACGAAGAAGACGTGGACCGGCCCCGCCCCCGGCAACCCCCGAGCCGGGGAAGGGGCCGGCCCACGCACGCCCTTCCGGCCTTGCGCGCCGTAGATGCCCGGCGTAGATGTCCGCTCCATGGATGCCCGGCCGTAGATGCCCGCTCGGGAGATGCCGGGCCATGGATGCTCACCCCGTAGACCCCCGGCCGTAGATGCCCGGCTGTAGGTGCCCAGCCCGTAGATGCCCGGCCGTAGGTGCTCGCCCGTAGGTGCCTGGGCGCCGTCCCGTACAGGCCCCCGTTACGCACGCAGGGGCCGCGCCGCCGATGGCAGCGCGGCCCCCAGATGCGTACCGGGTGCCGGGTTCCGGCCGGTGGCTAGGCTTCCGCCTCCTCCGCCCGTTCCGGGAAGTCGCCCGCCGCGCCCGTCATCCCCGGTGGGGTGTCCGCCAGCGCGACCGCCACCTCGACGACGGACGTGGTGCCGGCGGCGACCTCGCGCCAGGCCGCGGCCAGTGCCTCGGGCAGCCGGTCGGGGTCCGTCACCCGGCGGTGGTTCAGGCCGTAGGCGCTGGTCAGGCCGTCGGTGCCGGTGGGCCGGGGGCGGGTGAAGGCGAAGCGGGAGTCCGGGCCGGAGATCCGGTCGAGGTTGGACTGCAGCCAGCCGTAGCCGCCGTTGTCCAGGACGACGTAGAGCACGGCCGCGCCGGCGTCCGCGACCGTCGGCAGTTCGGCGCGGAAGAGGTGGAAGGCGCCGTCGCCCACCACCGCGACCACGGGGCGCCCGGCCGGCTCGGCCAGCCGTACGCCCACCGCGGCCGCCGCGCCGAAGCCCAGCGGTGTCTGCTCGCTGGGGACGACGGAACCGCCGCCGGCACCGAGCGCGTAGTGCGGGAAGAAGTACGACCACATGTCCTGCAGGCCGTTCTCCTGGACGAGGACCCGGCCGGCGGGGACGGCCCGCTCCAGCTCGGCCAGCACCCGGGCGACCGGGACGGTGCCGTCCGGCGCCCGCTTCCCGGCCTCCTCGGCCCGGTCCGCGGCCCGCTGCGCCAACGCCGCCCGCACGGAGCGGACCCGCTCGGCCCAGGCCCCGTCCGGCCGGTGCCCGTCGAGCAGCCCGGCCCAGCCGTCCACGGTCGCCGCCACGTCCGCCAGGACGTAACTCCCCGGACGGTCCAGGACCAGGCTCTCCTCGCCCAGGACGGCCTGGACGACGGGGAGTTGGTCCGCGCCCTCCGGCCAGCCGAAGGTTGCCGTCTCCTCCAGGCGGCTGCCCAGCGCGACGACCAGGTCCGCCTCGCGCCACAGGGCGTCCACGGGCGCGACGGTGTAGAGGCCGCTGACGCCGCAGTGCAGCGGGTGGTCCTCGGCGACGGTGCCGCGGCCGGAGGCGGTGGTGAAGATACCGGCGCCCAGCCGCTCGGCGAACCGTTCGATCCGGCGGTCCGCGTTCCGGTGCCGGGCGCCCCCGCCGACCAGCAGCAACGGCCGTTCCGCCGCGGCGATCCGGGCGGCGGTCGCGGCCAGCGCGGCGGGGTCGGGGGCCGGCCGCTGGGGCACGGCCGGGCGCCAGGCGCCGGTACGGGGGACGGGTTCGCCGGCGATCTGCTCGGCGAGTTCGACGTAGACCGGGCCGGGCGTGCCGTTGACGGCGAGCGCGGCGGCCTTCTCCAGGGCGCCCGGCAGCCGCTCGGCGTGGTCGACGCGGACCGCCCACTTCACGTACGGGCGGACCGCGGCCAGCTGGTCCAGCTCCTGGAAGGCGCCGGTGCCGACCCGGTCCAGCCGGGTGCCGTCGGCGATGAGGATCAGCGGTACGGCGGCGGAGCGCGCCTCCAGCAGGCCGGTGAGCGCATTGGTCACCGCCGGGCCCTTGCCGATCACGCAGACCCCGGGGCGGCCCGAGGCGAGCGCGTAACCGGTCGCCATGAAAACGGCGTTGCGCTGGTCGCGGCAGAGCACCACCCGGATGTCGGAGTGTTCCAGCGCGCCGAGCGGCGCCATGTCGTCACCGGGCAGCCCGAAGACCGCGGTGGTGCCCAGGTGGTGGAGGTGGTCGGCGATCGCCGCCCAGGCGGACGGGTGGGCCGCGGTGTCCTGGCTCATCGGTCACCGCCCGGGCGGTAGGCGGCGACGGCCTTGGAGACCAGGACGGGCTCGGCGCGCACCTCCTGGCCGTCGGAGATGTAGTTGGCCATCCGGCCGTAGCCGCCGAAGGGGGCGTTGCCGTCGTCGATGGACAGCAGGGTGGTGTCGAGGGTGACGGTGGTGCGGCGGCGCAGCGCCTGGACGAGGGCGGGGGCGTGGCCGTAGACGCTGGAGCCGAGGGCGCGTTCGGTGAAGGTGCCGGTGGTCAGGGTCGCGGCGAGCGCGTCCTCGTCGCGGTAGGAGGCGACGTTGAAGATCGGGGCGAAGAACTCCGGCACGTGGGTACGCGGGGTGACCTCGTCACCGACGACGACGGTGGGGTCGAGGCGGCGGGCCCGGAAGTCGACATGTCCGCCGTGCACGATGCCGCCCCGGTTGCGGGCGAGGAACTGTGCGCCGTCCTCCAGCGCGTTCTCGTAGAAGATCGGCCCGAAGTCGGCGTCCGGGTCGGTGTACGGGCCGTAGCGCAGCCCCTTCAATTCGCCTACCAGGGCGTCCACGAACGGGTCGAGCAGCGACTCGTGGACGCTGAAGAGGTCCGGACCCAGGCAGTCCTGGCCGGTGTTGAGCACGCGGATGGCGAGCGCGTCGCGGGCGGCCCGCTCGACGTCGGCGCCGGGGGCGACCACGAACGGGTTGACGCCGGAGCCGAGGAAGAGGAACAGCTGCCCGGGGGAGAGCCGGGCGCGGATCTGCTCGGCGTTGGCGTAGGCGCCGGTGAAGACGACGACATCGGCCGGGCTGACGTGGTCCTGGAGGAACTCGCGCTGGCTGGCGGTGCTGAGGGTGATGGGCAGGCGGTGCTGCTCGGCGAGCAGGGCGTGCAGCCGGCACATCTGGTCCTTGACGCGGCTGGAGGGGCGGAAGACCAGCCGCTCGGTGTAGAGGGCGGGGACCAGGAGGTAGAGGGCGTAGGAGTAGAGGATGACGTTCGACGGCATGAAGGCGGCCAGCCGGGGGACGCGACCGGGCCGGTGGGTGGCCACCTCGTCCAGGGCCCCGTCGAGGGTGGCGATGGTGGACTCGATCTCGTAGCGCGCGGCGCGGTGGGTGGAGATCTCGCACAGCAGCGCGTGCACGGTGTCGGCGTTGTCCACCAGAAAGTCCCGGACCCGGTGCACGGCCGCCGCGCGTCGGCCGTCGACACGGTCCTCCGGCTCGGCGGCCACGGTCGGCCATGCGGGAGCGGAGCTCATATGTCCCTCCTCGGGGCGTAGTCCATGGAGGGTCAGCGTCAGCCAATTGTCATTTATTGTCAAGTAAAGTCATTGTACTCGACTGCCCATTGTGACAAGCGCCCCTCGCCACACCCCGTCCGCAACCCCTGCCACGGACCCGCCGATCCCCGCCCCACGGGCCCGAACACGCCTCCGAACTGTCGCAATACCCGTCGCGCCAGCAAGAGGAATACCTACCTCCGTAAGTGACAAAAAATGACTCCCCGGCGGAACGAAGGTCGTCCACAGGGGCCCCCGGGCGGGCGTCCGGTGAGTAGACTCCCCGTCATCACGTTCCACCGTCCGGCGCCGTCCGTACACCGTCACTGTCCGTCCACCCAACTCAACTGCGAGCGATTCCTTGGTGATTGAGCAGCCTGTTTTCGGGAAGCGAGTGCGGGAGGTCCGCCGCGCGCAGGGCCTGTCCCAGGGGGACCTCGCCGGGGGCGATCTCTCGCCCAGTTACGTCTCGCTGGTCGAGAACGGCCGCCGGATCCCGAGCGCCAAGATCGCCCGGTCGATCGCCGAACGGCTCGGCACCACCGTCGAGGCGCTGAGCGCCACCGAGGAGCCCGGCGCCCGGCTGTCCGAACGCCTCGGCCTGGTCGGCCAGTTGGTGGCGGCCCGCGCCAGCCAGCTGGCCGGCGACTGGGCGGCGGCGCGCCGCCAGCTGGAGGCCGTGGTGGAGCAGGCCGGCGGCGCCGACCAGGACGAGGTGCGCTGGGAGGCGCACTGGGAGCTGGCCACCGTCCTCGGGCGACTGGACGATCCGGCCCGCCATGAGGTCGCACTGCGCCGGCTGCTCGACGACCCGCTCACCCGCACCGCGCCGGTGCTGCACGCCCGGGTCGCCATCGAACTCGCCCAGCTGCTGCGCACCGAGGGCCGCCTCCCCGAGGGCGTCCGCTTCGCCGAGGAGGCCGTACGGGTCACCGTCGACCTGGAGCCCGGCCGCCCGGAGCGGGCCCAGGCCCGGATGGCGCTGCTGTCCGCGTCCGTCGACAGCGGCGAGTGGAGCCGCGCCGAACAGCTCGGCACGGAGCTGCGCGCCGAGGCCACACCGCTCCCGGCCGGCGAACTGCGGGCCGGCGCCCTGTGGGCGGTGGCCGGTGCGCAATATCTGTCCGGTCACCCGGACGAGGCCCTGGAACTCCTCACCGAGGCCGAGGACCAGCTCGCCACCACCGACGGCGTACGGCTCCGCCTCCGGCTGGCCCGCGCCCGCACGCTGCTCGCCCTCGCGGCGGGCCCGGCGGACGAGGCGGACGCCCTGCTCACCCGCGCCCGGCAGGCCACGGCACTGGTCGGCACCCCTTCGTCCCGGACCTGGCTGGCCGTGCTGGAGACCGCCGCGGCACTGCGCCACGACGACGGGCCGGCGGCCGCCGAGCACGCCGCGAAGATCGACCTCACGGCCGGAGACCTGTCGCCCCTCGACCGGGCCCGCTGCCTGCTCCACCTGGCCCGCGCCCACCGCGCGGACCACCACGAAGAGGCCGCCGAGGCCGACTTCAAACTGGCCGCCGAAGGCTACGAACAGGCCGGCGCCTTCCGCCTGGCCCTGGAAACCTGGCGCGAACTCACCGCGGGCACGGGCCGCACGGAGGGCACGGATCCGCATGCGGTGCTGATGCCGTAATCCTCCCCACGTACTTGGCCGTCCCGCCACGGGGCTCGCCGTTGTGCGCTTTGCGGCGCCCCCGCACGTAGCCGTCTGATCCGCCGCGGGGCGTCTCGCCGTTGCGCTTTGCGGCGCCCCCGCACGTAGCTGGCTGTCCCGCGTGGGGGTTGCCGTTGTGCGCTTTGCGGCGCCCCCGCACGTAGCCGTCTGCGGCGTCGCGGGGCGTCTCGCCGTTGCGCCTTGCGGCGCCCCCGCACGGACTTGTCTGCTGCGCCGCGGGGCTCGCTCGCCGTTGCGCTTTGCGGCGCCGCCGCACGTACTCGTCTACTGCGCCGCGGGGCTCGCTCGCCGTTGCGCTTTGCGGCGCCCCGCACGTACCCGTCTCCCTCCCGCCGTGGGGTTTCTCGCCGTTGCGCCTGCGGCGGGCGGGTGGTGTTTCGGGTGCGGTGACGGACCTCCGGGGCCTTGTTCGTGGACTGCTGACGCTTTACGTCCACGA